>JAFPWV010000029.1 GCA_017412675.1 Clostridia bacterium
GCGTGGGAAGCCTACTACGAACAGGCGGATGCCCTCACCAAGGCCTACAAGCGCGCCTCGGAGGACCGGGACGCATCGCTCTCCTCCCTTGACCGCCAGCTCGCGGATGCACAGGCAAAGCTCTACGTCATCGATATGCCCGAGGTGGACGACGTCATCAATTACGAATTCGGCTACGACCTCGGCGAAGCGCAGAACGCCCTTTCCAAGGCGAGGGATGCGCTGACGAAAGCGGAAACGGACTTCCAGACGGCGGAGCAGGTTTACGAGAAGGCCAAATCCAACCTCGAATCTCTGAAAAAGCAGTCCGCGGCGGAAGGTATTGCCGCAGAGCATGAAAGCACCTACTACTACTACAAGAATCAGGCCGACGGGTATCAGAGCCGGATCGACGCCCTGAATCAGCAGAAGAGAGCGTACGAGGACCGGATCGACGCCATCGACGACAAAGTGGAGGCCTACACGGATCAGGTCAGCGACATCAACGACCTGATCTCGGACCTCAGCGACCAGATTTCCGACAAACAGACCGAGCTCTCCGAAGCCGAATCCAAGAAGGGCCGCGATCCCGACGAAATCGATAAGGACATCAAGGCCCAGGAAGACAGCATCCGCGAATTGAAGGAGGAATTCGAGATCCTCGAAGCCTCCGAGGGCCGGAAGGGCACCGAATCCGATCAGAAGCTCGAACTCCAGAAGAAGGAACTGGAAGAGCTCGAAAAGAAGATCGAGGAATATGAGAATGCGCCGGAGAACACCGAGGTCCTCGCTCCCATCGCGGGCCGCGTCGTGTCCGTCTCCTTCGTCCCGGGCGACACGGTTTCGAGCGGCAACACCGTCGCGTCCATCGAGATCGCCGACAAGGGCTACGTCGTGGAGATCAGCATGCCCGCCGAGGAAGCCCGCCGCATCCAGGTCGGCTCCCCCTGCACCGTCACCAACTCGTGGTGGTATTCCAACATCACCGCGTCCGTCGCCCAGGTCCGCTCCGATCCCAAGAGCCAGGGTAAGAACCGCATCATCGTCATCAACGTCTCGGGCGACGTTTCCGAAGGACAGTCCCTCGACTTCTCGATCGGCGACCGCAGCCAGTCCTATGACAGCGTCCTGCCGAATTCCGCCATCCGCGACGACAACGACGGCAAGTTCGTTCTGACCGTCGAGGCGAAGAAGACCCCGCTCGGGAATCGCTACGTCGCCAAGCGCACGAACATCGAGATCCTCGCCTCCGACGACACGCAGTCCGCAGTCAGCGGGCTCTACGGCAGCGAATTCGTCATCACCAGCTCGACCACGCCGATCACGGACGGTCAGCAGGTCCGCCTCGCAGGCGATTGATGCGGGGGAATCATGAGCGATAAAGTCAACAAGAAAATCCTCAAGGCCTCGGGCATCGTCGCGCTCGTGATGCTTGCCGCGCTGCTCCTCATCGGGATCATCGAGCTCATCGTCCTCGGTATGCGGGGCAGGCTCGGGTTCCTTGACGCGGGCAAGCGGTGGTCCGCCTCCGGGGATCGCTTCGCCGTCGTCTCGCTTTACGCCGAACAGAGCGCAGGCCTGACGGGCGACGACGCGCTCGGATGGGCCCGCTCCATCGACGCGAAGCTGCTCGAAGCCTCCGTCACCCCGAAGGAGGGCGCGCGCTCGTGGACGTACTGCTACGCCGCGGACGACACGGTATCCGTCCGGGGGACCAAGGGCACCGTCAATGCCAAGACCCTCGCGGTGGGCGGCGACTTCTTCGTCTTCCATCCGCTCTCGTTTGAATACGGCGGCGGATTCCTCAACGACGATTCGATCCCGCGCGGCGTCGTGCTCGACCGCGACCTCGCATGGCGGGTCTACGGCGCGGAGAACATCATCGGCATGACCGTCGAGATCGGCGGGGAAGAGTTCGTCATCGTCGGCATCGCGGCGCGGGAATCGGGTTCCGGACCGTATAAACGGGCTTACGGCGACTCCCCGCGCCTCTACATGAGCTACGCCGGATACCGGAAGGTCGGGGATGCCGCCGTCACCTCCTTCGAGGCCGCGCTCCCGAATCCCGTCACGGGATTTGCCATGAACATCTTCAAATCCGCCGTCTTTGCGAACGAAAGCCAGAGCGTCATGCGCGAGGCGACGGACCGGTTCTCCCTGAAAAACCGGTTCGCCAATATGAAGGAGCTCTCCTACGCGTGGGTGAGCGTCAACAAGATCGAATATCCCTACTGGGAGAACGAAGCGCGCGTCTATGACTACCGGGCCGCGGTCCTGATGATCTTCGAGGTCGCCGCCGCCGCCATCGCCGTCTCCTCGCTCCTCCTCTCGTTCATCCTCCTGCGCGTCTCGGGCTACACCGTGGTCCAGAGCGTGAAGAACGGCTGGAAGAAGTTCTCCGAAGCGCGCGCAAAGAAAAAACGCGAACGTCCGGCAAAACCGGAAAAGACAAAAAAGCAGAAAAAACCTAAAAACGAAAAGGAACCGGAGAAATCAGAAGAACAACCGCTCGAATCCGAATTCGAGTTCAGCGAAAATCCCGAAGAAAGAGGTAACACATGACCATCAAGAAAATCGTCTCCGCCGCCCTCGCCGTCCTCCTCGCGGCTTCCGCCCTCACGACCCTCGCGGGCTGCAAGAAGAAAACCGCAGAACCCGTGAAGGAAAAGCGCACCAACGTCTACGCGGGCGAGGACATCACGCTCCCCGAGGACGTCCGCTATGTCCAGCGTCTCACCGCGGCCGGCGAGAAAGCCTATCTGACCTACAACGCCGAATTCACGGTCACCTACAACGATCTGGGCGAGGAAGTCGAGCGCAAAGCCGGCTATGACTGGGAAGAAGTCGACAAGAAGCAGGCCACTCTCCCGGAAGGCTGGTACATCAACTACGAGAACAAGAACATGCTCTGCGCCATCGACATCGACGCGAAGACCTGCGACATCGTGCCGTTCAACTTCGACGAGGAGCAGTACGGCTACATGACCTCCGATCTGTTCGCCGCGCCCGACGGACGTCTGATGGGCATCACGAACAAGTGGGAATACAACGAGGATTACAGCGAGGCCAAGACGACCTATAACCTTGTGCGCGTCGATCCCGCGACGGGCGACGTCAGCGCGGTCCTCCTCAACGACGCCATGACGAAAGCCGGCCTCGATCCGTCTATGTCCTATATCAGCGGGTCCGTGATCCGGGGCGACGAACTCATCTTTGGCACGGAGTCCGGCGCGCTCATCGTCACCGACCTCGAGGGCAACTACAAGGGGAAGCTCGATCTCAACATGCAGGACGGCTGGATCAACTCCCTCGGCGTCTCCGGCGACCGTCTCGTGGTCATGTATTACGACAACGGCGGCCAGAAGCTGAAGTATTCCGAGAAGGGCGGCGATTTCGTCCAGATCCCGAACGACGTCATCGGCTCGAACGGCAGCTTCATCGCCTGCGACGACGAGAACCTCTACTTCAGCAGCTCCACCGGCATCAACGCGTATAACTTCGCGGACGGTTCCTTCAAGGAAGTCCTGAACTACATCAACTCCGATATCGCCAATTCCGGCAACATCGCGTTCCTCAAGGACGGACGCCTCCTCATGGCTGTCACCGATTGGTCCGAAGGGAAGAGCACGACGACGGTTTCCGTCTATCACCGCGTCCCGGATGAACAGCTCGCGGAGGAGATCATCCTGCGCCTCGCCTGCATCTACACGAACTATCAGCTGCGCAATTCCATCATACGCTTCAACAAGCAGAACACCGGCGTCCGCGTGACCGTTGTCGACTACTCCTCCTACAACAACGAGGACAACGAATGGAAGGGCGCCGCGAAGCAGTTCAACAACGACATCGCGACGGGCAAGCTGCCGGACATCATCGCGCTCGACAACTCCCTCCCGATCGACAGCTACTTCCACAAGAACATCTTCGTCGACCTCAACACCCTGATCGACGATCCCGAACGGGGCATCGACCGCTCGAAGCTCGAAAACAACCTTCTCACCGCGAACCTCACGAACAACAAGCTCAACTCGCTCATCCTCCTCTATTCGGTCAACACCCTCCTTGCGAAGAGCGAACGGGTCGGCAAAGAGGCCGGCTGGACCTTCGAGGATATGATGAAGGCGATCAAGGCCATGCCCGACGGCAGCCGCGCGTTCTTTGAATACAGCCGCGACAACATCGTCGACAACTTCTTCCAGTATTCGATGGATTCCTTCATCGACTGGAAGACCGGCAAGACCTACTTCGACACCCCCGGCTTCATCGAATTCGCCAACTACCTCAAGACCTGCCCCGAAAAGAGCTATTGGGAGAGACGGTACCCCGAGAACTACGAATACGATCCCGAAGTCGAGCGTGCCGCCGAGGAGGAATACACCCTCCGCTTCTACAACGACACGGCGCTCTTCCAGATGACCTATATCTCTTCCTTCGTCGACTACCTCTACTCGCTGAACCAGTTCGCCTCCCCGGACGTCACCGCGATCGGCTATCCCCGTGAAGGAGAGGGCAACGGCGCGGTCATCATCCCGAATCTCGAGCTCGCCATCAGCGCGAAATCCGCCGCCCGCTACCAGGCGTGGGACTTCATCAAGTACCTGCTGAACGACGAGAAGCTGATGAATCAGGATTACGAATTCTCGATCTCGAAGGCCGCGATGGATCAGATGTACGCGAACTCCAAGGATAACTACGGCGTTTACACCTACGCCGAGGATGTGGTCGTGGAGGAAGTCGACGTGGACGAAGACGGCAATGCGATCGAGCCCGAGCCCGTCGAAAACGATCCCTACGCATGGATGCGGGACGAAGGCTATTCCGAGGATTACATCAACTTCCAGAAAAACTCCCACCAGCCGTATAGCCAGGAGGCCATCGACTATATCCGCGGCATCGTCGAAAACGCCACCAAGATTGCCCGTACGGACAGCGAGCTTGTCGACATCGTGAAGGAAGACCTCTCCGCCGTCTTTGCGGGAGCGAAATCCGCCGAGGACGTTGCGAAGCAGATCGCCAGCCGCGTCGGCATCTACGTCTCCGAGCATTCCTGATCGAAAATCCGATACACCGGAACCGGAACCCGGAATACCCTGTACCAGAGAGGCGCGGGGTATTCCGCGTTTTCCGGAGAAAAGAGCGAAGAAGAAAATACAAAATTGCTCCCGGCGGCATGACACATGTTGTGGAACCTGCCGATAAAAAAATTGTGAGAAACTATTGATTTTGTATGCGGTTTTTGCTATAATAAGTCTATAATCATAGGTGTAGCCATATTCGCCGGTATCCCGCGAGGCTCGCCGGTGGGAACGGCCTCAGGACCGATCATTATACATCAGGAGCGTAAGATATGATTTCGTGCGACGTAACCATTAAGAATAACGTCGGTCTCCATGCAAGACCGGCCACGTTCTTCATCCAGAAGGCAAACTCCTACAAGAGTTCCATCTGGGTCGAAAAGGATGACCGCAGAGTGAACGCGAAGAGTCTGCTCGGCGTTCTCTCGCTCGGCATCGTGAAGGGGATGACCATCACCCTCATCGACAGCGGTTTCGCCGAATAACGGGCCGCCCCATGGCAGGAGGGGCATCGAATTCCTGCAGGTAAAGTGAAGAATGACGGGCGATGGTGAACGTATGCATCATCGCTCGATTTGTTATGGGGAGACGGTATGGCAGATTGTTCTCCGAACATTGATTTCCTCCGGGAAAAATCGGCGGCACTCCCGCGCATCCCGGGCGTCTACATCATGCAGAACGCCGCGGGCAAGGTGATCTACGTGGGAAAATCGCGCTCCCTCCGCGACCGCGTCTCCCAGTATTTCCACGGCGCGCACGACGCGAAGACCTCGCGCATGGCGGCGTCGGTGCACGATTTCCGCTTCATCACCTGCGACACGGAGATGGAAGCCCTCGCGCTCGAGAACTCCCTCATCAAGCAGTACACCCCGAAATACAATATCAAGCTCAAGGACGCAAAGTCCTACCCGTATATAAAGATCAACGTCAAAGCCCCCTGGCCGCGCATTACGATGGACCGCAAGCGCACGCCGGACGGCTCGCTCTACTTCGGACCGTATTCCTCGACGGGGACCGTGTTCTCCGTGATCCACCAGCTCGAACGCACCCTCCGTCTCCCGTCCTGCAAGCGGAAATTCCCCGAGGACATCGGCAGGGAACGGCCCTGCGTCTATTATCAGATGGGCCGCTGCATGGGTGTCTGCACCGGGGAGGTCGACGAATCCGATTACCGCGCGTCGATCGAGCAGGCGGCGGGGATCCTCCGGGGCGGCAC
The DNA here is from genome assembly GCA_017412675.1 of Clostridia bacterium. Taxonomy (GTDB): domain Bacteria; phylum Bacillota; class Clostridia; order Oscillospirales; family CAG-272; genus UMGS1696. The sequence continues at coordinate 6,271 of JAFPWV010000029.1, forward strand.
GCGCGGCGTCATCGCCGATCTGACGGAAAAGATGGAGAAGGCGGCGGAAGCGCTCGAATTCGAGACGGCGGCGAAGCACCGGGACGCGATCGAGAGCCTGAAAAAGCTCGGCGAGCGGCAGAAGGCCGTGGGATCGCCGGACGTGGAGTGCGACGTCATCGGCCTGCACCTCACGAACCTCGAGGGCGTCCGCTTCCGGGACTGCGCGACGGTGTTCTATGTGCGGAGCGGGTACATCGCCGACAGCGAACATTTCCTCTTCGGCGGCGACGAGATCACCTTCGAGGAGGACGGGGACGAGAGCGATTCGCCGTTCTCCGCGTTCCTCATGTCGCTCTATCAGTCGCGGGAATTCATCCCCGGCGAGATCCTGCTCTCCTTCGACATCCCCGAGCACGACCGGACGCTCCTGCAGGAATACTTCACCGAGCGGTCCGGCCATCGCGTGGAGGTCCGCACGCCCAAGAGAGGCGCATCAAAATACCTCTGCGACATGGCGGTCACGGACGCGGCGAAGCATTCCGAGAATAATGCCAAGCGCGACCGCGACGACGAGAGGACCCTCGCAGCCCTCGCCTCGATGCTGCATCTGGAGGTCCTGCCGGAGCGGATCGAAGCATACGATATCTCGAACCTCGGCGACGAGCACATCACCTGCGGGATGGTCACGGCCGTCGACGGGAAGCTGAAGAAGAGCGAATACCGCACCTTCACGATGAAATCGAAGGACACGCAGGACGACTATGCCGCGATGACCGAAGCCCTGACCCGGCGCCTCGCGCACATCGGCAAGCCCGGCGACGGCATGAGCGCCGCTCCCGACCTGATCCTCCTCGACGGCGGACGCGGACATGTTTCCGTCATCCGGGAGAGGATGGCGAAGGAGGGCTATGACATCCCCGTCTTCGGCATGGTCAAGGACGAGCACCACAAGACCAGGACCCTCGTCGATGAGGAAGGCGAAATCAACATCGCGCGGCAGGCGGACGTCTTCCGGCTGGTATACGGCATTCAGGAGGAGGTCCACCGCTACGCCGTCTCCCGGATGATGGGGGCGAAGCGCCGGACCGTGAAGACCTCGACGCTCGAGAAGATCCGCGGCATCGGCCCCGCGAAGGCGAAAGCCCTCCTCGCCGCCTTCCGATCCCTCGCCGCCCTGAAAACGGCGGACCGGGAAGCGATCGCCGCGGTGCCGGGTATTTCCGCCTCCGATGCGGACAACATCTATCAGTATTATCACAGCAACCCGAACGACGAACGGAATTGACGGAAAGGACGACCAAATGAGAGTCATAACAGGAAGCGCGCGGGGCACGAACCTCGCCTCCGTCCCCGGAGAAGGGACCCGTCCCACGGCGGACCGCGTGAAGGAAGCCGTATTCTCCATGCTGCAATTCGAGATCGAAGGCCGCGACGTGCTCGACCTCTTCGCCGGAAGCGGGCAGCTCGCCATCGAAGCGTTGTCCCGCGGGGCGGAGCGCGCCACCCTCGTGGATATGTCCCGCGAGGCGACGGACGTGATCGCCGCGAACGCGAAGAAGACCCACCTCCTCGGCCGCTGCCGGATCCTCAACACGAGCTTTTCGTCCTTTTTGCGCGGTGCGGCGGGGCGGGAGACCTTCGATATCATCTTCCTCGATCCGCCCTACGACAGCAACATGCTGCCGAAAGCCCTGCGCGCGATCGACGAAGGCGGGATCCTCGCGCTCGGCGGAACGGTGGTCTGCGAGACCGACTGCGACGTTCCGGTCCGGGCAGCGAAGCTCCGTCATGACGAGGCGAAAGAAGCCGAGCGCATCCTCGCGGACGTCTTCGGCGGGGACGAATCCCTCCGCGCGCGCTATGCTGTCCTGAAATCGTCGCTCTACGGCCGGACGCGGATCACCCTGCTCGCCGCCGCGCCGGAATCCGATCCGAACGAGGAAGAACCGGCAGGACCGGAGGAGGACAACGCATGAGACACGCCGTCATCACCGGGAGCTTCGATCCCGTCACCGCCGGCCATGAAGACCTCATCCGCCGGGCAGCCGCCCTGTTCGACGCCGTGACCGTGGTGATCCTCGCCAACGCGGAAAAGCCGTCCGGCATGTTTTCCCCCGCGGACCGGCTGCGCTTTGTCGAAGAAACCGTCGCCGGGATCCCGAACGCGGATGCGGCGATGTGGCCGGGCCTGACCTCGGACATCGCCCGTACGCTTGGCGCGAAATACCTTGTCCGCGGCGCGCGTTCCGGAAGCGATTTCGACTACGAATACGACCTCGCGTTCATCATGAAGCGTTTCGATCCGGAGCTCGAGACCGTGATCCTGCCCGCCCGTCCCGAGCTTTCCATGATCAGCTCGACCTACGTCCGGGAGCTCTTCAAATACGGTTCCCCCCTCGAGGGATCGGTCCCCGACGCCTGCATCGACGACATGAAAGAGACCTGGGCCCGGATGAATCACGAATAACAAGAGCGCCGTGTACGGAGATTCCCATACACGGCGCGATTCCTGTCATCAGCGTCCGCAGCCGCCGCATCCGGTGTTGCCGCATCCGCCGCATCCGGTATTCCCGGATCCTATGCATCCGCCGCAGCCGCCGTTGTCCGTCGAGCCGGTTCCGCACCATCCGCAGAGACCGATCACGGCGAGCGCGATCGCGATCCAACAGAGGAAGTTGTCGTTGAACATTTCGCATCCTCCTTTCCGAGGGTTCGCTACAGGATATGCGCGCGCGGCCCGGTTGGTTCGGCGGCTTCCCCGAAACCGGCCTTGACAAACCCGTTCGGATGCGGTACAATACGCATGTATCAAAACGCCTTTTTCCGGGCATACTGTGGGTGACAAATCCCGGAAAAAGGAGAAACAACATGGAAAAACATCCCAGACAGCCCGACATCCGCCCCGAAGGAACGGCTCCTATGCCGGAAGCTCTCGGAGCCGCCCTGATGGAAGCGGACGCCACCCTCGGAAAGTTCTCCCGCCTCACCGAAGAGGAGAAGCGGGCGTTCATCGGCGGTGCGGAGAATCTGCACACCGGCTACGAGCTCCGATCTTATGTGCGTTCGTTCTTTCGCGGAGAAGCGCTGCTCTGAATCTCATGGAGGTCCCCCGTGTCCGTCGAAATCGAACGCAAATTCCTCATCCGGCTCCCCGATCTCGAAAGGATCGCCGCTCTGCCGGGCTGCCGTGTGCGCCGCATCGTCCAGACGTATCTCCAAGCGCTTCCCGGGAAGAATGTCCAGCGGCGCGTGCGCCTGATCCGCGAAAACGGGCGCGAGACGTATGTCTTTACCCAGAAGGAAGACCTTTCCGGCATCTCGCGGATCGAGAACGAACGGGTCCTCTCGAAGGAGGAGTATGACGCCTATCGGAAGGAAGCCTTCTCCCGGCTCGAAAAGACGCGGTACGCCTTCCCGTGGGAGGATCACGTCATGGAGATCGACGTCTATCCCTACGAGATCGGCGGCGACGGACTGGTCGGACGGGCGATCCTCGAAATCGAGCTCGGCGATGAGGATGAGGCGTTCCGGATCCCGGATTTCATCGAAGTGGAGCGGGAACTGACCGGCACGAAGGAATTCACGAACACCGGCATGGCAAAGCGGCTTTAACGGCCGCTTTTTTCCGTTCCCGCCCTTGACACGGGGAGAAAGCTGTGCTATAATCTGAAAATGAAATTCAATTTCAAATGCGAGGCATCATGAAATACCATACGCGACAGCGCGACGCGGTTCTGCGGTTCTTCATGGATCACGGGGACCGGTGTTTCACCGCGCGGGAGGTCTACGAAGCGGTCGAAGCCGGGGAAGCGACCGTTTTCCGCGCCATCACCGCCCTGACGGAGAGCGGCCTGATCAAGAAATTCTCCTCCGGCTCGGGACGCGGCGATTCCGCTACCTATCAGTACAACGCCTGCGGGGCATGCGCCGATCACATCCATCTCAAATGCGAGCGCTGCGGCGAGCTTCTCCATACCGACTGCACGTTCATGGCGACGATCCTCGCGCATTTCCTCGACGAACACGGGTTCGCGGTGGACTGCGGACGGACCGTGATCTACGGCCTCTGTGAAAACTGCCGCAAGGAGGGACAAAACCATGCGTAAAGCTTTATCCGTTCTTCTCGCCGCCCTGCTGCTCGCGGGATCGCTCGTATCCTGCACGGAAACCGACGCGGAGCCGTCCTCCGACAAGCCCCTCGTCGTCGCAACCAATTTCGTCCTGTATGACACCGCGCGCGTCCTCGCCGGGGATCTCGCGGAGGTCAGGATGCTGCTCCCGCCCGGAACCGACGCGCACGAATACGAGCTGACCCTCGCCGATACCGCCCTCGTCGCGGACGCGGATCTCTTTTTATACATCGGCGGCGAGAGCGAGGACTGGGTCGACGACCTCTTCGCCTCGATGCGGGAGGAGGACCGCCCGGATTCCTGCCGCCTGATCGATACTTCCCTGCATTATGCGGAAGAAAAGACGGAAGGACTGCAGACGGAGGAGGAGCCCGAAGAAGACGCGATCGACGAGCATATCTGGACCTCGTTCCACAATCTGCTCGGCATCGTTCAGCAGACCGCGCTGCACCTGCGTTATCTGTTCCCGAAGGAAAAGGACATCCTGACCGACCGCCGCATCGCCTATGAAGAAGAGCTCCTTGCGCTCAGCGACGCATACCGTCAAACCATCGACGGCGCGAAGCGAAAGACCCTCGTCTTTGCGGACCGGTTCCCGTTCCTCTATCTGGCGAAGGAATTCGGGCTTGACTATTACGCGGCGTTCTCCGGCTGCTCCTCGAACGTGGAGGCGTCCCTCGCAACGATCCATTTCCTCGTCTCGAAGGTGGAGGAGGAGGGGATTCCCGCCGTATTCGTGATGGAACTCTCGGACGGGAAATGCGCCGAAGCCGTCGCGCGGGAAACGGGCTGCGCCGTCCTCACGCTCTATTCCGGACACAACGTGACGCCAGAGGAATTCGAGAGCGGGATCACCTACCTCGATCTGCTCCGGCAGAACCTCGAAACCCTGAAAATCGCCCTCAACTGACACCCGAAGGAGGGAAGACCTTGAATCTCATCGAATCGCACGACCTGACGCTCGCTTACGACGGCGTGGTTGCGGCGGAACACGTCAATTTCACCCTCGCCGAGGGGGATTATCTCTGCGTCGTCGGAGAGAACGGCTCGGGGAAGAGCACGCTCATGAAGGCGATCACGGGCGAGGTCAAGCCGGCAGCCGGCCTGCTCTCGATCGCGCCGGAAGTGAAAAAGCGCGGCATCGGCTATCTGCCCCAGATCTCGAAGATCCAGCGGGACTTCCCGGCCTCCGTGCGCGAGGTGGTCCTGTCCGGATGCGTGCACGGGGACGGCCGCGGCTTTCTCTGGAGCCGGAATGCCCAGCAGCGCGCCGCCGACGCCATGGAGATGCTCGGCGTGTCCGATCTCGCGCCGAAAACGCTCAGCGCACTCTCCGGCGGTCAGCGTCAGCGGGTCCTGCTCGCCCGCGCCGTATGCGCTTCGGACACGCTCCTGCTCCTCGACGAGCCGGTGACGGGCCTCGATCCCGAAGCGGTCCACGGCATGTACGAGGCGATCCGCCGGATCAATCTCGAGCGCGGCTGCGCGGTCATGATGGTCTCGCACGACGTCTCCTGCGCACTCCGGGAGGCAAAACACGTCCTCTCGCTCTGCCGCGGCCATTCGTTCTACGGTACCGTCGACGGTTATCGCCGCCATGAAAGGCTCGACGACGAGGCGGACGACGCGCTGCACCGCCACGGACCGGATCATCCGGCGGACGCGCCTCACTACGTTGCGGAAAGGGGGGGATTGCTGTGACGTTCGGCGAAATCTTCTCATCCCCGTTTCTGCTCCGCGTGATCGGCCGCGCGCTCACGGTCGGCATCCTCGTTTCCCTCTGCTCCGCCGTCCTCGGGGTGAGCCTCGTTTTGAAACGCTATTCCATGATCGGCGACGGCCTCTCGCATGTCGGATTCCTCGGCATCGCGCTCGCATCCTGCGCCGGGGTCGGATCGCTCTATTCGATGGAGATCTCGATCCCCGTCGTGATCCTCGCGTCGGTTTTGATCCTGCGCCTCTCGCAGAACGACGGACGCCTCAACGGCGACGCCGCCTGCGCGGTGGTCTCGACGGGCGCGGTCGCGGTCGGCACGCTCCTCTACAATCTCACCGGGGGCAGGGCGGGGGATATCTGCTCGTCCCTCTTCGGCTCCGCGTCCGTCGTCACGATCTCGGACAAGGACATGCTCATCTCCGTCCTCCTCTCCGCCGTCGTGATCGGGTGGTTCCTTCTCTGCTTCAAGACGATCTTCGCCGTGACGTTCGACGAGACCTTCGCCCACGCTGCCGGGATCCGTACCCGCCTCTTCAGCCTCACCCTCTCGGTTCTCACGGGCATCACCATTGTCGTCGGCATGAAGATGATGGGCGCGATCATGATCTCCGCGATCATCATTTTCCCCTCCCTCACGGCGATGCGCCTCACGGGCAACTTCCGCCGCACGGTGATCCTCTCCGCCGCGATCTCGGTCGCCTGCTTCATCGTCGGCTTCTTCGCGGCCTGCCTCCTCTCGCTGCAGACCGGCGCCGCCGTCGTGACGGTCAACCTCGCCGTCTTCTGCGCGGTCTGGGGGATCGCATGGATCGCGGGGAAAGTCAAAAACCGTTCGATCAAAACCTGACACAACAAAGCGCGCGGCTGAGCTTCTGCCCGAACCGCGCGTTTTTTTTTATGATCCGTTTCGCTTATTTTTTGATAAAGACGTAGCTTTGTCCGTCCTCGACGAAGGAAAGCTCGCTGCCGTTCCAGGTCATCACAATGGGATCGCCTTCGTCCATCACGGCTGTGATCTTGTCGCCTTCCTGCTTCCAGGTGCCGGTCGTCGAATCCTCGCCGGCGACGGACACTGCGATCGTACCGTCCGCCTTGAGATCGATGGTGAAATACTCCTCGAGCGAGGAGAGCCCGAACAGGGAGAGCAGGTCTTCCATGCTCATGCCCTCGTCGAGAAGAGGCGCGAACTGCTCCTCGAGGGGGGCGCCGTCGATGCTCTTCAAGGTGTAGAGCCCTTCCGCGCCAGGCTTTTTCTCACAGCTGAGCATCAGAGAGGTCAGGAGAACGAGTGCCAAAAGGATCGGAAGAATACGTTTCATGAGAGATGCCTCCTTGTATAGTTGTTTGGTCGGTGTGTGGGGGTGCTTTCGAGGGACGGATCGGTTTTACTTGTCCAGCGTATAGAAGCCGTGGTTCTTGTCGCACTCCGGGCGATGCGTCCACATGCCGCGGGTGAAGTCGGGGATGTCGACGGGCGCGCCGTTCTGCTGGATGGAGACCTCGGACAGCGGGGTGATCGCCATCCACGCCGCGGTGTCGAACGTGTCGATCGGCGGGGCTTCACCGTCTCTCAGGGCGCCGAAGTACGCGTCGAAGACGAGCCAGTCCATGCCGCCGTGGCCGCCCTTCACGCCTTCCTCTTCAAACTTCCGCCAGACGGGATGCTCCCAGTCCCTGCGGTATTCCTTGATGTTTCCGTAGAAGCCGTGATCCCATTCGGACGCCTTGCCTTCGAGATAGATCCCGTCGCAGACCTCGCTGAAATAGCCGTTGGTGCCGCGGACGGTGAAGTTTCTCGAATAGTTGCGGTGCAGGGTGGTGTCGAGGGTGAGCGTGATGAGCTCGCCGCGCGCGCACTTGATGTTCGTCTTGACGACGTCGCCCTGATTGAAGCGGAAGGTCTTGAGCTCGGGGTTGACCTTCGGGTTCTTTTCGGCATAGTCGTTCAGACCGAACGCGCCGGACGCCATCGAGGAGAGGGAGAGCATCCGGTTGCCGCGGTTGATGTCGAGGATCTTCGCGATCGGGCCGAGCTCATGGGTCGGGTAGTTTTCGCAGTTGCGGTTCTGATAGTTGCGCAGACGGTAGTGGCGGTTCTCCGCGCCGAAGGAGATCTCCTCGCGCAGATCGTGCTGATAGCCGCCCTCGCGATGGACGATCCTGCCGAACACGCCCTCGCGGACCATGCGCATGACCATCATCTCGTTGCGGTCGTAGCAGCAGTTTTCGAGCATCATGCAATGGATGCGGGTGCGCTCGTAGGTCTCGACGAGGGACCAGCAATCCTCGAGGGAGTACGCGCCGCCGACCTCGGTCGCCACCTGCTTGCCGCAGTTCATCGCGTAGATTGCCGCGGGAATGTGATTTTCCCATGCGGAGAAGATGCAGACCACGTCCACGTCGTCCCGCTCGATGAGCGCGCGGTAATCGGTGGTGGTCGCCACATCCCAGTTCTTCTTGTCCTTGCAGAGCTTCGCCGCTCTCGCGCAGCGGTCCTCGTAGGTGTCGCAAACGGCGGTGACGACGGTATCGTCCCGCTCGGTGAGGATGCCGTGGATGTGTCCCATGCCGCGGCCGCCGAGACCGATGACGCCGACTCTGAATTCAGCCATGATCAATACCTCGCAGGTTGTATTTTCGGGGATTCGGTGGAAAATCCACACAAGGCCATTATAGCGCATCCCGCATGAAAAATCAAGAGCGGGCGGCAAAAAGAAGCGGAATTTGCACATTTCGGACGGAAAGGCCTTTCGCTTCCTTGACAGCGGCGCGGGAGAATGATACAATAAGGAAAAGACGGATCCGGTCAGGAGGCGTTTATGCAAAAGACCTTCATGGAATTCGAGATCGTCATCGACGGGGCGGGGATCAGCGATCTCCGAAGCCCCGACGGCGCGGTGACGATCATTCCCTTCGGGGGACGCGTCGACTCCCCGCTCTTCCGGGGCGAGATCCGGCCGGGCGCGGCGGACGTGCAGACGGAGAAGCCGGGGGAAGCGAGAGTCCTTTCGGCCCGCTATCTCTTCTACGGAACGGACGCCGCGGGCAAGCCGTGCTCACTCTACGTCGAGAACGTCGGGCGTCTGACGGGGGAACCCGGTCCAATCCGCGCCACCCCGACCTTCCTCACGGACAGCGAGACGCTCGCCGACGCGCTCCGGGGCAGACGCTTCCGCTCTGAAGTCCACGGCGCGCCGGGCGGGGTGAGGATCCTCATCTACGAAGACGGACAAGAATGAACGCAAAGGAGGCTGCCATGCATCAGAATCCCGTGATCTGGGCGGATTACCCGGACGTCGACGTCATCCGTGTCGGGGACGTCTACTATATGATCTCCACCACCATGCACTTCTTTCCGGGCGGCGTGATCCTCCGCTCGTACGATCTTGTGAACTGGGAAACCGCCGCGCATGTGTACGACGCGCTCGACCATACGCCGGCGCAGAGGCTGGAGGACGGCGCGATCTACTCGAAGGGCATGTGGGCCGCGACGCTCCGTTGTCATGAGGGCGTCTTCCACGTCGTCTTTGTCGCAAACGACACCCACAAGAGCTATCACTTCACGGCAAATGCCATCGAAGGCCCCTGGGTAGCCCATCCGATGGAGGGCTTCTATCACGATTCCTCGCTCCTCTTCGACGATGGCCGCGTCTTCATCGCCTACGGAGGCCGCGAGATCCGCCTCACCGAGCTCGAGGACGACCTTTCACGTCCGAAACCGGGCGGCCTTGACCGCGTCATCGTGCGCGACGAGATCCACGGACTCGGCTACGAGGGCTCGCATCTCTATAAAATCAACGGAAAGTACGTTCTGACCCTCATCCATTGGCCCGCGGGGCACATGCGCACGGAGGCGGTCTTCACGGCCGATTCCCTCGACGGCGAATGGACGGGCGGAGACGTGCTCGAGGACGACATGGGCTTCCATCGGCAGGGCGTCGCGCAGGGCGGCCTTGTCGACACGCCGGACGGCGCTTGGTACGCCATGCTCTTTCAGGATCACGGGGCGGTCGGGCGGATCCCCGTTCTGGTCCCGGTGACCTGGGAAAACGGATATCCCCGCTTCGCCTCCCCGCCGCATGAGATCGACGTCCCCTCGACACGGCCGGGATACCGTTACCGTCCCCTTTATGCTTCCGATGATTTCACCGCCGACACGCTCCTCCCGGAATGGGAGTGGAACCATGAGCCGGACCTTTCGCTCGTCAAGATCGGCGGCGGAACGCTGAGGATCCGGACGGGTCGGTGCGATCCCGACGCGGAGCACGCGAAGAACATGCTGACCATGCGGACCTTCGGCCCTGGATGCGCGGCACAGGTCACGGTGGACGGCAGCGGGCTCCGGGACGGCGACACCGCGGGGCTCGCAGCGCTGCAGGGACTGTTCGCCGAGGCCGGGATCCTGCGGGAAGGCGGCGTGGTCTATGCTGTGATGCGGGAGAAAACCGACGAGGGCTTCTTCGAGCGCGCGAAGGTCCCGCTGGACGGCGGCATGCTCACCCTCCGGGCCGTTTTTGACTTCCGCGATCTCGCGGACAGGATGTGGTTTGAGATCCGGCAAGACGGCGCGTGGGTCCCGCTCGGCGAGGTCCATAAGCTCGTCTACCGCCTCGATCACTTCACGGGCGTTCGGATCGGACTGTTCTCCTACGCCCGGCGCGAATCCGGCGGGGAAGCGGTCTTCACCTCGTTCCAATACACCGTCGATGAAGAATCGTCAAAAGACTGCCGCGGCGTTTGACTGCGGCAGCCTTTTCATCATTTGCCTAAATTCTCCGGCGGGAAGAAGCGCGGCAGGGCCATGGCGAGATAGTCCCAGCACCATTCGTAGGCGTGCCATCCCGGCGAGATCGCCCACGCGAGGTTCCCGCCCTCCCCGGCAGGGGTGAACCACGGCGCGCGCGTCATGAGCTCCTCGACCATCGGGCGCATGGCGGGATAGGCGATGTCCTCGGTCCCCGTCGCCGCGAAGACCTCATAGTCCGCGGGTTCGAGCCCGGAGGAGCGGATCCCTTCGATCAGGCGGTCGCAGGTCTCGGACGTATGATCGAGCCCGCCTTTGACGCTCACCGCCCAGAAATCTCCGCTCATCGGGAGATAGTACCGGACGTTCTGCCCGCCCCATGCGAGGGTGCTCCATGTCGCCTCGGCTCCCATCGAGAAGCCTCCGACCGCGCGATGGTCCCGGTCCGGGATCGTCGGGTACGCCGCGTCGATGGCGGGGATCAGCGCTTCGTTCACTTCGCGGTGGAAGGCCTCGGTCAGATGCATCGCGTCGCCCGCATGGGTCCGGGCATTTTCAGTGTCCCGGTGATAATAGGTCGGCGCGATCACGATCACCGGCGCAGCCGTCCCCTCGGCGATCATGCAGTCGAGCATCGGTTTGAAGGGCGAGGCGCCGTCGAGACCTCCGAAGAAGGAATCCTCGCTGTCGCCGCCGCCGTGGAAGAGTGTCAGGGTGGGGAAGCGCCGTCCGGGATCGGTCAGAGCGGCTTTCGGCAGGTAGACGAGCGCGCGCTTTTTCTCGCCCTCGTACCGATAAAAGAATTCTTCGAGCTTGCCGCCGTCCCCGCGCGGGATCCGGTAGCGCTCCGGGATGCGGGTCGTGTTCATTGCGGTCATCGCGGTCCCCTCCTTGCGGAAGTATTTGTCCTCTCTATTGTAGCGCGCCGCGGCCCGTCTGTCAAGTCCCGCTTTTTTGTGCCGTCTCTCTTCTCCAGGTTGACAGCGGCCGCAAAAGGCGGTATAATGATGCAAGCAAGACGGATATTTCCCGGATGCCATCCGGAACCGGAGGAGAGCCTATGAGCCGCTGCCCGCCCTTTGAATCCCTTCCCAATACGCGCGACCTCGGCGGTATGTCTGCGGTGGGAGGCCGGACCGTCCGCCCGGGTCTCTTGATCCGCAGCGGGAATCTTGCCGCGGCGTCTGCCCACGACCGGGAGGTTCTGGCGGATCTCGTCGGAACGGTCGTCGACTTCCGCTCGGACAAGGAACGGGCAGAGCTCCCAGATCCCGCGATCCCCGGCGTGCGCACGGTCGTCCTCCCGATCATCGAGGACCTCTCGGCGGGCGTGACGCGCGATGCGGCGTCGGACCGGGAAGCCCTCCGGATCCTCATGGAGAGCCCGGCCTTCGCAAAGGGGTATATGTGCCGCACCTACGAGGGCTTTGTCACCTCCTCCGCGGCGCTTGCGGGATACGGCGCGTTCGTTCGGCTGCTCCTGGAGGGCGGCGGACGGGCTACCCTCTGGCACTGCACCGCCGGAAAGGACCGCGCCGGTTTTGCCTCGGTGATCGTCGAAGAGCTTCTCGGCGTCGACCGTGAGGCGATCCGCGCGGATTATCTCGCCTCCAACCATCACCTCGGCGGCGGGATCGCCAGACTCACGGAGGATGCGCTCGCGGCGCACGGCATGTCCGGTCCCGACGCGGAAGAGGCTCTTCTGTACATGTTCACGGCACAGGCGGATTACCTCGATGCGGCATACCGTGCGGCAAACGAGCGCTGGGGAAGCTTCGGCGGCTTTCTCCGGGACGGCCTCGGCATCGGGGAAGAACAGCGGGATCGGCTCAGACGGCTGTATCTGACGGAGGGCGTATGACAAGAAACTTCTTTCGCGGGATCCTTCACGGGGTCCCCATCGCGCTCGGGTATCTCTCGGTGTCTTTCGGCTTCGGGATCCTCGCGGTGCGCGCGGGACTTGCCGTCTGGCAGGCGACGCTCATTTCCGCGGTCTGCGTCACCTCCGCCGGTCAGGTTGCCGGGGTGGAGATCATCGCGGCAGCCGGCGGACTTGCGGAGCTCGCGCTCGTGCAGCTGACGATCAACCTCCGCTACGCGCTCATGTCGCTCTCCCTTTCCCAGAAGACCGCGCCGAGCTTCACCCTGCCGAAACGGCTTGCGGCATCCTTCGGCATCACCGACGAGATTTTCGCGGTGTGTTCGGCCGAACCGGTCCCCCTGACGTTTTCCTACATGGCGGGGGTGATCCTCATCTCCGCCGCCGGATGGATCGCGGGAACAGCCCTCGGCGCGGCAGCGGGGGAGATCCTTCCCGAACGCATTTCCGCGGCCCTCGGCATCGTGCTCTATGGGATGTTCATCGCGATCGTGGTCCCGACGGCGAAAAAGCGGCGCGGCGTTCTCTTCGCGGCGGTGTCGGCTGCCGTCCTGAGCGTCCTCTCGCGCCTTCTGATCCCCGCGCTCTCGGGCGGATTCTCCGTCATCCTCTGCACGCTGATCGCCTCGTGTGCGGCGGCGCTGCTCTTTCCGATCGGGGGTGAGGATGCATGAACTTCTACCTCTCCCTCGCGGTCATGGCGGGCGTCACCTATCTCATCCGGATGCTCCCCTTCGCCTTCTTCCGGCATAAGATTGAATCCCGCTTTATCCGCTCTTTTCTCGACTACGTCCCCTACGCGGTCCTCGCGGCGATGACGGTCCCCGCCGTCTTCTCGAGCGCGGGCAGCCTCATCCCCTCGGCAGTCGGAGCCGCCGCAGCTTTGGCGCTCGCGTGGTTCGATCTGCCCCTCATCGTCGTCGCGACGGCGGCAGCCCTTGCGGCCTATCTCACAGGATTCTTTTTCTGACAGCAGTTCCATCTCAGCATCATTGGGAGGATGCGGTTTATGAAGATCGTACTCGAACATCTCACGAAACGGTTTCCCAACCGGAATAAGAAAATCAAAACGGAAGTGATCGCCGCGAACGATCTCACCTTCGAGATCCCGGACGGCGCGCTGATCGGTCTCCTCGGCCCCTCCGGCTGCGGCAAGAGCACCACGCTCAACCTCATCAGCGGGCTCGAGGTCCCCACGGAGGGACGCGTCTATTTCGGCGAGGATGACGTCACGGACCTTCCGCCCGAAAAGCGCGGCGTGGGGCTCGTGTTTCAGAATTACGCGCTTTATCCGCACATGACGGTGCTCGAGAACATCATGTTCCCGCTCGGCAATTTCAAGGGCGACGAGCGCCTCCCGAAGGAGGAGATGAAGCGCCGCGCCTATGAAGCGGCAAAGCTCGTGCAGATCGAGGAGCTGATGGAGCGCCGTCCCTCGGAGCTCTCCGGCGGTCAGCAGCAGCGGGTCGCCATCGCGCGCGCCCTGGTGAAACGTCCGGGCGTCCTCCTGCTCGACGAGCCGCTCTCGAACCTCGATGCCCGCCTCCGCCTGGCCACCCGTGAGGAGATCCGCCGCATCCAGCGCGAGACCGGGATCACGACCATCTTCGTCACCCACGACCAGGAGGAGGCCATGTCGATCTCCGACCTCATCGTCGTGATGAAGGACGGCGTCATCCACCAGATCTCGAAGCCACAGGCGGTTTACGACGATCCAGTCAACCTCTTCGTCGCGACCTTCCTCGGCACCCCGAAGATCAACGTCTTCTCAGGCTCCGTGAAGGACGGGCGGCTCTTCCTCGGCTCCGATGCCGTGCTCGGCGTGCCGGGTGTTCCGGACGGGGAGGTCACGGTCGGCATCCGCCCCGAAGGCTTTCTCCCGTCCCCCGACGGCCCGATGGTCTGCGGACTCTCCCGCGTGGAGGTCATGGGCCGGGACACGAGCATCGTCTTCACCCATCCCGCGTTCGACGGGGAAGCGGGGCGCGCCATCGTGGACGCGGAGGATGCGGCGGGACTGGAGCCCGGCGAGGTCCGGTTTGCCCTCCGGCCGTCGAAGACCCATCTATTCGATCCTGTCACCGGCGACCGCATCCGTCCCCGTGATGCATCGGAGGCGTGACATGAAACAACACGGTCTCAAGGCATGGCTCTATCTCGCGCCGGCCATCGCGTTCCTCGGGCTCTTCATGGTCTATCCGCTCGTCGACGTGGTGGTGTATTCCCTCGAAGAGGGGTACAATTCCGCCTCCCAGTCGTATTTCGGCGTCGGTCTTTATAACTTCTCCTACGTCCTGCGCGATCCGTATTTCCTGCAGGCGGTGAAAAACACGATGATCCTCGTGCTCATCACCGTCCCGGTCTCCACGGGTCTCGCGCTCCTCATCTCCCTCGGCCTCAACTCGATCAAGGCGCTCAAAAAGCTCTTCCAGACGGTCTATTTTCTGCCCTACGTCACGAATACCCTCGCCGTCGGGCTGGTGTTCATGATCCTCTTCAAGAAGACCGCCTATTCCGACGGCCTCATCAACCTCCTCATCCACGCGTTCGGCGGCCCGACGGTGGACTTCATCGACGGTCCCTACTGGGCGAAGATCCTCGTGTCGTCGATCTACACCGTCTGGATCGTTCTGCCCTTCAAGATCCTGATCCTCACGAGCGCGCTCGCCTCCGTCAATCCCATGTATTACAGCGCGGCGAAGGTCGACGGCACCTCGAAGCGCCGCATCTTCTGGCGCATCACCCTGCCGATGATCTCCCCGATGCTCTTCTATCTCATCATCACGGGCTTCATCGGCGCGTTCAAGGCGTACAGCGACGCCGTCGCGCTCTTCGGCGTGGATCTCAACGCCGCCGGGATGAACACCATCGTCGGCTATGTGTACGACATGCTCTACGGCAACTCCGGCGGATATCCCTCCTACGCGTCCGCCGCCGCGCTCATCCTCTTCTCGATCGTCTTCACCATCACCTGCGTCAATCTGCTCATCAGCAGAAAGAACGCGGTCGTCTGAGAAAGGAGGCCGGACTGTGAAACCGAAACTCTCCGAACGGATCTTTCCGAAAGTCGGACGCGGCGCCGTCTACGCGCTGCTCACCCTGTGGGCCGTGATCGTCCTCTTCCCGTTCTACTGGATGGTCCTCTCCTCGTTCAAGAGCTACAGCTCCTACAACTCGGAATTCGTCCCGCGCTTCGTGGCGACCGATCCGACCCTTGCGAACTACCGCGACGCCTTCACTGCCGTGCCCCTCGCGCGGTATTTCCTCAATACCCTGATCTTCACCCTCGCGACGACCGCCGTCATGCTCGTGGTGACCGTCCTCGCGGCCTATGCCTTCTCCCGCCTCGAATTCCGGGGAAAGAACGCCGTCTTCGCCCTCTTCCTCTCGCTCATGATGATCCCGAACGAGCTTGTCGTCATCACGAACTTCGTCACCATCACCGACTGGAACATGCGCAACACCTTCTGGGGCCTCATCCTCCCGTCGGTCACGTCGGTGTTCTATATCTACCTTTTGAAGGAGAACTTCGAGCAGATTCCGGACGAGCTCTATAAGGCGGCGAAGGTCGACGGGACCTCGGATCTCAAATAC
>JAFPWV010000030.1 GCA_017412675.1 Clostridia bacterium
GACAGGAAAAAACGGTCCCCGTCTCCCCCCCAGCGGAGGAACAGGCGGTCGCCCATCCGGGCTTCAGCCTTGTATTCCGTAGCCACCGCATGCAGCTCCCGGCCCTCTGCCGCCGCGCCGACGCAGTCCTCGGCCAGGTCGAAATAGCGGGTGTTGTTCATATGCCCGTTGAGGTCCACATAGCTGTACGGAACGGCAAAACGTTCCGTTTCCCCGTTCTTCGGGGGTTTCGGAGCGGACGGAAGAGCGGGTTCCGCGCCGGTTCGTTCGCCTGCGATCTCGACCCCGTATTCCTCCGGAAACACGACGCGGCGCGTTTTGCAGTCCATCAGCGCCCAGATCGCGCTGGCTTTCACGATCGTTTCCCCGTTTCCGTCTTCCATGCGGTAATACCGCGGGAACAGCAGATGCATGGTGTCCCCGGGCCAGGAGAACAGTCTCACCCGTTCATCGTAGACGGGAAGCCGCGCAATGTCCGCCTGCTGCAGCGTCACGATCCACAGAAGACCGCGGTCCAGCGTTTTCTCCCTGCCCATTCCGAGTTCGGTCGTATGCGCGATGGACGCCTCCTGCAGAAACGTGAACAGTCTGGAAAGACGCAGCCTTCTTGACGCGTCCGTGTCCGAACTCAGGATCCGGTACTCAATCCCGTACATGGCGTTCATTACGCGAGGCGTTTGTCGATCGCGTCCACCACATCCCCGAGCGTTGACAGCTTCTGCCACTGGCGGTTCGGGATGCGTACGTTAAACGCCGCCTCCAGTCTGCAGATGATGAGGGTGAACCCCATCGAATCGATGCCGGTGTCCGTGTTGATCACGGTGTTCTCGTCGAACTCCTTCCCCTCCAGTTCCGGAAGGGAGTCCACGATGATCTCTTTGGTCTTTTCAAGGATCTCTTCTCTGCGGGTCATTCTTTCCCCTTTTCCCGTTGGATCGCCCAACGCATGATTTTTCCGCTCGCCGTTCTCGGCAGCGGTTTCCCGTAATATTCCACCCTCCGGATCTGCTGTCCGCGCGGGCGCGCGTCCAGGACCGGACGGATCTTTCGCATGACGTCCTCTTTTTCCCCCTCTGCGCCTTCGAGCAGCAGCACGGGCGCGTCCCCGTCGAGCAGCACGAGAAGCGCGTCGGAGCCGAGCGCGGCGGCAAGCGCCTGCTCGTATTCCGGAAGATACAGTTTCGTTCCGTCGGGCAGCACCAGGATCTCCTTCTTCCTGCCCGTCAGGTGCAGTTTCCCGCATTCGTCGATCCTGCCCAGATCGCCCGTGTACAGAACGCCGTCACGGAGCACCTTTTCCGTGTCGGAGGGCCTGCGCCAGTAGCCCTGCATCACGCAGGTCGGCGCCTCGATCAGGACCTCCCCGTCCGGCGCGATCGTGATCGTGTCGTCCGGGCAGACCTCCATCGCGTAGGGATCGCCCGTCCCGAGCGAAAGCGCGACGCCGGAGCTGGTCTCCGTCAGCCCGTACCCGAAGCAGACCCTCGCGCCCGTCGCCTTCGCGGCGTTCAATATGGGTTCCGGGCATCCGCCCGCGCCGATCAGGATCAGCTTTAGTTCCGGGTTGAGCGCGCGGACCTTCAGCAGGAATCCGAGGAGAGCCGGCACGGCGGAAAGCGCGGTCGGCCGGAAGAACAGGCAGTCCTCCGCGTAGTGGCGCGCGCCGCGCCCGAGCGCGACGGCAGCGCCGCAGCTCATGCCCCAGAGCACACCGCAGACGAATCCGAACACGTGGTCGAGCGGGAGCATGCAGAGAAGCGTGTCCTCAGGCGACAGCGGCAGCAGGTACCCGCCGTTATACGCGCTGTTCATGAGCGAACGGTCGGTCAGGACGACCGCCTTGGACCGGTCGGTCGTTCCGGACGTGAAGAACAGGATCTCCCCCTCTCCGCCTTCCGCTTCCGGCACCAGCGCGGGCGAAAGCTCCTCGCACAGTTCCGGGTCGCCCCAGAGCGAATCGAGCTCCGCCTCAGCTACGAGGGCAGCGAGCACTTCGGAAGGGACGTTCTCGTTCAGAAGCACGGTGCGGCGCCCGGCGACGACCGACGCGAAGATCTCCGTGACGCAGGCCTCCCCGCCGTCTGAAAGGATCCCGTACGCGGCCTTTCCCTCCGCCCTGAGCGCCTCTGCGCGCTCGCAGACGGCGAGGCGGAACTCCGCGCAGGTCCACGCCCGTTTCACCCCGTTTTCCGCGACATAGAACGCCGGCGCGTCCGGGGTCTGTTCCGCCCGGTACGTGAGCAGCGAAGCGAATCCGTCAAACCGCATCCCGTGGCGCCTCCTTCCGCTTCCGCGATAAAACTCCATATATGATTATTCTACCCAAAACGGGGCTTCATTTCGACCCTTTTCGTACAATTAATATTAAAAAAAACAAGTGCATCCGCATGACGCATAAGATATAATAATATTTGCGTGACAACACACAATCTGATTGGGAGGAACAATACAGCATGGATAAGAACATTCGCATCTGTATCGTCGGAGGCGGTCCCGCCGGTCTGTCCGCCGGTATGTACCTGGAACAGAAGGGATACGAGAACTACACCATCCTGGAGAGACTCGACCGCGTCGGCGGCAAATGCTGGTCCCCGACCTACAACGGACGCCGCTACGAGATGGGCGCCATCATGGGCGTGCCGAGCTACTACGCTGTCCATGACGTGGAGGAATTCTGCGGCATCACCCACGACGGTCCGAAGCTCAACCGCAACTACAAGAACAAGGACGGAAAGGTCATCGAACCGTTCGAGCCGAAAAAGAACATCCTGAAGATCCCGCGTCTTCTCCGGATGAAGAAGCAGATCAAGAAGCTCGGCGAACTGCTCGAGACCAAGTACAAGGGCTATGACGTCAACGGCCACCGCGGCGTTTCCGAAGGCCGCTACGAGGGCTTCTCCCAGGCGAACGCGAAGCGCGAGCCGGTCAGCGGCGTGAACCCGAACCTGAAGGATCTCTGCCTGCCGTTCAAGGATTTCTGCGAACTGAACGGCGTCGAGCTGACCCAGGACGTCTGGATCGGGCCGTACACCTCCTTCGGCTACGGCTACTTCGACGAGATCCCCGCGGCCTACGTCCTGAAATATCTGGACTTCCAGACCTGCATGAACTTCGTCAAGGTCAACCTCTGGACCTGGAAGAACGGCACCCAGTACATCTGGGAGCAGCTGAACGATCATCTGAAACATCCCGCCAGGCTGAACAGCACGATCGACAGGGTCGAGCGCAGGGACGGCAAGGTCTACGTGACGGTCAACGGCCTGACCGAGGAATATGACAAGATCATCGTCACCGCACCGCTCTACATCCCGAACGAGCGCGCCGACGGCCAGAAGGGCATGGTCGACTATTTCGACGTCCGCGACGACGAGAAGGAACTGTTCAGCAAGATCGACTACGAGCGCTACGACGTGCTCGCGGTGGAGACCAAGCCGGAGGATCATCCGGAGATCTCCTACTACGTCTTCGAGAACATGACCAAGGAGCGTCTCGGCCACCTGATGGTCTACTACCGCCGCTGGAAGGACACCAAGGACCAGGTCATCACGACGTACGCGCTGCGCAAGCACAAGGATACCAGGGAGATCCCGTACGACGAGTGCCGCCAGACCGTTCTGGACGACCTCAAGAAGATGCACAACCCGGCCTCCAGCGTGATCAACGAGTGGAGCGTCTACTATTTCCCGCATGTCTTCTCCAAGGACTACGCGGACGGATGGTATGAGAAAGTCGAAGCGATGCAGGACAAGTACGATACCTTCTACGCCGGCGAAGTCATGAGCTTCGGCGATATGGACGAGACCGCCGAATATTCCCGCGAACTGGTCGAGCGGTTCTTTTAATCAAAAGTGATCCTGAGGGAGCGTGACCCGCTCCCTCATCTTTGCGTATGGCCCTGTTTTTGATCAGGGCGGCGGCCTTTTTTCACATCTTCAAGAAAGGAAGATCCGCGCGTTCAAGCGCGCGGGTCGGTAAAAGATTCGTATGAAATTCTACAAAGATCACTATGATGTCATCGTGATCGGAGGCGCGCTCGCGGGCCTTTCCTCCGCGCTCATGCTCGCGGACAAGGGCAAGGACGTGCTCGTGCTCGAGCGGCACAACCTGCCCGGCGGCATCGCGACGAGCTTTGTGCGCGGCGGGATCGAGATCGAGGCGGCGCTTCACGAGATGATGAGCATCGGGCCGGAGGGCAACCGCCTGAAGGTCGGAAAGTTCCTGGAGGACATGGGCATCCATATCGACTGGCTGAAGGTCCCGGAAGCCTATCATGCTTCCCTGCCCGGCCTCGAGGTCACGCTCCATCCCGGATTCGAGACGTTCGCGCGCGAGATCGACGCGGAAGTCCCGGGCTCCTATGACAAGGTCATGAAGGTGCTGAGCCTCTGCCACACCGTGTTCGACAGCGTCAACGAGCTTTCGATCCACCCGATGAGCAAGGTCCAGATGCTTTTAAAGCACGAGGCGTTCGTCAAGACCGCCGGCTATTCGACGCAGGAAGTGCTCGACACGTTCGGCCTGCCCCAGAAGGTGCTCGACCTGCTCGCGCCCTACTGGATCTACGTCGGATCCGGATTCAAGGATCTCCCGTTCACGATCTTCTCCGTGCTGATGGCCGACTATATCGGCTACGGCTCGTATATCCCGAGGAAGTTTTCCCATGAGATGAGCCTCAAGATGGCGGAGCGCGCCGAGGAGCTCGGCGTGCAGATCGAATACCGGCAGCAGGTCGAAAAGATCCTCGCAAAGGACGGCAAGGTATACGGCGTGCGCACCGCGCGCGGGGATGAGATCTACGCGGACTACGTCATTTCCGCGGCCTATCCGAACAAGGTCTACACGTCCATGATCGAGCCGATTTCGGAAGTTCCGGAAAAGGCGCTCAAGATGGTGAACGGCCGCAGGCTCAGCCTGACCGCCTTCTCCGTCATCATGATCCTCGACAAGACCGCAGAGGAACTCGGCATCAAGGACTACAGCATCTTCATCGGCGACACGATGGACACCGACGAGCTGTATCAGGATCTCGCTGGCCTCGGGCCGTACCGCTATCTGACCTGCATCTGCCACAACCTCGGCAACGAGGAAGCGACGCCCCCGGGCACCTGCTCCTTCTCGATCACCACGCTTCCGCGCGCGGACGGCTGGAAGACCGTCTCCGCGGACGACTACGACCGGGTGAAGCACGAGGTCGCAAAGCAGATGATCGGCGATATGAGCCGGTATCTCGGCGTCGACCTTTTAGACCACATCCTGGAGATCGTCATCGAGACGCCGATGACCGTCGCCCATTACACCGGCATGTGGAACGGCTGCATCTACGGCTACGCGCACACCATGGAAGACCATATCGTCGCGAGACTGCAGACGGCGGAAGCCGAAAAGTTCTTTGAAGGCCTTGAGTTCGCGGGAGCGCACCAGATCTCCGGCGACGGCATGGGCCCTGCGGTCACGAACGGCAGGAAAGCTGCGAAGAACGTGCTGGACGATATGAAGAAAAAGGAGGCGGCAAAATGAAGATCAAAGGATTCATAAAAGACGTCGGCGGCGCGTCCCGCGTCACCAAGGCGCGTCTTGCGGCATTTGAAAACGCTTCCCCCGCCTCTGTCAAGGACGATCCCATCGGCAATGTCGCCAGGGAATGGCATCCCGGCAAGATCGATCTTACCGTCACGGAGATCCGCACCGCGAGCCCGACGTCCAAGACCGTCCGGTTCGCAAGGCCGGACGGCGGCAAGCTGCCCCCCTTCTACGCGGGCCAGTTCATCTCGCTCGACTTTGAGATCGACGGAAAGATCATCCAGCGCCCGTATTCCATCTCCTCCGCGCCGTACGAAGCACGTGAGGGGAACGGGTTCGTCGAGATCACCGTCCGCCGCTCCAAAGGCGACGGATTCGTCGCGGACTATGTCAACGACACGCTCGCGGTCGGCACCGCGGTGAAGGGCAACATGGGACTTGGCCAGTTCTATTACGAGCCGTTGCGCGACTCCCGTCATATCATGGCGCTCGCGGGCGGCGTCGGCATCACGCCGTTCGTCTCCATGGCCAAAGAGATCGCGCACGGCACGATGGACGCGGATCTGACGATCCTCTACGGTTCCGTCGCGTCGGACGACATCATCCTGAAAGATACACTCGCTTCCCTCGAAGGGGACCGCGTGCACGTCGTCAACGTCCTTTCCGGGGACGAACCGGACTGGGCGGGCGAGCGCGGGTTCCTCACGGCGGAGCTGATCAAAAAGTATGCTCCGGACGACGCGAGCTATTTCATCTGCGGTCCGCAGGTCATGTACCGGTTCCTCCGCGGCGAGATCGGAAAGCTCGGCGTACCGAAGCGCAGGATCCGCTTCGAGGTGTTCGGCCAGGCGAAGGACATCACGGCATTTGACGGCTATCCCGTCGAAAAGAAGGACAACACGTATACCCTGACCGTCGTGCGCGGCATCCATGAAGACGAGATCCCCGCGAAGGCGACGGAAAGCCTCGTGGTCGCGCTGGAGCGCGCCGGCATCCGGATCGAGACGGCCTGCCGGAGCGGCGAGTGCGGATTCTGCCGCACCAAGGTCCTCAAGGGCGACTTCTTCGTCTGCCCCGAAAGCGACGGCCGCCGCGGTGCGGACAGGGACTTCGGTTACGTGCACGCGTGCGCCGCGTATCCCCTCTCCGATATGACGATCAAGATCCCGATCGAGTAATGAGGTACGTATGATCAAAGAAGTCAACCCGAACATCCACGTCAACGAACGCGACTACCCGGTCGACGGGCATCACTGCGACGATCCGGAAAAGGCGAAGCTCGTCCGAAAGCTCGCCCTGATGATCACCGACAACATCCCGAGGAAGCTCCCGGGCGGGCTGAAGGAAAACCATATGGATTTCTGGATCCTGGACCGCCTGCTCACCAAGAAGGAAGTCAAGTTCATGCTGAGCTTCAAAAAGCGCCGCGTCGGCCTGACGACGCCGGAACTCGCGGAGCGCAACGGCATGACCGTCGAGGAGGCGCAGAAGGTGATCGACCACCTGATCTGGATCGGCATCCTCGAGCAGAACCGCGACAACGCGGACCAGCACATCCAGTACTGGGTCCCCAAGTGGGTCGTCGGATCCGGCGAGTACATGGTCGAGCACAAGACCCTTCCGGACGATTATCCGGAGGTCGCCACGATGTTCAACCTCGCGCCGCAGGAGCCGCTGGAGCTTGCCGCGAAGCTCGTGCCGCCGGGCGGCGCGGGCATCGGCATGCACGTCATCCCGGTCGAGAAGGCGATCGAAGCGACACCCGAGAGCGTCAGCGTGGAGCACCTCTCCCACTGGCTCGAGAAATACGACAAGTTCTGCACCATGGTCTGCGCCTGCCGCAAGGCGCAGCGCATCCGCGGCGAGGGCGTAGGCGACATCGAGGGCCAGATGTGCATCGGGCTCGGCGACATCGCGGAATTCCTGGTCGAGACCGATAAGGACGCCCACTACGTGACACGGGAAGAGGTCATCGAGATCCTTCAGCGCGCCGAGCGCAAGGGCTACGTGCACCAGATCACGAACCTGGACGGTCCGGACCGGATCGTCGGCATCTGCAACTGCTCGCCCGGAAGCTGCTACGGCCTCCGGACGTCCCAGCTGTTCAACACGCCCAACATGTCCCGTTCCGCCTACCGCGCGCACGTCGACAAGACGAAATGCGTCGCGTGCGGAAAGTGCGTCGAGGTGTGCCCCGCGGGCGCCGCGAAACTCGGCCAGAAGCTCTGCAAAGCGGACGGCACGCGCGTGAAGTACCCGATGCACGAGCTCCCGGACGACCATGTGTGGGGCGAGGACAAGTGGAACCGCAACTACCGCGACGACAACAAAATCAACTGCTACGACACGGGCACTTCCCCGTGCAAGACCGCCTGCCCCGCGCACATCGCGGTACAGGGATATATCAAGATGGCCGCCGAGGGGCGCTACGCGGAAGCCGTGCGCCTGATCCGGCAGGACAACCCGTTCCCCGCGGTCTGCGGCGCGGTCTGCAACCGCCGCTGCGAGGACCGCTGCACGCGCGGCACGATCGACAATCCCGTCGCGATCGACGAGATCAAGAAGTTCCTCGCGCAGTGGGAGCTCGACCATCCGGAAGAGTTCACGGTCATCTGTGAAAACGGCGAAGGCAACCAGTGGACCGATTTCCCGGTCGCCGTCATCGGCGCGGGCCCCGCGGGCCTGTCCGCGGCCTGGTATCTCCGCAAGGAGGGCTACCCCGTCACCGTGTTCGAAAAGGAAAGCCGTCCGGGCGGCATGCTGCTGAACGGCATCCCGAGCTTCCGTCTCGAGAAGGAAGTGCTCGAAAAGGAGATCGGCATCATCGAGAAGATGGGCGCAGAGATCCGCTGCGGCGTGGAAGTCGGCAAGGACGTCACGCTGGATGAGCTCCGCGCGCAGGGCTTCAAGGCATTCTTTGTGGCGGTCGGCCTGCAGGGCGGACGCCTCGCGGGCGTGCCCGGCGAAGAGGGCGAAGGCGTCGAGTCCGGCGTAGCCTTCCTCAAGCGGGTCAATCTCAAGGGTTCTGAAACGCTGAAGGGCGACGTCGTGGTCGTCGGAGGCGGCAACGTCGCGGCGGACGTCGCGAGGACCGCGCTCCGCTGCACGAAGGGCAAAGTCACGATGCTGTGTCTCGAGTCCCGCGAGGAAATGCCCGCGGCGAAGGACGAGGTCGAGGAAGTGCTCGAAGAAGGGATCGCCGTGGAGAACGGCTGGGGTCCCAAGGAAGTGCTCCGCGCGGAGGATGGGCGTGTCACGGCCGTCGTGTTCAAGCGCTGCACGCGCGTGTTCGACGAGGAGCACCGCTTCAGCCCGCTGTATGACGAGAACGACACCATGACCGTCCCATGTGAAAACGTCCTGATGGCGATCGGCCAGAGCGCAGAACTCGGCGACCTGCTGAAGGGCAGCAGGGCCGAAGTCCGCAGAAACGGCACGATCGTCGCGGATCCGCAGACACTGCAGACCGGGGAACCCGACATCTTTGTCGGCGGCGACATCTTCCACGGCGCGAAATTCGCGATCGACGCGATCGCGGACGGACGCGAGGGCATGGTCTCCATCAACCGGTTCGTGCATCCCGGCCAGTCCCTGACGATCGGCAGGGACAAGCGGGAATTCATCGAGTTCGACCGCGAGGATATCACGAGGCCAGATTCGTTCGACAGCTCCCCGCGCCAGCGTCCGGGATTCTCCGGCGGGAAAGCGCGGGAAACGTTCCGCGATCTCCGGCTCCCTCTGACGGAGGAGCAGGTCAAGACCGAAGCGAACCGCTGCCTGGGCTGCGGCGCGACGACCGTCGACCTCAACCAGTGCGTCGGATGCGGTCTCTGCACGACGCGCTGCGAATTCGATGCGATCCATCTCACCCGCGACCTGCCTGCCGCAAGCGACATGCATACCGCCGAGGAAATGATGAAGCTGGTCGGTCCGTACGCGCTCAAGCGGATGGGCAAGATCCTCCGCCGCAAGATAACCGGCAAGTCCGAATATCCGACCGAGCAGGAATAAGTCCTGAAGTGAATAGCAAAGAGCTGGATGACCGTCCAGCTCTTTTCCTATGCGTTCAGTTTTTACGGTGTTCCGTCAGGCTTTCAAAAGCCGTCCGTCGAAATCGTCCCGGTTCTCCGGCACGAGCGGGAACTTGACCGGCATTCTGTCCCGGTTGGAACGGTAGATGCCCGTGATCAGCTCGACGGTCCTGCGGCCGTCCTCCAGCGTGATCAGCGGTTCGCGGTGATTCCGGATCGCGTCGAGGAAATCGGTCAGCTGCCGGATATGGAAGTAATGCGTGCTGTCGATGCTGTTGAAGAACTCGCTGTCCATGCGCTTGTATTCCTCGAGCATATTCTCCTCCCCCGGCACCGTCCACAGATCGTTCACGGGGGGTTCGGCGATGCCCGAGACGCCCGCGATGAACATGGCGCCGCCGTCGGTCTGGACGCCGACGCTCGCGCCGTTCTCGCCGTACGCGGTCTCCAGCAGGCGCTCGGGGTTCTTGAACACGGCCTTGAAGGTCAGATCGCGCATGCCGCCGGCGTAGACGTAGCTGCCGCCCACGTTGATCTCGTTGGAGCCGTTCCACGCCATCCGGAAGCTTGTCAGCTCCGGGCCGATGGGGTCGTGGAAGACGTACAGGTCCTCTGATTTGGCCCCGGAGGCGGCGTGGGAGGTCAGGATGTGGGTGGAGGAATACCTGCTGTCGGTGTTCGCCAGCGTGACCCTGGCCTCCCACAGGCCCTTGCCGTTGGCCGTGGCGGAGCCGATCAGGGTCTCGCCGTCGTAGATGTCCACGGTCCCGTTCGCGGCGGCGGTGCCCTTGACGGCGATCTCCTCCGAGCAGACATAGCTGGACAGGGTGGTGATGGAGGCTCCGGGCTTCTTCACCGTGGCGGAGCCGATAAGCTGGCTGCCGTTGCTGCCGCCGGAATAGCTGACGGAGGCATACATGGAGAGCTGCATATCCCAGTCCGCGCTACCGGGCTTGCAGTAGAC
>JAFPWV010000031.1 GCA_017412675.1 Clostridia bacterium
AGCGCGACGAAATGCACGCTCTTTGTGCCGGACGCGAAGCGTGTGTTCCTCACGAACATGCTCGAGGAGGAGATCGAAGAGCTGCCGGTCGAAAACGGCCGCGTGACGCTCACGTTCCGTCCGTTCGAGATCAAGACCATTCTTGCGGAGCGATAAGATGACATACAAAACCGAGCTGCACTGCCACTCGAAGGACGCCTCCGGGTGCTCCCACGAATCGGTCGAGGGGATCTGCGAAAAATACCTGAAATACGGCTACACGACGGTCTGCCTCACGAATCACTTCACGCCGGAGGGGAATTTCCTCGATCC
Source organism: Clostridia bacterium (assembly GCA_017412675.1). Taxonomy (GTDB): domain Bacteria; phylum Bacillota; class Clostridia; order Oscillospirales; family CAG-272; genus UMGS1696. The sequence goes on from JAFPWV010000031.1 coordinate 313, forward strand.
AGCGGAGTGGGCCGCGAAGGTACGCCGCAAATATGCCGCTTATGAAAAGCTGAAAGCCTGCGCGGGGGACCGCCTCACGATCCTGATGGGCCTCGAATTCCGCTTCGTGCAGAACTCGAACGACTATCTGGTCTTCGGGTTCGATGAGGACTGGCTCGTCTCCCACACCGGGGAAATGCTGAAGATGGGTGTGCGGAAATTCACTGAGATGGCGCGGGCCGACGGCCTCTTCACGATCCAGGCGCATCCGTTCCGCCACGGCATGGTGGTGACGGACGCGAACGCGGTGGACGCGATCGAGATCTACAACGGCCATCCGGGCCACAACTCGAACAACGACATCGCCGAGGCGTGGGCGAGAAAGTACGGCAGGATCATGACCTCCGGCACGGATCACCACAACCCCGATCATATGCCGGACGGCGGGATCCGCACGGACTTCCCGATCACGTCGGAAAAACAGCTGATCGAAACGCTGAAAAGCGGAAGCTTCACCCTCATCCGCGGGGACGCGGACGCGATGAACTGAACAAAGAAAGCCCGCCGCAGGACTCCCATGATTCCAGGATCCCGCGGCGGGGTTCTTTATGCTTCTGTTTTGCCGAGCCGCGCGATCCGCGCTTCGATGGCGGGGATCTCGTCCCTGCGCTTTTCATAGACCGTGCCGGTGAAGTATGCGACGTTCACGTCCTCCCGGAACGCCTCGATCACCGCCTTCGCGCACCGCAGCTGGGCAAGCGCCATGTCCCGCTCTCCCTTCTCCTCGTAGAAATCGGCGAGGAGGAGCAGCATGTCGATCGTCCAGTCGGCAGACAGGCGCTTCTGCTTGTGCGCGGGCTCGAGCCGTTCGTCGTCCCGGAGCATTTCCGCGTCAAGCTGGAGCCGCGTGAAATAGATCTCCGGGATGTGTTCGAGCGCGTCCTTCATCATCGCGTATTCGCCGAGGGATTCGTACGCCTGCGCTATGATCCTCCACGCGTCGAGGCGGACGTCGTCGTATTTCGTCCCTTCGACGAGCGCGCGGCAGATCGTGATCGCCTCGTCGGCGCGTTCGGGCACCGGGATGACGCAGAGGAGATTGTTCAGAAGGATGTCGTTGCCGAGGTACTGCTTCAGGCCTTCCCTGAGGATCGCTTCGGCTTCTTCCGGACGCTCGTCCCGGATCTCCCATGACGCGCGGCAGATCGCCATGACCTTTTCCTCGGTCTCGTAGAGGTTGAAGTCGAAGAGCTCGTCCGTCGAGACGCCGAAGAAGGACGCGATGGCCGGGATCGCCGCGACGTCGGGCATCGTCGTGCCCTGCTCCCACTTCGAGACAGCCTGGAACGTCACGCCGAGGGCGGTCGCCAGCGTCTCCTGGGACAGGTTTTTCTGTTTCCGGAGGGTCCGGATCTTTTCTCCGATTCTGATTTGCATATTAGCCTCCCTTTTGGGCCGGATTCGGCGCGCGCTCACCGTGCCTTCATGATATCACAGCCCGTCCCGGAATGCAATAACGCGGTTTTTGAGAATTTTTCAACCGGCGGTGGAATCGAAAGAGATTTTGTCGGGATCGAGCGCGGCGGGGAGGCGGAGATAGAGCGCGCTGTTTTCCCGGACAGTGAAGCGCGTGCGCACGGCTCCGCTCAGAAGGTCCCTGGCAGGCATGGGCAGCGTGACGGTCAGCGTGGTGCGCCGGGACGCCGCGACAAGGAGGGAATCGCCTGCCCCGTCCTCCGGCGTCCGCAGATAGATAAAGGCGTCCGGCGTCAGCGAGAGGATGCGGAACCGCCCGCCGTAAAGGATCGGCTCGTCCCGGCGCAGGCACCCGAAGGCGCGGCAAAACGCGAGAATCTCCCCGTCGATCCGGTTCCACGGAAACGGACGGCGGCAGAACGGATCGCGGTAGCCCTCCATCCCGGCTTCGTCGCCGTAGAAGAGGCAGGGGACGCCGGGCAGGCCCGCAAGGATGCCGAACGCGAGCCTCAAAAGCTCCTTCGCGTGTGCCCGCTCCATCTGCGTCATCTTCATCTGCGCGAGCTCGGCGTTGGTGTGGTCCCCGGTCTCCTCGCCGCCGAGCAGGGTGAGGATGCGCTCGGTGTCGTGCGTGCCGAGGAAATTCAAAAGGTTGTCCGAGACCTCCTTCGGATAGCGGCGGTAGAGTCCCTCCGTCGCGTGCCGCAGGGGTTCGCAGTCCCCCGTCTTCACATAGCCGATCAGGGCGGCGCGCAGGGGGTAATTCATCACGGAGTCGAGCTGCGAACCGGTGAGATAGCGTCTCCGCCGGCCGTAGCTGATCTTGTCCGACGCGTCCTCCCAGACCTCGCCGAGGATCACGGCGTCCGGGTCCTGTCCCTTCACCGCGCGGCGGAAGTCGTCGAGGAATTCGTCGGAGAGTTCGTCCGCGACGTCGAGCCGCCAGCCGGAGACCCCGGCACTCATCCACTTGTCGACGGCGCGCCCGCAGATAAAGCGGCGGTAGGAGGGATCCGCGCTGTCGACCCGCGGCAGGGTCTTCACGCCCCACCAGCATTCGTAGTCGTCCGGGAATTCACGGAAGCGGTACCAATGCGCCCAGGGAGAGCGCTCGGACTGGTACGCGCCGACGGTCGGATAACGGCCTTCGCGGTTGAAATAGACGGAATCGGAGCCCGTGTGGTTGAAGACGCCGTCGAGAAGGATCGCGATGCCGCGCTTCTCCGCTTCCCGGCAGAGGATCTTCATGTCGGCGTCGGTGCCGAACATCGGATCGATCTTCAGGTAGTCGCCCGTGTCGTATTTGTGGTTGGACGCCGCCTCGAACACGGGGGAGAGATAGATCGTCCGCACGCCGAGGGACGCGATGTAGTCGAGCTTGCCCGTGATGCCGGGGAGATCGCCGCCGAAAAAAACGTTGTTCGGGACCTGGGAGCCGGGGTATTCGCCGAACTGCGGGGTACCGTTATCCCAGTCGGGATCGAGGACGGTGCCGGGTTTGGCCTTCGCTTTCCCGGATTTGGCGAATCGGTCGACGAAGATGTGATAGACGAGCCCCTCGCGGAACCGGGACGACGCATGAAAATCAGGACGGTAGAGGAGGAGCTGGCGTTCGCCGACGTAGTTCGAGAGCGCGTCGAGCTCGGTCGGGCGTTCCCCGCCGAAGACGAAGCACGACCCGTCGGCGAGCTGCACGGCGTAGTGGTAGTAGTAGAGCCCCTCGGCGCCTTCCTCCGATGGGAGATCGCGCCTCGGATCGAGCTCGAGGAGCCAGTCGGAGACGCAGCCCTCACCCGGCACGGGACGCATCGGAAAGGTGAGGAATTCCGTGTGCCCGGTGTTCCAGGCGTCCCGGTGGATCCCCATCGCGGCGGAGTGGACCTCCATCCCGTGCGGCAGGATGAGGCGGAGGGTGAAATCGAGCGCCGTATCGGTGTCAAAAGCCCCGAGTTCGTTTACCCGGAGCTTTTTCGTTCTGTCAAACTTATATTCGTACGCTTTCATCGGATCATTTCACCGGCGTCAGGTGCCAGATGTTGTCGGCATATTCGCGGATCGAACGGTCGGAGGAGAAGAAGCCTGCGCCTGCAATGTTGAGGAGGGATTTCTTCGTCCATGCTTCGGCGTCGTGATAGGTCGTGATCATGCGTCCGTAGACCGCCATATAGGAGTCGTAGTCCGCGAGGCACATATACGGATCCGGCACGCCGTGGGAATACAGGAAGTAGTTCACCATGTCCGTGTAGTTCCAGCCGTTGAAGGTCCCGCGCATCCGGTCGATGGTGGTGCGGAGCCGCTCGCTGTTCATATAGTAGTACTGGGACGAGTAGCCCTGCTTCCAGAGATCGTCGACCTCGTTCGCGCGCAGGCCGAAGATATAGATGTTCGCGTCGCCGACCGCATCGCGCATCTCGACATTCGCGCCGTCGAGGGTGCCGAGGGTCAGGGCGCCGTTCACCATGAACTTCATGCAGCCCGTGCCGCTCGCTTCCTTGCCCGCGAGGGAGATCTGCTCGCTGATGTCGGAGGCCGGCATGAGGAGCTCCGCCGAGCTGACGTTGTAGTCCTCAAGATACACCACATGCAGAAGATCCCGGGCCTTCGGGTCGCGTTCGATCTCGCGGCCGAGGTCATAGATCAGCTTGATGATGTTCTTCGCCATATAGTAGCCCGGCGCGGCCTTTCCGCCGAAGATGAACGTCGTCGGGGTCCAGCTGCCGTTCGGATTCATGCGGATCTCGTTGTAGAGGGTGATGATCTTCAGAACGTTCAAGAGCTGTCTCTTGTATTCGTGCATCCGCTTGACCTGCACGTCGAAGACGGAGTCCGTGTCCAGGGCGACGCCCGCGCGGTCATAATAGAACTTTGCAAATGTCGTCTTGTTTTCGCGCTTGACGGCACGCAGCCGTTCCCGGATCCCGGCGTCGTCCGCATACTTTTTGAAGCCCTCGAGGAGGCTGAAGTCCTTGCGATAGTCCTCGCCGATCGTCTCGTCGAGCAGGGCGGTGAGGCCCGGATTGGAATAGCAGAGCCAGCGGCGCATTGCAATGCCGTTCGTCACGTTGGTGAACTTGTAGGGCATCGCGTTGTAGTAATCGTGGAAGACCGTCTTTTTCAGAATGTTCGAGTGCAGGGCGGAGACGCCGTTGACCGTATGGGCCGCAGCGACGGAGAGATTCGCCATGCGGACCTGGGAATAGCCGATGATGGCCATGCGGGAGATGCGGTCCCAGTCGCCCGGGTACATCGTCCAGAGATCGGCGCACAGACGGCGGTTGATCTCCTCGACGATCATATAGATGCGCGGCAGGCGGAGCTGGAAGAGCTGGACGTTCCACTTTTCGAGCGCCTCGGGCAGGACGGTGTGGTTGGTGTAGGACACCACGCGGGTCACGATGCTCCACGCCGCGTCCCAGCCGTAGGAATACACGTCCATGAGGATGCGCATGAGCTCCGGCACGACGAGCGCGGGATGCGTGTCGTTGATGTGGATCGCGACCTTGTCGGCAAAGTTGTAGAGGGAGCCGTAGGCGGCGAGGTGGTCGGCGATGATGGACTGCAGGGACGCGGAAACGAGGAAATACTGCTGAGAGAGCCGCAAGAGCTTCCCTTCCTCGTGGTCGTCCGAGGGATAGAGCACCTTCGAGAGGACCTCGGCGTTCGCGGTCTGCTGCATCGCTTCGATATACTGACCCTGTGAGAACAGGTTCATGTTGAAGTTGGTCGTCTCGACCGCCTTCCAGAGACGGAGCACGTTGACGGCCTCGCAGTCGGCGCCGGAGATCATCATGTCGTACGGGACCGCGCGGACATCCTTGTAGTTGTCGTAGACGATGGAGCACTTCCCGTCCTTCCATTCCTCGCGGACCGTGCCGCCGAGGCGGATGTTGAAGGCCTTGTCGGTCCGGGGGACGAGCCATGTGGAGCCTTCGTTCATCCAGACGTCGGGCAGCTCGACCTGGTTGCCGTCGATGATGCGCTGCTTGAACAGGCCGTATTCATAGCAGATCGAGAACCCGGTCGCCGGGTAGTCGAGGGTGGTGAGGGAATCCATGAAGCAGGCGGCAAGCCGTCCGAGACCGCCGTTGCCGAGACCCGGGTCCGGTTCGATCGCGTAAATCTTGTCGAGATCGTGGCCCATCTCCTTGAGCGCCGCGCGGTACTCTTCCTCGATGCCGAGATTCATGAGGTTGTTCTTCATCTGGCGCCCGACGAGGAATTCCATGCAGAGATAGTACATCCTCCGCGGATGCGCGCGTTTGATCTTATCGTGAAAGACCTGACGCTTTGCGGTCAGAAGCTCCTTGATGCTGAGCGCCGTCGCCTTGAAGATCTGCTCCTCGGTCGCTTCTTCGGGACTGACGCCGAAGTAGCTGGTCAGCTTGGCCTCGATGCTCGCACGCACCGCAGCGTAGCTCATGAACTGTTTTTTATCCATGACAAATTCTCCGGGTAAAAAGTTCCGGCGCAGGGCCAGTCGACCATGCGCCGAACGAAAATCAATGTTTTGAACCCACTCTTTATTTTACTTCAAACGCGCGTAAATATCAATGTATCTTTTTGCCGAAACATTCCACGAAAAGTCGACATTCATGACAACTTTTACTAAATTGTCCCATTTTGAATGATCGGCAAACATGGAACATGCATAACGGATCACGCTCATCATATCGTGCGCGTTGTAGTTCGTAAAGGTAAATCCGTTGCCCGTGCCGTCGTATTCGTTGTACGGACGGATGGTGTCCGCGAGTCCGCCGCATTCGCGCACGATCGGGACCGTGCCGTAACGGGAGGCGATCATCTGGGAGAGGCCGCAAGGTTCGCTCTTCGACGGCATCAGGAAGAGATCCGCGCCGGCATAGAATTTCTTCGACAGCGCCTTGTTGTATTCGAGCCGGATGGCGACCCGGTCGGGATAGCGCGCGGCGAGATCGCGGAAGTAGTCTTCGAGCGCGGTCTCCCCGGTGCCGAGGAGCACAAAGCGGATGTTGTCGTTGGCGACGATCTCCTCGAGGACCCGGCGGACCAGATCGAAGCCCTTGTGCGACGCGAGGCGGGAGACCATCGCGATGATCGGGGTGTCCGGCGCGTGCGCGAAGCCGCAGATATTCTCAAGGTCCTCCTTGTCGAGCGCCTTCGGCGAGGGATCGGCGTAGGAGTAGTTCGCGGCGATGTCCGGGTCGTTCTCGGGATTGTAGTAATCCACGTCGATCCCGTTGACGATGCCGGTGAGCTTCCCTTCCGCGTCCGCCTGCCGGAGGATGTGGTGCAGGCCGCTCGAGAAGTACTCCGTGAGGATCTCGCGGGCGTAGGTCTGGCTGACGGTGTTCACCATATCCGCGCAGACGATCGCGCCCTTGAGCAGGTTGATGCAGCCGTTGTACTCGACCACGGAGCGGTCCCATTCCGGCAGCTCGAACACGTCGGAGAGGATGCCGAAGTCGAACTGGCCCTGATAGTCGATGTTGTGGATCGTGAAGAGGGCGCGCGTGCTGCGGTATTCCTCGAGGTGGGCGTATTTGCGCTTCAGGTAGATCACCGTCAGGGCGGTCTGCCAGTCGTTGGCGTGGAGGATGTCCGGATAGAAGTGGACCGCGCTCATCAGCTCGAGAACGCACTTCGAGAAGAACGCAAACCGCTCGCCGTCGTCATGGCAGCCGTACAGGGTCCCCCGGTCGAAGTAATAAAGGTTGTCGATGAAGTAGACGGTCACGCCGCTGCGCTCGGTCTTCCAGATCCCGCAGTACTGGTTCCGCCACGAGAGCCGGACGTTGATCTCGGTCACGAGCTCGAGCTGCTCGGCGAATTTGCCGCGGATCTGGGAATACATCGGGATGACCACCCGCACGTCGCCGTCCCTTCCGAGGACCTCTTTCACGGCCTGCGGCAGGGATCCGACCACGTCGGCCAATCCGCCGGACGAGGCGAAGGGGAGCGCTTCGGACGCTGCGTACAGTATTTTCATGTCGCCCTCCGTCAGATCATCTTGCCCTTGGACACATAGAACGGCTGGGTCTCCGCGCCCGACAGCATGCGCTGATCGCGGATCACGGCGTTCTTGTCGGTGATGACGCAGTTGAGGAACGCGCCGTCCCCGACGATGGTGTCCTGCATGATGATGGAATTCTTCACTGTGGCGTTGCGGCCGATCTTGACGCCGCGGAAAATGATGGAATTCTCCACCGTGCCTTCGATGAAGCAGCCGTCGGCGACCATGGAGTTCTTGGCGGAGGAGCCCTGCGCGTAATACGTCGGCGTGGAGTTGCGGACCTTGGTGTAGACCGGGCGGTTCTTCACGTTGAAGAGGGAGTCCCGCGCGAAGGAATCGGTCAGAAGCTCCATGCTGTGCTTGTAGTAGTCCGCGAAGGACGAAATGCTCGGGCAGTAGCCGTCGATGCGGTAGATGCGGTAATTCATATAGCCGCAGCGGCGTCCGATGATGTCCCGCGACAGGCTCGAATAATCGCGCGTCGTCGCTTCGAGGACCATCTGGCGCAGATACGCCGTGCTCATGACGATCATGTTGAGGCCGATGTCGGCACTGCCGGAGAAGTCGTTCGGATAGGCGAGGACCTCGGTGATCCGGCCGCTCTCGTCGGAGGAGAAGATGACGGTGTTGTGCGCAGTCTCGGGCGTCAGCTGGGCTCTCTTCACGGCGATGGTCATGTCCGCCCCGGATTCCTGGTGCGCGCGGATCATGTCGCTGAAATCGACGTTGCAGATCACGTCGCAGTCGGAGAGGACCACATAGTCGTCGGTGATGCGTCCGATGGAGGTCGCGACGTTCTTCAGGGAATCGAGACGGGAATTCGTATTCCCTTCGAGGTACGGGTTCGCGTAGGCCGTGATGTTGGGCGGGAGGATCTTGATGCCCCCGGAACGGCGCGCGAGGTCCCAGTCCTTGCCGGAACCGATGTGGTCCATGAGGGACTGGTAGTTATAGTTGGTGATGACGCTGATGTTGTAGATGTTGGAGTTCACCATGTTCGAGAGGGTGAAGTCGATGAAGCGGTAACGGCAGGCGAACGGTACCGACGCGATGGTGCGGAGTCTGGTGAGCTCGGGGATGTTGTTGTCGTGGATGTTGGAGAAAATGATGCCGGATGCAGACATGTTGTTCCCGTCCTTTCTGTCAGTCGTTGCTGTGTGTCTTCAGCCATTCCGCGTCGACCATCTCGCCGCCCGGAACGTCCGTCGCTGGCTTCAGGCAGAGATCGGAGCCGATGACGGTGATCTTCTCGCCGCTGGCCTTGGTCCGGCCGACCGTGGACCCGGCACCGATCAGCGCGCCGTCGTCGACGATGGAGTAATTCACCGTCGCGCCTTCGCCGACCGTGACGCCGGACATGATGATCGAATCCTTGATATAGGCGCCCCGGCAGACCTTGACGCCGCTCGAGAGGACGGAGTTCTCGACGATGCCCTCGATCGTGCAGCCCTCGGTGATGAGGGAGTTGGAGATCTTCGCGTATTCGCCGACAAAGTGGGGCGAATCGGAGTAGTTGCGGGAATAGATGCGCCAGTCGCGGTCGCGGAGATCGAAGACGGGCTGTTCCCCGACGAGATCCATGTTCGCCTCCCAGAGGGACTGGATCGTTCCGACGTCCTTCCAGTAGCCGCGGAAGGGGTAGGCGTACATCTTGCAGCCGTCGCCGAGCATCTTCGGAATGACGTTCTTGCCGAAGTCCTTCGAGGAGGCGGGATCGGCCTCATCCTCTTCGAGATAGCGGCGCAGGAGGGCGGTGTTGAAGATATAGATGCCCATCGACGCCTTCGTGCTCTTCGGGTGCTTCGGCTTTTCCTCGAATTCGGTGATGCGGAGGTCCTCGTCCGTGTTCATGATGCCGAAGCGGCTGGCCTCCTCGAGCGTGACCTCCAGGACGGCGATCGTGCAGTCCGCGCCCTTTTCCTTGTGAGCGGCGAGCATCTTCGCGTAGTCCATCTTGTAGATGTGGTCGCCGGAGAGGATCAGGACGTAATCGGGATCGTAGCGGTCGATGAAGTTGAAGTTCTGATAGATCGCGTTGGCCGTGCCCTTGTACCAGTCCGCGCCGGACTTCGCCTGATAGGGCGGGAGGACCATGACGCCGCTCTGACCGCGGTCGAGGTCCCACGGCTGGCCGTTGCCGATATATTCATTGAGCTGCAGAGGCTGATACTGGGTCAGGACGCCGACCGTGTAGATGCCGGAGTTGACGCAGTTGGACAGGGGGAAATCGATGATGCGGTATTTTCCGCCGAAGCGCACGGCGGGTTTCGCGGTCTTCTCGGTCAGCGTGTAAAGCCGGCTTCCCTGACCGCCTGCCAGGAGCATGGCGACACATTCCTGTTTTTTATACATAGTGACCTCCGTCAGATTTTGGATTCATCGTGAAGCTTTCCGTCACAGCGCGGCGGCGTCGGTATTCTGCTGCTTGCGGAACACGCACCCGCCGAGCGGAGGAACGGTGATGTCGATGACGTTCTTCTTGGTCCCCTCCGCGTCGACGATGCTGCGGGTGCGGACGGCCTCCTCGTTGAGGATGTTCTTGCCGCCGAACTCGTAGGGATCGGTGGAGAAGATCTCCTCGTAGCGCCCCATCTTCGGGACGGTGAGCGCGAAGCCCTCCCGCTTGACCGGCGCGAAATTGAGCACGACGATGACCTCGCGGCCTCTCTTGTCGCGTCTGCGGTAGGCGAGGATGTTGAGCTCGGCGAGATCCGCCTCGATCCACTCGAAGCCGTCCCAGCCGTCGTCGATCTCCCAGAGCGCGGGGGTGTCGAGATAGAGGTGGTTGACGCCGTTCACGAAGCGCTGCATCTCGATGTGGCGCGGGTACTCGGTCATGAACCATTCGAGCTGGTTTTCGTAGTCCCATTCCCGGAACTGCGCGAATTCCGTCCCCATGAAGGTGAGCTTCTTGCCCGGCAGCGTCATCATGTAGAGGAGCAGCGTCCGCATGCAGGCAAATTTGTCGTCGTATTCGCCGAAGCACTTGTCCACGAGGGATTTCTTCCCGTGCACCACCTCGTCGTGGGAGACGGGCAGGATGTAGTTCTCGCTGAACGCGTACATCATCGGGAAGGTGAGCTTCGTGTGGATGTAGCGGCGGTAGACGGGGTCGGTCGCGATGTAATCGAACACGTCGTTGGCCCAGCCCATGTTCCACTTGAAGTTGAAGCCGAGGCCGCCCTCCCACACGGGCTTGGTGATCATCGGCCACGAGGTGGATTCCTCGGCGATCATGAGCGCGTCGGGGAACTCGCGGAAGACGGCGGTATTGAGCTTGCGGAAGAACGCGATGGCCTCGAGGTTGTGGTTGTTCCCTTCGGTGTTCGGGATCCACTCGCCGGGTTCGCGGTCGTAGTCGAGGTAGAGCATAGCGGCGACGGCGTCGATGCGCAGGCCGTCCGCGTGGTATTCGCGGAGCCAGAACAGGGCGTTGGAGATCAGGAAGGACTGGATCTCCGGGCGTCCGACGTCGAAATACCGGGTGCCCCAGCCGCGGTTCTCCATGCGGTCCTGCCCCTGATACTCATAGAGGGGCTGTCCGTCGAATTCGTAGAGGCCGTGGGCATCCTTCGGGAAGTGCGCCGGGACCCAGTCGAGGATCACGCCGATCCCGTATTCGTGGAGCTTTTCGATGAAGTACCGGAAATCCTCGGGATCGCCGTAGCGCGAGGTCGGGGCGAAATATCCGCAGACCTGATAGCCCCACGAGCCGTCGTAGGGATGCTCCATCACCGGCAGAAGCTCGATGTGGGTGTACCCCATGTTGCTGACGTAGGGAGCGAGCCTGTCCGCGATCTCACGGTAGTTCAGATAGTGCTCCCCATCGGCGGTGCATGCGCCGTCCTTCGTGCGCCAAGAGCCGAGATGGACCTCGTAGATGTTCATCGGCGCGGAATAGAAGTGCGTCACCTTCGGCTTGAAGCCGCGCTGCTTCGGGCAGACTGTCGCGGAGCGTTTCGCGAGCCATTTCGCGTCCTTCCAGACGTGACCGGAGATGGTGCGCACGATGGACGCGGTCTTTTTGAGCGTTTCGGACTGGAAGGCATACGGGTCGGCCTTCATGCGGACCTCGCCGTCCGATCCGGTGATGGCAAATTTATAGAACTTCCCCTCGAGCGATTCCGGGCTCTCCACGACCAGCTCCCAGATCCCCTGTTCGCTGATGCGGTCGAAATCCCGGCCCTCTTCCCAGCCGGTGAAGTCGGAGACGAGCGCAACCCGGCGGGCATTCGGCGCCCAGGTGCGGAAGGTGTAGACATAGGCGCCGTCCTTCGCTTCGCCGTGGCACCCGAGGTAGTCGTAAGCGGTATAATTGGTTCCCTGATGGAAAAGATACGCCGGGAGGTCGTTCTCCCGCACGGTCTCAGGGGTCTTGGTTTCATTCATGGGCGTTTACCATCCTTTCCCTGTTATCATTATACAGGATCGAAGACAATTTTGCAAGGGTTTTTGCCGTATTCACGAAATTTATTTTTCGAAAAGTCCGCAATTTTGGCAACTTCCACAAGAAGCCCGTCGATTCTGCATACAAAATGACGATTCGCGGCGCACGGAAAAACCGCCCGGAAGACCTCGAAAGGCACCGGGCGGCTGGGAAATATCGCGGGAAACGTACAGAGTTCCATCAAAGCAGCGGTGGGTCAAACAGAGGAACGCCGCCCTCGGATGCGACGGTGAAGCGGAACGGCCAGTCCTTCGCCTCCCCGGCGTAATCGATCCCGATGCGCGGGCGGCTGAGGATCCGGCGCGGGACATAGCCGTCGTCGCGGAAGAAGAACATGTCGCCCGTGAGATCGGAGGCGTTGTCGGCCTTCGTGATCCCCAGGGCGCATGAGAGCCTCCCCGGACCGTCGAGGAGCTTCGCCCACGCGGCAAGGTCATCCTCCGGCGGTCTCACCGGCGCGGACTTCTTCCGGCTCGTGCGGCAGAGGTTCTCCCACACGGTGTCGAAGCCCCCGATCGGGACCGCGGCGCGGAGAAGGACCGCCTCGGGATTGCCGTTCTCCGCCGCCGTGACGTTCATGCAGGAATAGAGGCCGTAGATCAGGTAGACGTAGGCATAACCGCCCTCGAGGTACATCGTCTCGGTGCGCGCGGTCCGACGTCCGCCGAACGCGTGGGACGCCCGGTCGCCGACGCCGGTATAGGCCTCGGTCTCCGTCACGACCGCCGCAACAGTCCCCCGCTCCGTCCGCTTCACGAGGGTCTTGCCGAGGAGCGCGCGGGCCAGCGTGACGGCGTCCCGACGGAAGAAATCCCGCCCGAGCTTCTCAGTCAAAGCAGAGCGGCTCCGTCGGCGTCGAGCGGCGCTGGGTATGCATCATCGGGGCGACGGTCTCGCGCCACTTCTTATAGTGCTCGGTCTCCTTGTGCGCGGCGGCTGCAGCCTCATCGCGGTAGACCTCGTACAGGACGAACTGCGTGGGATCGCGGCGGTCGCGCAGGACGTCGAAGCGGACGTTGCCAGGTTCCTTTCTGGAATTCTCGTGGTTATAGGCCGTGATCTCGGCGAAGGCATCGGCGTATTCCGGGATCACGTCGACAAAGACAAGCGTTGCAAGCATGGCGCGCCTCCTCACTCCGCCGCGAGAATGCGGAAGAACTCCACTTCCTCGCCGCCGGGACCGTAGACGAACGCGCAGTTCAGCGTGAGCTTCACCGGCTTCGAGTCGAGCGGCACCACGCGCGGTTCGCTCTTCGGCTTCGCGCCGGCTTCGACGGCCTTGGCGTATGCGGCGTCGACGTCGTCCACCTTCAGCGCGAAGTGGATGTATTTGGGATCGGCGGTTTCCTTTTCGTTCCCGCCCGCGAAGAGCTCGAGGATGCCGCCGTCGCCGAAGTCGAGCATGGCGATCCGGCCGTTCCCTTCGCCCCAGGAGGTGTAGAACTTCATGCCGAGCTTCTCATAGAACGCGATCGACGCGTCGAGATCCGGGGCTCTCAGCGCAACGTGGTGGAAGCCCATGCCTTGGATGATTTCGTTTGCCATAACAGTCTCCTTTCCGGTGATTCCGGTTGTATGTTCAATTCTCAAAAATCGTGCCTTTTTTCACGCGCTCGATGACTTCGATGACCTTCGCGGCCTGGTCGAGCGTGACGGGGAAGGGGATGCCCCGGCGGATGGCGTCGTAGAGTGCGTCCCAGATCCGCGAGGTGCCGTCGCCCTGGATCGGGATGTCCTCCTCGACCCACGGGAGCGGTTCCGGATTGCCGAAGCCCTTCCCCGCGCCGGGCGTTTCGGGATCGGCGACGACGGGCGGCAGCTTGACGGCCGGATCGAGATAGCGGAGATGGAATTTCCCGCCGTCCGAGACCATCGAGCCCTTCGAGCCGTAGACGAGGTATTCCGGTGTGGGCAGCGCGGCGCCGCCGGAGATCTCCATGTCGACGATGCGGCCGTTGATCCCGGTCATGACGATCTTGATGTGGTCCTCGCAGTCGCCCGCCGCGGCCACATGCTTGATGTTGGAATAGAGATCGACGTAGTCCCCGCCGCAGAACCGGAGGGAGTGATCGACGATGTGCGGGCCCCAGTTGAGAAGCTGACCGCCGCCGAATTCGGACAGGGTCTGCCAGTCGCTGCGGCGCTGATAGCCATTGCGGGTCAGCTTGATCTCATAGACCTCGCCGAGCTTGCCCGACGCGATGATCTCGTTCGCAAGCTCGAAACCGTTCTCGAAGCGGCGGTTGTGGCGGACGTAGAGATGCGGACCGGCGGGCTGGGAACCGAGCCGGATCAGCTCTTCGACCTCAGAGAGACGCATGGAAAACGGCTTTTCGACGAGGACGTCCTTCCCGGCAAGGAGGGCGGCCTTCGCGTGGGCATAATGGTCGCACGAGCGGGTGGCGATGGTGACGAGCTCGACGTCGGGGTCGGCGAGCATGTCTTCATAGCGGGTGTAGGGCTTCGCGCCGAATTCCTCGGCGAAGGGGACGGTGCGTTCTTCGATGATGTCGCAGACGGCGGCGAAGCGGAATTTGTCCTGCCGGCCGCGCAGCTCACCGCGGTGCATGCCGTTGCCGGCGCGTCCGAGCCCGACGAGTCCGACGCGGATGGGATCCATGTTCATATGGGTTCTCCTTTCCCTTTATGCGGGCTGAGGCGGGGAAAAATGACCGCTCTCCCGCCCGTTTCCGCCCCGATTATATCATATTTTCTCCTCCCTGTAAACAGCCGCGCGGAAAATCCCCGGTTTTTTTCGGCGGGCGGGGTCCACGAATTCATGCGCCGTTCACAGATAGGTCTTGAAATCCCGGGTTTCATGGGGTATAATGTAACATAGAAAAATTTGGGATTTCACCGTCCCCGGTTTCTCATATCATACTAAATCACGGAAAGAGGAGAACCTATGACCACCAACAAGAGCATCCTCCGCTGGATCGACGAAAACGTCGCTCTCTGCCAGCCCGACAAGATCGTCTGGATCGACGGTTCCGACGAGCAGCGCGACGCGCTCCGCGCCGAAGCCTGCAAGACCGGCGAAATGATCAAACTGAACGAAGAAAAATGCCCCGGCTGCTACCTCCACCGCACCGCCGTCAACGACGTCGCGCGTGTCGAAGGCCGCACCTTCATCTGCACCAGCAAAAAGGAAGACGCCGGCAATATCAACAACTGGCTCGATCCCAAGGAATGCTATGAGACCCTGAAGAAGCTGTACCGCGGCTCCATGAAGGGCAGGACCATGTATATCATCCCCTATTCCATGGGCATCGTCGGCTCCGCGTTCGCCAAGTACGGCCTCGAGATCACCGACTCCATCTACGTCGTCCTCAACATGCTCATCATGACCCGCGTCGGCTTTGACGTTCTCGAAGCCATCGGCGACAGCGAGGACTGGATCCGTGGTCTGCACTCCAAGGCACAGCTCGACGAGAAGAACCGCTATATCTGCCAGTTCCCCGAGGACAACACGATCTGGTCCGTCAACTCCGGTTACGGCGGAAACGTCCTGCTCGGCAAGAAGTGCTTCGCGCTCCGCATCGCCTCCTGGCTCGGCCGCAAGGAAGGCTGGATGGCGGAACACATGCTCATCCTCGGCGTCGAATACCCGAACGGTGAGATCAAGTACGTGACCGCCGCGTTCCCGTCCGCCTGCGGCAAGACCAACCTCGCCATGATGATCCCGCCGAAGTTCTTCCGCGACAAGGGCTACAAGGTCTGGACCGTCGGCGACGACATCGCATGGCTCCGCATCGGCGAGGACGGCCGTCTCTACGCGATGAACCCGGAGAACGGCTTCTTCGGTGTCGCGCCCGGCACCAACAACAAGTCCAATCCGAACGCGCTCGCAACCTGCCAGGAAGGCGCGATCTTCACGAACGTCTGCCACAACCTCGACGACAACACCGTCTGGTGGGAAGGCCTCGACAACAACCCGCCGCACAATGCCGAGAACTGGCGCGGCGAGATCTGGGACTACACGAAGTACGACAAGGCCGACAAGATCGGGACCTCCGGCGCGCATCCGAACTCCCGCTTCACCGCGAAGGCGACGAACTGCCCGTGCCTGTCCTCCGAATTCAACAATCCGAAGGGCGTTCCGGTCTCCGCGATCATCTTCGGCGGCCGCCGCGCCAAGACCGCTCCGCTGGTTTACCAGTCCACGTCCTGGCAGAACGGCACCTTCGTCGGCTCCATCATGGCTTCCGAGACCACCGCTGCCGCTGCCGGCGCGATCGGCGTTGTCCGCCGCGACCCGATGGCGATGCGTCCGTTCGCCGGCTACAACATGGGCGACTACTGGGCACACTGGCTCGAGATGGGCACGAAGATCCCGCACGCGCCGAAGATCTTCCACGTCAACTGGTTCCGCACCGACGAGAACGGCAACTTCATCTGGCCCGGCTTCGGCGAGAACCTCCGCGTCGTCCTCTGGATCCTGGCGCGCTGCGCGGGTGAAGTGGACGCCGACATCACGCCCATCGGTTATGTTCCGAAGGCGGAAGACATCAACATCGAAGGACTGGACGGCATCACGATCGACACGATCCGCGAGCTCCTCTCCATCGACACCGAGAGCTGGCTGGCCGACGTTCAGAACATCAAGGAGTTCTACAACCTCGTCGGCGACCGCGTTCCGGACGCGCTCTGGGACGAACTGGCCGCGCTCGAAGCGAGACTCAGCAAATAAGGTTTCACCCGCACGGGGGAGGCAGACGCTTCCCCCGTTTTTTCATTCCCGCCGGTCTTTTTCTCCTCCCGCTTGATTCTTTTCTCCCGCTGTGCTATAATAGGGAAAAACAACCACAAGAAGGCGCTTCATGACTGCTTCCCCCGTCTATCTCGCCCCTTGCGAGACCTATGATATCCCCGCCCTCACGGCCTTCTTCCGCGCGGCGTTCGACGCCCTCTCCCTCCCGGAGGATTTTTTCTGCGGGAAGCGGGTGCTCTTCAAGCCCAATCTCGTCCTTGCGAAGCGGCCGGATCAGGGGGCGACCACCCATCCCGCCGTCATCTCCGCCCTCGCGGACGTCGTGTTTGCGATGGGAGCGGAGAGCGTCACCCTCGCCGATTCCCCGGGCGGTCCCTATTCCGCCGCCGCGCTCAGCCGCGTTTACAAGGTCTGCGGCATGGATACGGTCGATCCCCGCGTTCGCCTGAACGACGACTTCGGCTTCGGGAATGTGACGATGCACGGCGAAAAGCTCCGCAACGCGCGGCTCCTCTCCGTCTATCAGCAGGCGGACGTCATCGTCGATCTCTGCAAGATGAAATCCCACTCCCTCACCGGGATGAGCTGCGCCGTGAAGAACCTCTTCGGCCTCATCCCCGGGCTCGAGAAATTCGAGATGCACAGCGCATTCCCCGCCCTTCCGGACTTTTCCGAGATGCTCTGCGACCTCGGGATGTATGTGACGGCGGACAAGCCCTTCCTCGCCGTATGCGACGCGATCCTCTCGATGGAGGGCAACGGCCCGACGCACGGGGTGCCGAAGATGACCGGGCAGATGCTCGTCTCCCGCGACCCCTTCGCCCTCGACATCGTCGCCGAACACATGATGCGCCGCGACGGCGAGACGCTCTATCTGAACGCCGCAGCAGGCCGAGGCCGCATTCCGCGCGACTGGCATGAGATCCCGATCCTCGGGACCGCGGAGCCACCGACCTTCGACTTTGCCCGCCCGGACGCCGATTCCGGATCGTTTCTCAAGAATCTGTCCGGCTTCATGGGAGGGAGGTTCGCCAAGGCATTCGAGCCGAAGCCCATGATTCTCCGGGACAAGTGCGTCGGGTGCGGAAAATGCGCCGCGTCCTGCCCGCAGAGGACCATCGAGATGGTGAAGCGGGGCGGCAAAACGCGCCCGAAGATCCACCGCGACGCCTGCATCAAGTGCTACTGCTGCCAGGAGCTCTGCCCCATCGGCGCGGTCGGCATCCGGCAGAATCCGATCATCCGGCTCTTTCATTGAGGTACCCCATGAACGCACTCACCATCGAAGCCCCCGCCAAGATCAATCTGTATCTTGCATCCGTCCGAAAACGCCCCGACGGATACCACGAGATCGAATCCGTCATGCAGCAGATCGGCCTGTACGATCTCGTCTCCGTGACCCGCTCTCCCCGCGCGTCCGGCAAGAAGATCGCCGTGCATTGCTCCGATCCAGCCGTCCCCCGCGATGCCCGCAACATCGTCTGGAAGTGCGCCGAGGCGTTCTTCGAGGCGTATGGGATCGGGGAATACAATCTCTTCATCGACATCGAAAAGCACATCCCCTCGTCCGCCGGGCTTGCGGGCGGCTCCTCCGACGGCGCGGCGACGCTCAAAGCCCTGAACCTCCTCTTCGGCGTCCGCGCGGAGACGGAAGCGCTCATGCACATCGGCGCGAAGATCGGGGCGGACATCCCCTTCTGTCTCGCGGGCGGGACCTGTCTCTGCCGCGGGATCGGGGAACGGATCACCCCCCTTGCGATCCCGAAGCCGTCCTATGCCGTCCTCGTCGCGTTCCCCGGTAGCGGGATCTCGACGGCGGAGGCATACCGTGCCCTCGATGCGCATCCGGCTCCGGCAACCCGAACGCCCGACGCGCTCCTCGATGAGCTCGCCTCCGGGAGGATGCCCGCGTCGCTGTTCAACGATTTCGAGCGCGTCATCCTGCCCCGTCATCCCGCCGCGTCGCAGCTCCGGGACCGCATGACGGCGCTCGGTGCGTCCTCCGTCCTCATGAGCGGGAGCGGACCGTCCGTCTTCGGCCTCTTCCCCGCCCTCTCCGACGCCCGCGAGGCACAGGGAGTCCTCCGCAGCGAGGGCATCCCCGCGTGGGCCGTCCGACCGCTGTGACATTCCATCAACCGATCAGAAAGGAAGCTAAGCCATGTCAGATCCCATTTTTTACAAGGGCCGCGGCACGCCCGAGATGTACGACGACCTCATGGATTTCATGAACTACGTCTTCGGCTTCAACGGCAGCGAAAAAGACTTCAAGAAACTCCTGCCCAAGCTCTACAAGCCTGAGTATGATCCCTGTTACTCCAACTACGTCGTCACCGAAAACGGGAAGCTGAAGGCCGCGATCGGCGCGTTCGATTCGGACCTTTCCGTGGACGGCGAGATCCTGAAATCCCGCGGGATCGGCAACGTCGCCGTGCATCCCTATTCCCGCTCGAAGGGCTACATGAAGGACTGCATGCATCTCGCGCTCCGGGACATGATCGAGGACGGTGTCGACTTCTCGATCCTCGGCGGTCAGCGGCAGCGGTATCAGCACTTCGGCTTTGAGCACGCCGGGCAGGAGATCTCGGTGGGCGTCGACCGCGGCAATCTCCGCCGCGCGTTCGAGAACGTCCCGCTCACGCCGCTTGAATTCCGTGACGTGAACGCGGACGACGCGGAACTGCTCGACCGGATCCACGCGCTCCACGCGGCGAAGCCGGTCCACACGATCCGCCCGCGGGCAGCCTTTTACGACATCGCGCGCTCGTGGCGTTCGTCCCTGACCGCGATCCTCAAAGACGGCGATTTCCGCGGCTACTTCATCGGCGGACTCGGGGAGCTGACCCTCGCCGATCACGCGGATACCGTCGACGTCGTGCGCAATTACGTCGCGCAGCGCGGGGATGTCCATCTCTCCTTCCCGGTCTGGGAGGACGATCTGCTCGCGCGGATCACGCAGTTCGGCGGCGGCATTTCCCTCGATCACTGCGAGATGTTCAACATTCTCAACTATCCGCACGTCATCGGCGCCCTCCTCCGCTTCCAAGCGAAGCGCGAAGAACTCGGCGACGGCGCGCTCTCCCTCTTCATCCACGGCTTCTCGGGCGACGTCCGCGTGCGGATCGCGGTGCAGAACAACGAGGTCACGCTCGAGGAGGTCACGGGGGACTGCGATCTCGAGCTCGGCCATCTCGAGGCGATCTCCTTCCTCTGCGGTCTCTGGTCGCCGTATCGGCTCGCGCTCACCCCCGCCGTGCGCTCCTGGTTCCCGCTCCCGCTCTTCGTGGATGGCGCGGACCATGTATAATTACACGCAAAGTACTGCATCCTATTCACTTTTGCCCGGCGGTCCGCTCCGTCGGGCGTCTTTTTGTCCCACCCGGACGCCCCGTTTTTTTGCACCTTGCCGAAAATCGCCCCTCCGCGGTTTTTCCGATTCGTCAATGTGCAGAAATCTCGCATGAACACGGTTTTTTACTCCGTCCCGCTTGCATTTTCGGCGGATTTGTGGTATATTTATACCGTTCAAAAATCATTTCACTCGGAGGATCCCACCATGAGCTATGTCCAGAACGTGCTTTCTCAGGTAGAGGCGAAGTATTCCTATCAGCCGGAATTTCTCCAGGCAGTCCGCGAAGTCTTCGAGTCCCTCGAAAGAGTCATCACCAAGAATGAAAAATTATACGAACAGGAAGCGATCCTGGAGCGCATCACCGAGCCCGACCGGCAGATCCAGTTCCGTGTTCCGTGGGTGGACGACAGCGGCAAGATCCGCGTCAACACCGGCTACCGCGTCCAGTTCAACAACGCGATCGGTCCATACAAGGGCGGCCTGAGACTCCATCCGTCCGTCAACCTCTCCGTCATCAAGTTCCTCGGCTTCGAGCAGGTCTTCAAGAACAGCCTGACCGGTCTGCCGATGGGCGGCGGCAAGGGCGGCAGCGACTTCGACCCGAAGGGCAAGAGCGACGGCGAGATCATGCGTTTTTGCCAGAGCTTCATGACCGAGCTGTGCCGCCACATCGGCGCGGACACGGACGTTCCCGCCGGCGATATCGGTGTCGGCGCGCGTGAGATCGGCTATCTCTTCGGTCAGTATAAGCGCATCCGCAACGAATTCGTCGGCGTGCTGACCGGCAAGGGCC
>JAFPWV010000032.1 GCA_017412675.1 Clostridia bacterium
GCCGTGGGACCAGACGAAATGGAGCAACGCTGCAAGAATACTCGTGGTACGCACGTTGGAGGGTTGGAGTCCAGAGGCGAGGAACCGCGCCTCTGGGAGCGGTGATTGACAAGAGGGCGGCTCCGGAGCCCTCTTGTCCGCCAGCCGCGCAGGCGAAAAAAACGATGGATTCAGCGAGTACATCCCCGCAAACGATAGTGCGCAAGCTGGATAATCGATCCAACCCGCTCTTCGCGGGCTTGCCAACGGTGAGCCCGCCATGTGTCCCCGGGCACTGCCCGGTGAGCCTGCCGACTGTCTCCGGGCACCGCCCGGCGCAAATCGAAGAATGTGAAATGAATACTGCGCCCCCTCCCCCACGCAAGGGGAACCACAGAAGAGGATGGATGACATGAACAAGAAGAGAACGAAGAGAACAAAGAAAGCAAAACTCCCCAACGTCGCCATCGACGGCCCGTCCGGCGCCGGAAAGAGCACCATCGCCAAGCTCGCCGCCGCACGCCTCGGCCTCATCTACGTCGATACCGGCGCGCTCTACCGCACGGTCGGCCTCTATATGCTCGAAAATGGCATCGATCCCGACGATCCCGCCGCCGTCGAAGCCGCCCTGCCGCAGGTCGAGATCTCCCTCACCTTCGAGGACGGACGCCAGATCCTCGCGCTCGGCGGGGAAGAGGTCGGCGACCGCATCCGCACCGAGGACGCGTCCCGCTATGCCTCCGCCGTGTCGAAGATCCCCGCCGTCCGCACGTTCCTGCTCGACGAACAGCGGAACCTCGTCGACCGCGGCGGCGTCATCATGGACGGACGCGACATCGGCACCGTCATCATGCCCGACGCCGACGTGAAGATCTTCTATACCGCCGCCGCCTCCACCCGCGCCGAGAGACGCTATAAGGAGCAGCACGAAAAGGGCATCGAGGTCACCTACGAGGAAGTCCTCGCCGCCATCGAGGCCCGCGACAAGCAGGACAGCGAACGCGAGATCGCCCCCCTCCGCCCGGCTGACGACGCCGTGATCTTCGAGAGCGACGACTACACCATCGAGGAGTGCGTCGAGCGGGTGTGCGGGATCATTACGGAGAGAACGAAGAAAAAGTGAACCGCGAAGAAGCATGCCCGGTGTCCGCTCAGACGGAGGCCTCCGGCGCTGCCCGCGATCCCCTTTTTCCCCCAGAAACTATGTCCTTTTACGATCGTTTTTACAAAATCTTCTCCTCCTTCGTGCGGCATCTGTACCGGATCGAGGTCGCGGGGCTGGAGAACCTCCCGGCTGAGGGCGCCATCCTCGCCGCGAATCACACCTCCTTCTCCGACCCCATCGTGCTCTCCGCCGCTGCGGGGGGACGTCAGGTAAGGTACATGGCGAAGAAGGAGCTCTTCCATACGCCGCTCGCCCCGCTGATCAAGGCCCTCGGCGCATATCCCGTCGACCGCGGCGGCTCCGACGTCACGAGCATCCGGCGCACGATCTCTCTCGTCGGTGAGGGCGAGCTCGTCGGCATCTTCCCGCAGGGCCACCGCTACCCCGGAAAGGACCCGCGCGAGACCCCGATCAAACCGGGCGTCGGCATGATCGCCTATCACACCCGCGCCGCCGTTGTCCCCGTCTGCATCCGGAACCGGGGGAGACGGACCCGCGCCTTCTGCCGCAACACCGTCGTCTTCGGCAAGCCGATCCCGCCCGAGGCGTTCGACTGGGAGGGCGGCTCGCGGAACGCATACCGGAAGGCGTCCGAGGCGATCTTCGGCTGCGTCTGCGACCTGCTCGAAGGAGCTGACGAAAAGGGCGGGGAGGGGAGAGCATGAAGATCACCGTCGCCGAGCACGCCGGCTTCTGCTTCGGGGTGAAGCGCGCCACCGGAGCCCTCGAGGCCGAGCTTCACCGCGCTGAGGAGCACCCGGAGGAACACCGGTCGATCTATACCCTCGGCCGCATCATCCACAACGACTATTACATCGATCACATCCATGCCCACGGCGTGCGGGAGATCTCCCGGGAGGACGTCGACGGCGTGATCCGTCGGGCGGACGCGGGCGAGGCGATCACCGTCGTCATCCGCGCGCACGGGGAACTCAAGCCCATCGTAGACCGGCTCGAGGACTGCGCCCGGCGCAACCCCGCCTTCCGCCTCCTCGACGGGACCTGCCCCTATGTGAAGAAGGTGCGGGACATCGCGCGCGAGAATTCCGGTGAGGGCCGCGTCTTCCTCCTCCTCGGGAACGAGACCCACCCCGAGGTCGAGGGGATCCTCAGCTGCGCACAGGGCGATCGGGCCGTTTTCCGCGACGCCGCCGCCCTCGAAACCCTTGTCAAAACGGAGAATCCCGCCCGTTTTTGTGAAAAGCGCATCTCCGTCGCGGCGCAGACCACACAAAAATTGACAGAATGGAAAAAAAGTATAAATTTTGTGAAAAGGGTCTATACAAACGCCGATATTTTTGATACAATATGCAAGGTGACCGAATTGCGGCAGGAGGAAACCGCGCGGCTCGCAGCCACTTCCGACTGCGTGATCGTGATCGGCTCTCCGGACAGCTCCAACTCCACCAAGCTCTATGAAATCGCGCGCGCCCTCTGCCCCAATACGGTCTTTCTCACGGACCCGAAGGAGGCGCCGGACGCCGCGGAGCGGATTCGCCGGACGGTCCCGCCCATCTCAAATTTGTCAATAACTGCCGGTGCGTCGACGCCGTTCAGTTTAATACAGGAGGTATTAGCAGCCATGAATGAGAACACCGAAAACTTTGCGGAGCTTCTCGAATCTTCTTTCAAAACTTTAAATACAGGAGAAATCGTCGAAGGCGTCATCACAGCGATCACCGGCACCGAAATCCACGTTGATCTCGGCGCGAAGACCACGGGCGTCATTGCCCGCGACAAGGCTACGGACGATCCGCAGGCCAAGCTCGAAGACCTGTTCAAGGTCGGCGACACGGTCCGCGCGAAGGTCATCAAGGTCTCCGACGTCGACGGCATCGCGACGCTCGACAAGACCCGCGTTGACTCCGAATCCAACTGGGACAAGATCGTCGAAGCGTGCGAGTCCCAGGAGACCCTCACCGGCCGCATCACCGAGGCGGTCAAGGGCGGCGTCATCATCAACCTCAACTCCGTCCGCGTGTTCATCCCCGCATCCCTCACCGGCATTCCGAAGGACGGCGATTTGAACGCGATCGTCGGGACCGACCAGAAGGTCAAGATCATCGAGATCAAGCCCGAGAGAAGAAGAGCGTACGCATCCATCCGCGCGGTCCAGAGAGAAGAGCGCAAGGCCCGCGAGGAGGCGTTCTGGAACAACATCCAGGAAGGCATGGAATTTGACGGCGAAGTCAAGTCCCTGACCGATTTCGGCGCGTTTGTCGACCTCGGCGGCGTGGACGGTATGGTACATACCTCCGAGCTCAGCTGGAGACGCATCCGCCGTCCGTCCGACGTCGTTTCCGTCGGCGACAAGATCCACGTCTATGTGAAGGGCTTCGACCGTGAGCGCGGCCGCATCTCCCTCGGCTACAAGACCGAAGAGATGAACCCGTGGTATATCTTCACCCAGAAGTATCAGGAAGGCGACACCGCCGAGGTCAAGATCGTCAGCCTGATGCCGTTCGGCGCGTTCGCTGAGATCGTTCCCGGCTGCGACGGCCTGATCCACATCAGCCAGATCGCGGACCACAAGATCGCGAAGCCGGACGAAGTGCTCTCCGTCGGCGACATCGTCAACGTGAAGATCACCCAGATCGACACCGAGAACCACAAGGTGAGCCTCTCCATCCGTCAGCTCCTGCAGGAAGCGGCCCGCGCCGCCGAAGAAGCAGCGGAAGCCGTCGCGGATGAAGAACCGGAAGCGCCCGTCGAAGCGGAAGCCCCTCAGGAAGAAGCCCCCGTCGAAGCGGAAGCCCCCGTTGAGGCAGAGCCCGCGGCAGAGGAAGCACCGGCAGAACCCGAAGCACCGGCAGAAGCGCCTGCTGAACCCGAAGCACCGGCTGAGGCCCCGGCAGACGCCGAATAATCATCATCCGTATCAGGCGGGAGGACAGAGGAAAATGCTGTTTTCCCGCCTGTTCTGTTGCATCGGGAAGAGGAAGAAGGGAAGCGGTGAGGAAGAGATCCGCCCGCGGGTTCCGGCCCGGCCGTTTCCGCTTCCCGCATCGATGTTCATTCAAAAACACTCCAAGGAGGTACAATCATGTCCATCCCGAGACCCGAATATCCCCGCCCGACCATGGTGCGCGGCGACGAGAGCTGGATCAACCTCAACGGCACGTGGGAATTTGCCTTTGACTTCGGCAACTCCGGCCGCGAGCGCAAGATGTGGGAGGCGCCGAAATACGAGCGCGAGATCGTCGTCCCGTTCGTCCCGGAATCGAAGCTCTCCGGCATCGAATACGTCGACTTCATCCCCGCCGTCTGGTACCGACGGACCGTCACCCTGCCCGAGAACTGGTGCCGCAAATGCGGGCGCGTGCTCATCCACTTCGGCGCGGTCGATTACTATTCTGAGATCCGCGTCAACGGCAAGCTGGCCGGGACCCACCGCGGCGGTTACACCCCGTTCGCCGTGGACGCCACCGAATTCCTCGAGGACGGCGAAAACGTGATCTCCGTCTTTGCCGAGGACAACGGCCACTCGAACCTCCAGCCGACCGGCAAGCAGGTCTATTACAGCTACTACAACTCCGGCTGCCACTACACCCGCTGCACCGGCATCTGGCAGACCGTCTGGATGGAATACGTTCCGAACAACTACGTGAAGAACATCAAGATCACCCCCGACATCGACGCGGGCAAGATCGACGTGCTCGTGTCGCTCGAGGGCCAGAATTCCGGCGTGAAGAGCGTCAAGGCCGTCGCATCCTTCGGCGGGGAGGACGTCGGGTGCACCGAAGCGCCGGTCCTCGGCAAGTTCGCGCAGTTCTCCGTCGCGATCCCGGACGCGAAGCTCTGGTCGCTCGACGAGCCGAACCTCTATGATCTGAAAATCACCGCGGGCGCCGACGAGGTCGTCTCCTACTTCGGGATGCGCTCCGTCGCGATCAACGGCTATGCCATCGAGATCAACCACAAGCCGGTCTTCCAGCGCCTCGTGCTCGATCAGGGCTACTTCCCGGACGGCATCTACACGCCGGGGAGCGACGCCGATCTCGTCCGCGACATCGAATACTCGAAGAAGGCGGGCTTCAACGGCGCGAGAATGCACATGAAGGTCTTCGAGCCGCGCTTCCTGTATCACGCGGACCGGCTGGGCTACCTGCTCTGGGGCGAATTCCCGAACTGGGGCCTCGACGAATCGAATCCGGCCGCCCTGCTCTCGATCCTGCCCGAATGGCTCACCGAGCTGGAGCGCGACTACAACCACCCGTCCGTCGTGGGCTGGTGCCCCTTCAATGAGACGGGCAGGAGCCGCAACAAGGATCTGTTCCGCGTGATGTATCAGGCGACGCGCGACTTCGACCCGATGCGCCCGATCATCGACACCTCCGGGTACGTCCATGTCATCACCGACATCTACGACGTCCACAACTACGACCAGAATCCCGAGACGTTCGCCAAGGCGTTCGAGCCGCTCATCACGGGCGAGGGCAAGGTCTTCATCAACAACCCGGACCATGAGAAGTACGAGGGCCAGCCGTATTTCGTCTCCGAGTTCGGCGGCACCTACTGGAACATCGACGAGGATCCGTCCGCCGCATGGGGCTACGGTCAGGCGCCGAAGAGCCTCGAGGAGTTCTACGCGCGGTTCGAGGGGCTCGTCAACGTCCTGCTCGACAACCCGAAGATGTGCGCGTTCTGCTACACGCAGCTCACGGACGTCTATCAGGAGAAGAACGGCATCTATGCCTTCGACCGCCGGATCAAGTTCGACCTCGACCGGCTGCACCGGATCATGAGCCGCAAGGCCGCGATCGAGAAATAAGCGAGAAGGAAAGGGTGTACCTGAAAAGGGTACGCCTTTTCTATTACCGGCACATACCGAAGGAGGAGGGAGGCGAATTCAGAATTCAGAATTCAGACTTCAGAATTGAGGTAGAAACCGCAAGCGGTTTCAGATTGAAAAACAAGCCGAACACGCACCGCTGCACCCCTTGCCTGCCCCTCCGGGGAAGGTGGCGAGCGATTTGCCCGCAAATCTGCGAGCCGGAAGGGGTGAATGGAGGAGGACCTGTTTCGTTCATCCCGATGAAAACCGTTGATGGTAGCCCCCTTCCGACCGCCCGATTCGTTGGCGAATCCGGCGGCCACCTCCCCCAGAGGGGGAGGCTCACAACGTGCAGCGCAGCCCTGACGGCTCGCTGTGCACCCTTTGCCTCGACGGAGTCGAAAGGACTAACACGAACCGCTGCATCTTTGGCGTTGAGTGAGCCACGAACGAAACAGAGCCACTCAACATGGTGATGGTCCTGTTAATCCTCCGTGCGGTTTTGCGATAAATCCTTTTATCGCAAAACAAAACAGGCAGAATCCCATTGAGCAACGCTGCAAGAGAATCCACGGTACGCACGTTGAGGGGTGGATTCCCAAGGCGGGAAAGGCCTTGGGCGGCGGTGATCCCCAAGAGGCTGGCCGCGGAAGCCTCTTGGGTCCCGTCCGGAAGGACAAAAAAACGATCGACTTGGTCGATATACAATCCGCAAGCGTTAGCGCGCAAGTAAAATAAGGGACCCGCTCTTCGCGGGCTTGCGAAGTGAGCCCGCCGACTGTCACCGCGGACACCGCGGCTCGCGCTTCAGCGCCAAATTGCTCCCCGGAATCCCTTGACTTTCCCGCCCCTTTATTGTACAATAAAGCCGAAGCATTCCCGAAGCATCCCCCCTACCCCCCGGGCAACGGGCAGAGCCCGCACCCTTTCTCTCTGAGGTGAACGTCATGAACGTCACGCAAATCTCCTCCCCGCGCAGGACCGGGCTGACCCGCCTGCTTGCCTTCCTCTTCGCGTCCCTTCTCCTCCTCTCCTTCCCGGCCTGCGGAAACGGCGGCGGAACGGATTCCCCCGACGCTGCCCCGGACGCACCGGCGGTGAGCGACCTCGCCTCCGACGCCGAACCGGAGCCCGCGGAAACCGCCGATCTCTTCGAGGCCTACCGCGGCATCGATCTCGGCGGAAGGACCATGAACATCTCCGTCTCGAGCAACATCACCGAAAACGGCGGCGGGATGCCCACCTCCTATCCCTACATCGCGGGACCGGAGGAGCTGACCGGCGAGCCCGTGCAGGACAACGTCTACGAGCGCAACCACCTCGTTGAGGAAATGCTCGACACGGCGCTGAACTACATGGAGCTCGACCTCAACTACGATCAGGTCCAGCCCTACATCGCCAACCTCGTCATGTCCGGCGACACCGGGATCGACTACTACGTCAACGACCAGCTCGGCCTGCTCAACTGCGGCCTGAACGGCTATCTGCTCGATCTGAACGACAAGGCCAACTTCGGCACAGACTGGTTCGACTTCGACTGCGGCGCGTACTATGCCGAATACATGAAGGGCCTCTCCCTCGGAGCGAAGCGCTTCATCATGACCGGGGACTACTTCATCGACACGCTCCGCGCCGGACACGTCCTCTACCTCAACAAGAACATCGCCCGCGACGTCCTCGGATCCCCCGACGCCGTCTATGAAATGGTCCTCGACGGCTCGTGGACGCTCGACCGGTTCGACGCGATCGTCGAGCAGGCGTACGCCGACCTCAACGGCGACAGTCAGCCGGACGACGATGACCGCTACGGGCTCGCCGGCCACTCGAAGGGCTGGGCCGCGCCGTACTACGCGTTCTACTACTCCACCGATTCCCACGTCGTCGACTTCGACGCGGACGGGATGCCCTATCTCAACGACGCGAACCTCGAGCGCATGAGCAAGGCCGCGGAATACCTCATCACCCTCGACAAGTCCGTCGGCATGTACAAGACCTCCTCCGTCGCGGACAGCCTCAAGAAGTTCGTGAACGGCGGCGCGATGTTCTCGATGTTCTCGAAGGTCGGCGACATGGAACAGAACTCCATCCGCGACTTCGACGGCATGGGCGTCGTCCCCTATCCGAAGCTCGACGAGAACCAGGCTGCCTACCGCACGGCCGTCCATGACACCGCCGAAATGGGCGCGGTCCCGATCACCACGGTTGGCGAGGCTGCCACCGCGGTTTCCGCCGTCGTGCAGGTGCTGGCCGTCCACGCGCACGAGCACCTGTTGAAGGACTACTACGAGGTCGCCCTGAAATCGAAGTACGCGCAGGACAAATATTCCGCCGAGATGCTCGATCTCGTGGTCGCCGGGATCACCGCGCCGTTCGAATCCGCCTACGAGCTCGGCTTCGGCTCAGCCTCCTACCTCGGCAACATCACGTTCGGGCCGGTGAGCGACTCCATTTCGCAGGGGACCGACGTGACCGCCTCCTCCTTCGCAACAAAGACGAAGGTGGCGAACAAGCGGATCGCAAAGCTCATCGAAGCATACACCAACGGAGGCTGACGACATGATCTCTCTGAAAAAAACACCCGGGCGCGACTTTCTCGTGCTGAACCTCTCCGATCCCCAGCTCGGGGACGGCGAATGGGAGGCGGGCCATCCGAACCGCAGGCTCCTCGAGGACTGTGTGAGGACCCTCGTCGCGCGCGTGCATCCCGATCTCATCACGGTGAGCGGCGACCTCGCGTGGGCGGGGAACGACCGGGCCTACGACGCCCTCGCCGATTTTCTCGACACCTTCGGCATCCCGTGGGCGCCCGTCTGGGGCAATCACGACAACCAGGAGGGCCCGGAGAAGGTGGAGGCGGTCGTCTCCCGCTATCTCACCCATCCCCTCTGCGTCTATGAGCGCGGCCCCGCGGACCTCGGCAACGGGAATTACGTCATCCGCATCGAAGAGGACGGGCGTCCCGTTTCGGCCCTCATCATGATGGACTCCCACGACCGCGCGCCCTATGTCAACGAAGCGGGCGCCGAATCGAACGAGTGGGCGAAGCTCATCCCCGAGCAGCTCGTGTGGTACCGGGAGCAGATCGCGGCGCTCACGGCGGACGGCTGCCATGACAGCACGATGATTCTGCACATCCCGATCTACGCGTACCGGGAGGCGTTCGCGGCGGCGTTCAAGGCCGGGATCGACCCGAAAACGGTGCTGCCCGAGGACGCGGAGGGGGACGGCTGCTGGAATCCGGGGTACGAATCGTCCATCGGCGTCCTCTGGGAGGGGATCGGCTCCTACCCGGCGGATGACGGGGTTTTCCCGGTGATCCGGGAGCTCGGCCACACGAAGCACATCCTCGCGGGTCACGATCATGTGGACAATTACGTGATCTCCTACGAGGGCGTGACCTTCATTTACAGCCTGAAGGCCGGGCCGGGCTGCTACTGGGACCCGCGCCTCAACGGCGGGACGGTCCTTGCCGTCGGAAGCGAAGGCGTTCGTGCCGTGCGGCATGAATATGTGAAAGTGGAATAAAAAAACAAGGGCCGGGCGCGATTCTCCCGAGATCAGGAGGACCCCGGCCCGGTTCTTTTTGAGAAGACGGAACACCCCTGAAGCCGGGTGCCGGATACAGAAACGCCGCCGCCGCACATCGTCATTCCGAGGAAGGCGTCCCGAGACGCCTGACGTGGGAATCTCTCCGAAATTGAGGAGCACGATGGAAACCGGGTACCAATTTCGGGATGTTGTGCATGACATTGTCACCAATTCTCTGCCTCCATTCTCCGGTTTGGAGAGATTGCCACGTCGCGATTCTTGGGAATCGCTCCTCGCAATGACAAACGGAAGTTGGGTAGTGCAGACAACCAGCACCAATATTCTAAAGGAGTACGGATTGCCACGGGCTGCGCCCTCGCAATGACAAGCGGAAGTTGGGCA
>JAFPWV010000033.1 GCA_017412675.1 Clostridia bacterium
GGGCGGCGGTGATCCCCAAGAGGCTGGCCGCGGAAGCCTCTTGGGTCCCGTCCGGAAGGACAAAAAAACGATGGATTCAGCGAGTACATCCCCGCAAACGTTAGTGCGCAGGTGAAATAAGCAACCCGCTCTTCGCGGGCTTGCGAAGTGAGCCCGCCACCTGTCTCCGGGCACCGCCCGGCGCAAGCGAAAGAAAAGGCGTACCTTCTTCAGGTACGCACCTTTCATCATTGGTGAACGCGAGTTCATGTAATGAACTCGGCTTGCCTGAGGCTGACTTCACGAACGGTACGGGCCTCTTTGGCCGAAGGCGAGTTCGTCTCTTGTCTCCGCGGACCCCGCGGCGCGCGCTCTTACTCCACCTTCAGCGCTTTCAGCGCCTCGATCGCCTCTTCCCCAAGGGGCAGGAACGGTTCGCGGCATTCGCCGTAGTCCATGCCGTTCAGCTTCAACAGCATCTTCGCCGAGGGCATGACGCCGTACTTGAGCACCGTCGCGATCGCCGCGTTCGCCTTCGCCTGATAGGTCAGCGCCGTCGCCGCGTCATTCGCGCGGAACGCGTTGTAGATCGCAAGGATCGTCTTCGGCATGAAGTTGTACGTCGAGCCGATCCCGCCGTCCGCACCGGCTGCCAGCCCGGAGCAGAGCATTTCGTCCGAGCCGTTGTAGAAGACCTTGTCCGGGAACATCGCGCGGATCCGCTCGAGCTGGAAGAAATCGGACGAGGTGAACTTCATCCCCCCGACGTTCGGGATCGAGAGGATCTCGGCGAGCTGATCCGTCGAGAGCGTCGTGCCCGTCAGAACGGGGATGTTGTAGATGATGACCGGAAGCGCGGTCTCCCCGGCCAGGCGCTCGTAATAGTGCTTCACCTCGCGGAAGCTGTACTTGTAATAGAGCGGCGTCACCGACGAAAGCGCATCGGCGCCCGCCTTTTCCGCGTGACGTGCCAGCTCC
This sequence comes from Clostridia bacterium, assembly GCA_017412675.1. Lineage (GTDB taxonomy): Bacteria > Bacillota > Clostridia > Oscillospirales > CAG-272 > UMGS1696. The sequence goes on from JAFPWV010000033.1 coordinate 958, forward strand.
AGCGCGCCGCGAGTCGACGTCGTTCCCACATGGGCGATGACGGTCAGACGGTCCCCGACGCTCTCGATGACCGTTTCGAGCAGGGTCTTGCGCTCGTCCTCCGACATGAGGATCATCTCCCCCGTCGAGCCGCCGACGTACAGACCGTGCACGCCCGCGTCCGCGAGGTATTTCGTGTGCCGCGCCACCTTCGCGCAGTCGATGCCGTCGTCCGTAAAGGCCGTGAGGAGCGCGGGCAGGATGCCGCAGAGCTTTTGGTTTTTCATGCTGTCCCTCCGATGAACGATTTTGTGATCCGATGCCCCTATTGTATCACAGTCCCGCGCGGATTGCAAGGCGGCGGTTCCGTTTTTTTCTCCTGATAATTCATCGGTCGTTCACATTCCTGTGGTACAATGATGCCGACCATCGGAGTCGGACAGGAGGACGGGATCATGGCAGACAGAGAACCGAACGAGAGACCGCCGGTCGAGGATCGCGCGGGGGCATGGCGGATCTGGCCGTACGCGCTGGCATTCGCCGTCATGTGCTTCATTTACGCGGGGTGCAAGCTCGCGGGGCTGGAATGGGCGGCGGAGCGTCCGTGGGGCGAGGTGGTCTTCTTCCTCTTCGTGGCCGCGGGGATCCTTGCCGCGTTCATTTTCCGGCGCAGGATCGCCCGGGGAATCGCGGCAATCAGAAAGAAATTGGGGAAATAACGGGATGTACACGGACGAACACGGAAACCTTTGGTGGAAGGGAAATCTCCACACGCACACGACCCGCTCGGACGGGCGGCTGTCCCCCGAAGACTGCATCGCGCTGTACCGGGCGCACGGCTACGATTTTCTCGCGCTGACGGATCATTGGAAGCTCTCGGAAAACGCCGTATCGGACGACGGGATGCTCCTCCTTTCGGGGTGCGAATACGACTTCGGACGCCGCGTGCAGGAGGGGATCTATCACGTCGTGGCGATCGGCTGCGAGCGGGATCCCATGGTCACCCGTGAGGACGGCGCGCGGGCTGCGATCGACAAGATCCGCGAATCGGGCGGGCTCGCGGACCTCGCGCATCCGGCCTGGTCGATGAACACCCTCGATCAGCTTTTGCCCCTCGACGGCCGGGTGGATTTTACGGAGATCTTCAATTCGGTCTCCGATCTCCCGGCGAACTGCCGCCCGTATTCCGGCGAGATCATCGATCTGCTCGCGTCGCGGGGCGCGGTGTGGAAGACGGCGGCGGTGGACGACACGCATTGGTACCGCCGGGACGCCTGCCGGGCCTATGTCTGGGTCCGGGCTGCGGAATGCACGCGGGAGGCGATCCTCGCGGCGATCCGGGCGGGGGACTTCTATTCCACCGAGAGCCCGCGGATGGCGGTGACGTTCGACGGTGCGGCGAATTGCGTGCGGGTGCGCTGCCCGGCCGAGGACCGCGTTTCGATGGTGACGTATTTCACCGACACCGCGTGGACGGGGCACCGTTCGGACGTCGGGGAGAATCTCACGGACGCCGCTTTCCCGCTCACCGGCCGCGAGACCTTCGTGCGGGTCGAGGTGCGCGACGCGGATGGCCGCTGCGGCTGGGGACAGACGGTGAGAATTCAGAATTAAGAATTAAGAATTCAGAATTAAAAATGGGAGGATCGATCCTCCGGGACATATCAAAAAACGGTCGTGCGGCACTGTATGGAGTGTACAGCTGCACGACCGTTATTCATTCTTAATTCTGAATTCTGAATTCTTAATTCTCCGCCCCTGCCGCTTCCCGGTAGATCTTCACCAGCTCCTTGTCGCTCATGGTCGTCGTTCTTCCGGAGGCGTATTCCGCATCGATGAGCTCCTTCATGCGCTTCACGACGTCGGAGTGCTTGTCGTACTGATCCGCGCCGTCGTCCGGGCAGCGGTGCTTCAGCCAGTGCGCGATGCCCGCCGTGCCGCTCGTCGCGCTGATCGCCACCTGCGCCGGACGGTTCAGGAGCTTTTCCGTGTTGAAGATGTTGTAGATCTCCTCGTCTTTCATCAGGCCGTCGGCGTGGATGCCCGCGCGGGTGATGTTGAAGTCCCGGCCCACGAACGGCGTCCGCGGGGGGATCTCGCAGCCGATCTCGCGCTCGAAGTAATCGGCGATCTCCGTGATGACCGTCGTGTCCATGCCGTCCGTCGTGCCGCGCAGCGAGGCGTATTCCATGACCATCGCCTCGAGGGGGGTGTTGCCGCAGCGCTCGCCGATCCCGAGCAGGGCGCAGTTGACCGAGGAGCAGCCGTAGAGCCACGCCGTCGAGCTGTTCGTCACGGATTTATAGAAATCGTTGTGGCCGTGCCATTCGAGCATCGACGACGGGATGCCCGCATAGTGGTTCAGACCGTAGATGATGCCGGGGACCGAACGGGGAAGCGCCGCGCCTGCGTAGCTCACGCCGTAGCCCATCGTGTCGCACGCCCGGATCTTGATCGGGATGCCCGATTCGTCCGAAAGCGCCTGCAGCGCCTCTGCGAACGGGACGACGAAGCCGTAGAAGTCCGCGCGGGTGATGTCCTCGAAGTGGCAGCGCGGCGAGATGCCGAGGGAGAGGACCTCCTTCACCACGCCGAGGTACTTGTCGAGGGCGGATTTGCGGGTCAGGCCCATCTTGTTGTAGATGTGATAGTCCGAGCAGGACACGAGGATGCCGGTCTCGCGCACACCGAGGGATTTCACGAGCTCGAAGTCCTTTGTCGCCGCGCGGATCCACGTCGTGATCTCCGGGAACTCGTAGCCGAGATCCTGGCAGGCGGCGAGGGCGGCGCGGTCCTTTTCGGAATACACGAAGAATTCGGACTGCCGGATCATGCCCTTCGGTCCGCCGAGGCGGTGCAGCATCGTGTACAGGTCGACGATCTGCCCGACCGTGAACGGCGCCTGGGACTGCTGGCCGTCGCGGAAGGTCGTGTCGGTGATCCAGATCTCCTCGGGCATGTTGATCGGCACGAAGCGGTGGTTGAAGGAGACCTTCGGCACGGACTGGTAGTCGAAGAGCGCGCGGTAGAGGTTCGGGCTGGAGCGCTCCTGGAGGGAATAGCGGTAGGACGCCTGCTCGATCAGGTGGCTGTTTTCGTCGTAGGCGATCTTCGTATCGTGCTGCCGGGTGACCATTTCGCGGTCGATCATGGGGCGTTCGCTCGCCGGCCTGGTTTCATTTTCCTGCATTTTTACACCTTTAACGATTCAAAAAATGGGATTTGTGCGGATATTATAACATGTTTTGTGCAGGATGTCAACACACGGCTTGCAATTTATGAAAGAAAATACAGGAATCCTGCGCGATCAGAAGGGAAGGAGACCTCCGCGGGGCGGGGTTCGAAGAGAGAAACGGCCGTGAAGCGAGTCATCATCTCCCGCCGCACGGCCGTTTGTTCTTTTGAAACCGGAGGGTTTTTGTATTAACTGTTCACGCGCTTTACGGTCTCCAAATCCCCAGATTATACTTCATCTGCAGAATCCTCCCGGCGGAGAGCTCGAGGCGTTCGCGGGTGAGGGTGCCGTTTTCGACCGCGGACCAGACGACGGGGAACTGATCCGGCCAGTTCGTGCAGCAGATCAGGTCATACCCCGCGAGGATCGCTTCGAGGGAGCCGTTCCCCGTCGGGCAGAAGTCGAGGATGCCGTTCATGCGCATGTCGTCCGTGATGAGCACGCCGCCGTAGCCCATCTGATTCCGGATATAGTCCACCACGGCGGAGGAGACCGTCGCGGGGCGGGCCGGGTCGAGATTCGTGATGATGTGCGACACCATGACCGATGCGACGCCTTCGTTCATCGCGCGCTGGAACGGGACGAGGTCCTTCGCCTCGAGCTCCTCGACCGAACGCCAGTCGTAGGCGAGGCCCGTGTGCGTGTCGGAAACCGCGCCGTAGCCCGGGAAGTGCTTCACCGAAGCAGCGACGCCCTTGGCCTGCGATTCCGCGACGATGGCCGAGACGATTGCGGCGGTGGTTTCGGCGTCCTGACCGGGCGAGCGCTCGTACATGAAGTCCCAGGTGTTCGTGGCGATGTCCGCGACGGGACCGAGGTTGTAGTTGACGCCGAGGGCGATGAGGTGCGCGGCTTTCTCGGCGGCGTCGGCGCGGATACCCTCGAGCCCGCCCGCGAGATAGACATTGCGCGGCGAATCGAACGGCGCTGCGCGGAACGCGGGGTATTTGCTCGCGCGCACGACGGTACCGCCTTCCTCGTCAACGGCAATGAAGGGCGGGATCTTCGAGGCGGCGGCGACCCGGTCGACCCCGGCTTTGAAGGTCTCGGGCGTGTCGTTGACATAGTCCTCGGCAAAGGTGATGTACCCGCCGAAGCCGTAGTTCGCCGCATAGTCCGCGGTGGCCCACGAGCCGTCGTAGGTTGCGATGAACATCTGCGTGAGGAGCTCGTAGGTCGTCATGGACCGGATCTGCGCCGTCACCGCGTCGTTGAACAGCGGTGCGGGCTCGGGCTCGGGTTCCGGCTCCGGTTCGGGTTCCGGCTCGGGTTCGGGTTCCGGCTCAGGCTCGGGTTCCGGCTCAGGCTCCGGTTCGGGCTCAGGCTCGGGTTCCGGCTCGGGTTCGGGTTCCGGCTCGGGCTCGGGCTCCGGTTCGGGCTCGGGCTCCGGTTCGGGCTCGGGTTCCGGCTCCGGTTCGGGTTCCGGCTCGGGTTCCGACACCGGTTCCGGTTCATCCGGTGTGACTTCTGCGGAGGTCACGGGCGGGGCGTTCTCGGCGGCGGGATCGGTACCGGGGGTCTCCGCCTTGTCGAAGGGATTCTGCCAGGCATCCGACGGTGCGGATTTCTGCGGCGCGGTCACGACGAGGACGACGGCGGCGCACAGGGCGAGGAAGAGAAGAATGGGGAAGATGCGTTTCACGGGAAGCTCCTTTTGATCGTGGGGATATTCTTATGGCTCTTTTGCTTTCTTCAATATTCTGCAGCGGTCTCCTTCATGCAGGAGACGCCGGGAGAGGTCTTTCGGTTGTCTGCGCGGCTTTGCTTGCGCTGTTTATTCGGCCTGCGCGCTGACGCTTGCAGATTTGATATCGGCGAAGCCGATCGTTTTTTTCGCCTGCGCGGCTGGCGCACAAGAGGACCGGCCGCGGCCCTCTTGTGAATCACCCCGGCCCAAGGCCGTTCCCGCCTTGGGAATCCACCCTCCAACGTGCGTACCTTGGCGTTTCGGCACCTTTGCTCAAGATCGTCTGGTCCCACGGCGGATGGAACAAGTTCCATCTCGCCTTTCGCACGGAGGATTAACAGGGCCATCCCCAAGATGAGTGGCTCTGTTTCGTTCGTGGCTCGCTCAACGCCGAAGATGCAGTTTAAACGTGTTAGCCCTTTCGACTCCGTCGAGGCAAGGGGTGCGGCGGTTCGTGTTCGGCTTGTTTTTCAATCTGAAACCGCTTGCGGTTTCTACCTCAATTCTGAATTCTTAATTCTGAATTCTGAATTCATCTATCTGAGTTTTCCGTCCCCGCGGCTTCGCTTCTCTGCCGCACCGCCTCATAAAACATCACCGTCGCGGCGCAGGCTACATTGAACGACGACGCGGTCGAGGTCTCGGCCATCGGGATCGTCACCATCTCCGTGCAGAAGGGCCTCAGCCCCTCCGAGAGCCCGTCCGTTTCGCACCCGATCATGAAGACCGTGGGCCCGGTGAGATCGCTCTCCCAGAGCGGTCCTTTCACGTCCGCCGCGTGCGAGGTCGTCCCGATCACGTTGAGCGCGCCGTATGTGGCCCGCAGACCGTCGAAATAGGCTGCGAGATCGTCGTGGCGCGGGATGCGGACGGCCGGCATTGCGAAGAACGATCCCATCGTCGCGCCGACCACGTCGGGATCATAGAGATCGACCCCGTGGCCTGTCAGGATTAACCCGTCCGCGCCGAGGGCGTCGAGGGTGCGCAGAAGGGTGCCGAGGTTCCCCTTGTTCGACGGGCGGTCGAAGAGGGCGACGAGGGGCGCGGCTCCTCCGCGGGGCTTGATCTCAGCCGCGTCGTCCGGGCGCATCTTCACGACCGCCATGAGCTCCGACGTCTCGTCCTTTTCCGAGAGCTCGGCCATGAACGAGGCCGGCAGCTCGATGTTCTCCTCCGTGCGGGTCGTGCGCAGCATGTCCTTCGCCCAGTCGGAGAGGGGGGCGTTTGCCGGGTAGATGAGGGAGGAGAAAACCCAGCCGTTTCGGCGCGCTTCGTTGAGGTTGCGCACGCCCTCCACGAGGAATTCGCCGTAGTGATAGCGCTTGTTCCGGTTCGTTTTCAGGACCTCGAGCTTCTGCCACGCGGCGTCCTTCGTGCGGATGTGACGGATGTTGGGGGATTTCATGACGGTTGCCTGCCTTATGTGAATTACGAATTAAGAATTAAGAATGAAGAATGACGGCGTGAAGCTGCACGCCGCATGCCGGAAGGGGGCAAACTGCCGCGCAGCGTGACCTTGCTCTCACACCCTCATGAAATGCATCACCGCGGACGAGCCGTCGACCCAGCCGCCCCGGCGCGCGCTCGTGAGATTGATCCCGGCACGCATCAGCGTGGAGCCCGCGTACACCGCGCCGGTGGATTCCTCCCGGTAGCTCGCCGCGGGATCGAGCCCCTCGAGGCGGAGGACGTACACCGGGTGGATCGACGCGCGGATCACGACGAAGGTCACGAGGGCCTCGGACCGATCCGCGGAAACCGTCATCCACGCCGCGAACCGGCCCGTTTTGCCGTTCACCGTGTCGCCCGGGAGGATCAGACGGTATAAATCGCCGCGGTTGATGAGGTCGTAATACCGGTGATAGTCCGCCACCTGCCGCCGGATGAGGTCTTTTTCCCCGTCCGTCAGGGTCGTCAGATCGAGCTCGTAGCCGAATGCGCCGCCCATCGCGACGTGCCCGCGGGTCTCGAAGGAGGTTTCGCGCCGGGTCTGATGGTTCGGGGAGGCCGAGACGTGGCAGCTCATCGCCGATGCCGGATAGACGAACGACGTGCCGAGCTGGATGTCGAGGCGCTCCATCGCGTCCGTGTCGTCGGAGGTCCAGTATTGGGGGGAATAATACAGCATCGCCGGATCGAACCGCCCGCCGCCCGAGGAACAGCCCTCGAGGAGAAGATGCGGGAAGGCCGACGTGATCCGCTCGAGCAGGTCGTAGAGCCCGAGGACGTAGCGGTGCATCACCTCGCCCTGCCGTTCGGGGGGAAGGGTCGCCGACGCCGCTTCGGTGAGGTTGCGGTTGAAGTCCCACTTGACGTATTCGATGTTCGCGGAGGAGAGGACGCCGGAGATCGTCTCGAAGAGGTAGTCCCGCACGTCCGGGCGCGTCATGTCGAGGACGTACTGGCTCCGGGCGACGGACTTGTCCCTCCCGGGTGTTCCGAGCGCCCAGTCGGGGTGCGCCTCGAACAGCCTGCTCCTCGGGGAGATCATCTCGGGCTCGAACCAGATGCCGAACTTCAGCCCGAGGGCGTTGATCTGCTCGACGAGGGGCCGGAGCCCGCCGGGGAGCTTCTCCTCGTTGACGAACCAGTCGCCGAGGGAGGAGCGGTCGTCGTTTCGCGTGCCGAACCAGCCATCGTCCATGACGAGCATTTCGATCCCGCAGGCGGCGGCGTCCCGGGCGATGGCGAGGAGCTTTTCGCTGTCAAAGTTGAAGTAGGTCGCTTCCCAGTTGTTGACGAGGACGGGACGGACCTTCCCCGCCCACTCGCCGCGGCAGAGGTGCTCGCGCCAGAGACGGTGGAAGGTGCGGCTCATCTTGCCGAGGCCCTCGCCGGAGATCGAGAGGACGGCCTCGGGGGTGACGAACGATTCGCCCGCCTCGAGTCGCCACGCGAAATCGGTGGATTCGATGCCCGCCGTGAACCGGATCGAGCCGAAGGGATCGGTGTCCGCCGCGATCTCGAAGTTCCCGGCATAGACGAGGGAGAGCCCGATCGCCGGACCGGCGGTTTCGGTGGTGTGCGCGGTCACGAGGGCGGCAAAGGGATTGTGGTGATGCGAGGACGCGCCGCGGCGGGAGGACACCGAGACCGTCCCGTGTGCGAGGGGCGTGCGCTCGACGGTGCGTTCCCGACCCCAGGTGCCCCAGAGGTGAAGAAGCTCGGCGGGCTCCATCCACGCGGCAATGTCCAGCGACGCCGAGGCGCAGCGCTCGACCGTGACCGGGGAATTTGTCGGATTTTCGACGGCCGCGCGGCGGATGACGGCGGGGAGGGCGCGCATCGCGGTGTAGTAGAGGCGCACCGTGACGCCCGATCCCGGGTCGCAGAGGGTGACGGCGAGGGTGTCGGCCTCGTCCTCACGGGCGTGCACCGCGGGCTGGGCGTCGATCGCCGGCTTTCCCGCGAGGACCTCGTGCGACACATAGCGCAGGGAGGTGGCGGCGGACCCGTCGGCGCGGCGGATCAGCAAAGCGCTCGGGCGGTAATCGCCGGTGCCGTAAACCGGGAATTCCTGCGGCGCGATGTCGAGGGAGAACCATCCCTCGGGGGTGTCTGCCGGACGCGGGACGACGGAATCGTGCCCGACCTTCACGAGCAGGTGGGTGAGATCGTCGTCCTCCACGGCGGGGCCGCAGTAGAGATGCAGAAGGAACCCGTGAAAGACGCAGAACACGTAGGACGCGTCCCCGGCCCGGAGGTGGAAGAGGGGCTCGGAGGTGAGGGAATGAGAAGTGATGCGGATCATAAGATACCTTTATAGAAGTTAAGAAGTAAGAGGTGCGGAAGAACCCGGACGGGTTTTCAACACCGGGGTGTGCGGCAGGCTCAGTGATTTTCGATGACGCCCGAGAACACGATCATCAGCGCCAGCAGCACGAGCGCGGGGGAGAGGATGAGATACCACGAGCCGAGCTGGGGCAGGACGGCGAGGTGGAGGACGATCAGGAGCGCGGCGAAGGAGACGACCAGCGGGCGGTGCTTCTTCTTTCCGAAGGCGTTGATCGCAAAGAGGGAGTTCGGGATGCCGAGGACCGCGGCTGCCATGCCGAGGATGAAGCCGGGCGTCCAGCCGTCGGTGATCACGCCGAGATAGAGCGCGGAGAGGGCCGGGACGACGTAGAGGATCCCGCCGATACAGGTAAAGAGAAAGACGTTCTGGCGCTTGCTGCCGCCGTTTTGGTTGTTGTTCATGGATCTGCCTTTCCGAATATCGATTCCTATCCCATAGTATAGCACAAATCCGGCGGGGAGTAAAGAGGCAAACGCCGCGCGGCGGGGATTTTTCACGGGCAGGATTTGTCGTTTTCCCTTGACAGGTACGCCTCGGATATGATAGAATAGTTATACATTGAAGCGAATGATGGAATGGGCCGGAGCGATCCGGATCGAAATAGAGGATTCAGAGACAGATCATGAAGAAAAACGGGATCAAGTGGACGATTCTTTTCGCGGCGGCGATGCTGCTGTGCGCGGCGTGCATCCGGCAGCGGGCGGAAGCGCCGTCCGAGGTGGTCGGTGTGGGCCGCGCGCCGAAGACGGAGAGCCGGGATACCGAGGCGGAGCCGGTGACGGCGGACCCGGGCGAGGACCGTCCGGTGAAGGATGGGGAGAAGGATCCGGCGGGGCAGGGCGATCCGCAGCCGCAGACCGGGACCGATCCCGCGCCGCAGCAGCCGGCTGAGCAGCCGACAGAGCCGGACGAGCAGCCGACAGAGCAGCCGGCAGAGCCGGACGAGCTGGTGACCCCGAGTGAACCGGCAGAACCGGTCACGACGCCGGAGCCCGAGGAACCGACGCAGACGTTCTCCCCGACGCCGATGCCGACCGATCCCTCAAGCGAAGCGCCCTTCGGCGCGATCAAGTGGTATTCCCTGAACGGGAGCACCGTCTACGAGATGCCGCAGCGGAACACGTCCGGGATGGACACGATGGGCGAGATGTACGACTGGCCGGACACGTACTGGGAAGACAAGAACAAGAAAAACAACGACTGGTATTTCGGGGAGCTCTCGAGCTACGATCCCGTGACGGGCAAGGTTGAGATGCGTTACGACCGCTTTGCCTCGACGCTCGCCGTGCTGAAGAAATACGGCGCGATCTACCGGGGCGACACGACGCGCAAGGTGATCTATCTGACGTTCGACTGCGGGTACGAGTACGGCTCGACGGAGAAGATCCTCGACACCCTGAAGGCGAGGGGCGTCCCGGCGACGTTCTTCCTCACGGGGCCGTTCGTGCGCGGCAAATCCGATCTGTACGACTACGACTACATGCACAATCTGGTCCGGCGGATGCTCGACGAGGGGCATGTTGTGGGGAGCCACACGAACACCCATCCGCTGATGTCGGCGCTGAGCGTGGACGAGATCATCGACGAGATGCGGCAGGTGGAGGCGTCCTACAAGGAGGAATTTCCGGACGCGCCGGACATGCTGTACTGGCGGCCGCCGCAGGGAGACGTGAACGAGCGGGTGCTCCGCATCACGGCGAAGATGGGGTACCGCACGGTCATGTGGTCGTTCGCGTATTTCGACTGGAGCCAGTATTCGCAGCCGGATCCGGCAGAGGCACTTGCGAAGATGAAGGCGGGGATGTATCCGGGGTGCGTGTATCTTCTGCACGCGGAATCGTCGACGAACGCGGAGGTCCTCGGCGACTTCATCGACTGGGTCCACGCGCAGGGGTTTGTGATCGAACCGATCTGCGGGATCGAATAACCGGGCGGTGCCGCGAGGTCCGCGGGGACAGGAGACGAACTCGCCTTGGCGCGAAGTGTGTCTGTGGAATACAGACAAGCGCGCCTGCGGCTAGTTCGTTCACCAATATTGAACTGTGCGTACCTGAAGAAGGTACGCCTTTTCTTTTGCTGGCGTGCTGACGCCGCGGAGTCCGCGGGAACAGTCGGCGGGCTCA
>JAFPWV010000034.1 GCA_017412675.1 Clostridia bacterium
CTTCGATGCCGAGCGGTTTGCCGGAAACGGGAACATCGGGCACATCCTCATCGAAACGCTGCTCAGCGGCGCGCTGAACTGAAACCATCAAGATCCCCTTCGCGGTGAAACGGAGGGGGTCTTTTGTGAACGGCAGATCGCAGAAATTACAAAAAGAGAGACAGCGAAAGTGCTGTCTCTTTTTCGTTTTCGGCCGAACCGCGCGGCTTGAGTGGATGAAATCTCCCCGCCGTTTAGGAAGCGGGATCCATGAGCGCGCCGATGAAGATCGGGGTATTCGTTTCGCAGTCGACCAGCATATAGACGAACGGGCGGTCGAGGATCACGCGCTTCGGCTGTTCCAGCGGCATGGCGGATTTAGCGATCATTTCCACGACCGTGGCAGCGCCCGCCTTTGTTCCCTGCTCGGCAACGGATATGAAGGTCTTGTGCAGCACCCGGTTGATACAGATATTCCCCGTCGTCGAGGTGCCAAGTCCGGAGAAATCCGCCCTGATCGGATCGAAAGCCGTGGGCATCCCCATCTCACCGAGGACTTTGGAGAGCTCGAAGTCGGAGTCCGTTTCAAATTTCGGCAGAGCCGCTTCCACCTGTCTCCGCTGTGCGGATTCGAGGATCCCGATCAGCTTTTCCCCGTCGAGGGAATCGAGATACGACGAGACCGACATCCCCTCCTCCGGGAGCAGCGCGGCAAACGCGTATTTTCCGCCCTTGTAGGGCTTGAGGAAGCCGGTGGCGTGATCGTCTTCGAGATAGGTCTTCTCCTTGGACCACATGAGATCCGCCGTTGTTTTCCTGCCGTTCTCCAGCGTAAAGGTCCCGGGATTGACCAGATGCTCTTTGTACGGATCGGCCCATTCTCCGTCAAATGCGAGCGCGTTGACGAGGTACATGACCGCTTCGTCCGGGATCCGGTCGAGGATCGAAGGGATCATGCCGTCCGTGCTCTCCTTCACCCAGTTGTTGATATCTCGGAGCGTCCCGTCGTCGAACGGCGTGCGGAATACCTCCGCCTGATAGAAGGTTTCGGTCGTTCGGAGGAAATCCCGGTTGACCGTGAAGCTCTTGTCATCGATGAACCAGACGGAGTTCGCCAGTCGGAAGCGGGGACCGCCTGCGTCCGGGGTTTCCTTCGGCAAAAGCGTCCTGAAATAATCGTTCAGGCTGTCCGTATCCATGCCGAGGACGGTTTCCATCTCGGTCTTCGTTTTCCCTTTCGCTCCGTTCGCGGTCATGGAAAGCGCGCCGAAGACGGAGAGCGGAGAGACCAGGGTGTTCTCCCCTTTCTTCATGCTGTGACGGAAGAGCCTCAGGGTAAAATCCGCCGCGATTTCCGAATCGGTACGGGGATCGTCGTCACGGCTTTCACCGAGATTCTGCGACGTCAGGTTCACGCGGATCGGCGTTCCCGCGATCCATCCCCGCTCCACCTCGATCAGGATGTGCCATTCGGCCATATCGTCCGTGCCGACATCCGGGACCTTTCTCGTGATCCCCACACTCGGTTCGGGACCCGGAAGGACGTCGGTCACCTCGTGCCGCACGGATCCGCTGCCCTCTTCGAGGAGCACGAGGATCAGCTGGTGCGTCCGGAACCACGCCGCGTCAAACCCTTCGACTGCATCGGCAAAACCGACTGTCATGTCGGCGTAGACCTTCTCCTTATGTCCAAGATCATAGAGATCTTTATTTTCCTCGATATACCGCGTCAGCTCGTCCGGGCTGTCGATCAGGACCGCTGACGGATACTTCACGCCGTCATGATATCCGTTCGTCCGGATGTACTGCGCCTTCCACGATATTGCCATGGCAACTGTTTTCCTTTCCTCGCGGTGCATCATTCTCGTCAGGATCGCCGATACCTCTGAGCGCCGGATGCTGTCCGACGGTTTGCAGAGATGTGTCTTCCAAGCCCCTTGATACAAATCTTCGGAACCCTCGAGGATCCCGGCTCGGTAGAGTTTATAGATCTCCTCCGCCTGGGGATGGGTCATGGGGACGTCCGGGATGGTGTTGTCCGGAACCTCATTGACCGCTGCCAGCATGGAGTCCGGCAGCGCGTGCGCGAAGATCTCGATATACCCCGCGCGGGTCGCCTTGGCGTTCCAATCGTATTCGTGCGCGATGATGCCGTTCGTTTCGGCGTAGTCCGCGTAGCTTTGGTACCACGGATCGCCGTTCGCAAGGGATACGGCACCGTTCAGGGCTTTCTGATGCATGCACGCCGCCAGTTTCACCGCTTCGGCATAAGTCAGATCGTCGTCCGGGCAGAAGGACGTCGGTGTCTTGCCGTTGACGAGCCCATCGCTGACGGCGGTCTGTACGTCGTTCCGATACCAGGCGTCTTCGGGAACGTCCCGGAATGGGAGAGCGGACGCCGAAACAAGCGCCGGGAACAGGCCGACGACAAGGGCTGATGCAAGGATCACACTGAGCAAGCGTTTTCTCATGATGACCTCCTATTGGTAACAAGTTCTTTGGCTGATCGGTGATTAGACGCCGGAAACCGACGAAAAGTTCCCGTTTTGACGGATTTTTATTGCCGCCGGACCGTCTGCTTCTCCACGACGGCGCGCGTGTAGAGGATCGCCGCGACCGTCAGGATCAGCGAGATGCCGGCCAGGACCTGCTGCCCACGGATGGGCAGGCCGAAGAGACAGTTGCCGCTCGCCTGCACCGCCGCGAGGATCCGGCTGCCCGCAATGGACGCGGCAAACCCGACAAGCCCGCCGATGGAGGCTTTGATCGCCATCGCTTCCGAGAATACCTCCCGGTCCGTGTAGCTGTAAACGATGTTGAAGGAGTTCTGATTGGAACCTGCGAGGCTCACGTTATACAGGGTCGAATAGAGGATGATGAGCCACCAGGTGCGCGGCGCGGTGAAGAGATTGACGGCGAACGCAGCCGCGGCGATCCCCAGCGCGAGACGGAATCCCCGGGCGTAGGATGTGCGGTCGGAATAGCGGCCGAAGGGCTTCGACAGGGCAAAGCGGCAGAGATTCGCTCCTGTGTTGATGAGCTGGACTGCGCCGACGGACAGGGCCAGATCCAAGGTCTTATAGGTGCCGAGAAAGCCGACGGACGCATAGCGGGCCGCTTCCCAGAGACACACCATCACGATGACGTGACGGAAATCCGGGATGCCGACGGTTCGCCTCAGAACCTCCCGGAGCGTATGGCGCGGTTCCCGCTCTGCTTCGTCCTCCGGCCGGATGAGCCATAGGCAGACGAAATTGCAGGCGTTCAGGAACAGGATCAGTCCGGCGAGAAAGAGGAAGCCGCCGCGGAGGTTCCCGCCGTTCTCGAACCGGTCGAACAGGAAGCCGACGGCGAGGGTGAAGACGATCCCCGAGAGCAGGGAGATCATCTCCTTGACGGCGGAATACACCCCGCGCTTCTTCGGATCCACATAGCTGTTGGCCCAGCGGAAGATGAGGGAGCTGACGAGGTATTTTGCCGCAAATCCCCCGAGCATACAGATCACCGCGGCAATGGCCTTTCCCCGCCCGGAACAGGGCAGGAAGGGGACGAGATACACCGCAAGGAACAAGAGCTGACTGACGGTGTCGGAGACCATGACGGTCCGCTTCACGCTGCGGATCCGCGTGAGGAGGGGGATCGAAAAGAGCTGGAAAAGAAAGGAGAGGGAGATGAAGGAGGCGACGACGCCGACCGCCGCGTCCGACATGCCGATTTCCTTGAGCAGCTTGGCGAGGAATGCGTCCGTCACCAGAATCGAGGTGAAATACTCAAACGCGCATTGCGCCGTGTATGCGTTCCGGGATCGCCGGTATTCCCGGGAATCAAAAAGACTTTCTTCCAAAGGGGACCTCCGAAGACGAGCGTTTTCCGCCTCTCGGGCGCTTCGCTGTGGTATTTGATGAGGAGTGCGATGTTACGGTAAAGCGATGCGGGATGTGTTCGCGGATCGCCGGGTGAAACCGGTCATGCCCGCGTGAGGCTGCCGAGCAGGATGTCGCCCTCGTCATCGCAGGTCTTGACGGTATGTACGCAGACCACGCGCTTCTCGGGATGCGGATCCGGCACCGCGATGCGGAACCAGGTTTCCCCGCCCCGCCGGATCGGCAGCGTCGTATAGGAGACCTCGGCGAGCTTGCTGTCGAACGACCAGGTGTCGCGCTCCGCCAGGCGGCCGTTGTCGGGGAGATTCCCCTGGTAGTACCGTTCCCAGAGGCGGTCCCGGCCCGTGATGTTCAAGCCGTAGACCAACGGGATCGAAAGCACCTCGCCGTCCTCGTAAACCACTTCATACCGGCCGATCGTGTCGCGTTCCACCTGCATCGGGACACTGGACAGGAACTGATAGGGGCGCTCGACGGTGGAGGTATGCTCGATGAGGAAATGCGGGGCCGCGAGTGTCCTGCGGTTGCAGGCGAGGTACATCTCCTCAAACACCTCATCGATGTATTCCGGGAACCGCGCGTCGTCCCAGGTCTCGTCCCAGAACATCCGCGCGCCGCAGAACAGGGAGAGGAAGACGCCGTTGCGCTGGAGGGTGGCGTCCTCGAGGCTGGACCAATGAGAAGGCGAACCTCCCTGTGCTCCCTGGGCGAGCCGTCGGTTCCAGTCGAGGAAATTGACCGGCGCGAAATTCCCGTACCAGAGCGTGATGCCGCGTTTGTTGAATTCGTCGTCGAAATACTCCGCGATGCTCCAGTACCAATGATGGGCGATGACGTCGCGCGGGATCAGGTCGATGGCGCGCCAGGTGGCCGGACGCGTGATTTCCACCGTCCCGTCGGAGAGGCGCGTGCGCTGTTCGGAGCCGCCGAAGTGTTCCCCGTTGAGGCCGATGGCATCGAGCACCTTCTCCGCCCAGAACATGGTGCGGATCCCGCGCTCGGCGAGCCAGTCGTGGATCTTCGTGAGGTCATCGGCGTAGAGCCGTTCGGCCGCTTTTCCCCTGCACCGGGGACAGATCCCGATGGAGTAGTATTCGTCGTGACCGATGTGCATGATCTTCGGCCGGAAGACGTCGATGACCTCTTCGAGGACGTCGAAGACCAGCCGATAGGTGTCGGGGTTCGAGGGGCAGTAGACGTCCGGCCAGGCGTCGTTCTCCCGCTCCGCGAGCTCGGGATGCGGCATCAGGAGGTAATCGGCATGGGACAGCGTGGGGCACTCCGGGATGACCTCCAGGCCGCGGTCCCGGCAGTAACCGACAAGGTCGCGTACGGTGTCCTGCGTCAGCCAGCGTCCCCCGCCGTTCTCGAAGTGGATGGAATTCTTGGCCCAGGGATAGGTCTTGTTCTGAATTTCGTTGGCGCGGTCGGGATAGCGGTTCATTTCCCGGCAGTAGTCGATCCAGGCGGCGTTGATTTCCGGGTGCTTCCGATATTCCATCGCGCCGCCGACCTCGATGATGATCGTGTTGTAGCGCAGCGAAAGGAGCAGATCGACCGTGCGGTAGAAGCTGTCGAGATCGTCCGGCGCGGGCATGTAGACCTTGAGGCCGCGGAACGGACACCGAGGCAGATCCCAGAAGAGCCCTCGCCGCACGCTCCTGCCGTCTTCGGAGGCCTCGGCGTCCTGCAAAAGCGTGTATGCGCCGTAGATCAGCCCGCGCAGATCGTCTGCATAAACACGCACGGTACGCTCCCGGGTGTCGACCAGATAGCAGTCCTCGACGGGTTCGCGGTCTGCGGCAAAAACGGTCCGTGCCTCGCGGAGGACAGGATCCGGAATGGGGCTGACAAATTCGACGCCTTGAAAATAGCCGTCCGGGGCGGTGGGCAGTTTGGCCAGAACGGAGGCTAAGGCCTCGTTGTCCGGCAGCGAAAACGGCGCAAAGGCGGCCTCGCCGTCGGTGATGCGGTAGGTATGGAGTGATGACAGCATGGGCGTGTCCTCCTGATTCTTTCAGTCATGCGGGCGGAGTGAGCGGAAGAGGTTGCGGATCATTCCCGGACCGTGACCCTGCTCCCGTCTTTCAGAACGACGGTGAAATCCGACGCGGCGATATCGTCGGACGCCTCGACGGATCGGACCGGCGAAGTGCCGTCGGCGTAGGGACAGAGAACGGTCACAATCCGGTGCGACCGGTCAAAGCGAAACGTGTTCAGCACCGTCGGGATGGCGTAATGCTCGACGTCGCCGATGCCGAACTTCGGAAGCCAGCCCTGGAATTCGGGCGTCCTGACCCCGCGCCAGAGCTGGATGCCGCCGCAGGAAGATGCGACGGTGAGCCCGACGCCGTCCCCGAAGGTGTTGTGCACGGCGCGTCCGTCCAGCGCAGTCGGGTTGTCGTGCAGATGCCAGATCAGCTCGCAGCGGTGTTCGGCATCGGATTCCAGCCGGTCGACGGAGACGAACATCGGCGGGAGCGTGGGTTCCTGTTTCAGGAAAATCAGTTTTCTCGTGTGCCGGACTCTGATCTTCTCCGGGCCGTACCCTTCGTCATACGACGCCTCGGCGATCTCGCGGGTTTCGCCGATTTCAAAACGGACATCCGCTTTTTTGGCGATATCCTCCGGCGACCAGCGGTAACCGTCGCGGCGGTTCTGATCGAAGCCGTCGATCCGGGCGGTGTTGTGTCCGCGGGTGGAGAGCACATAACGGCGCATTTCGGAGGTGTCGTAATCGAAGGTCCCGGCCTCCGGCATCAGCTCATGTCCGTAAGCCCAGAGCTGCACGCTGAGCTTGTCCTCGTGCTGATGTGCCTTGCCGAAGGGGGAGGCGTCCATGTAAGCCCAGAGAGCATCACTCTCCCAGGAAGAGCGGAAAATCACCATGCCGCTGTATTCGAGCAGCAGCGATTTCCATGCGGGCGGCTGACCCTCGGCCCTCCCGGAGGCGAAATAGCGGTATTCGCTTTTTTCGGGCAGATAGAGCAGCGCGGCGTTCAGAACCTCCGCGGCGTTCTCCCTGTCGCTGTCGTTGACCGCCGGGACACGGAAGTCGGGAGCGGCGATCTTCGGATAAACCGAATACATCAATGCCAGCCCGTCGAGCAGATACTGCGGCACCTCGCTTCCGTGCAGACGGATCATATCAACGACGTCTTCATAGTTGCCGACGCAGACCTGATGATACCCGGGCGTCAGCTCATACTGCATCCCGTCCGGATAGATCTGCGCTTTGAGCTCTCCTTCCAGCCTGCTGTGAGCGTACGCCAGCCATTCGGCGCTTTCTCGGAAGAAGGGATAGAACAGCCCGATGCGGCCCAGCCCGTGCATTTCCATGATCAGCCAGTTGTGGGTGGTGCAGAAATTCCGCAGGCGCCAGCCGTGCTCCCAGATCGATTTGCAGAAGACAGTGAGCGTCTCGTCGTCGACCGCATTCAGAAAGGCATGGATCGCATAGGTCCACCGCTTTACGCGCAGGCCGGCTTCGATCGTCCGCCAGCAGATCGTGGCGAAACCGCTTTCGTTCTCGGGGACCTGCGCCTGGATCGCCCAGCTCATGAACTGCTTTGCCCATTCGGCGGGGATGGCGTCGTCTCCGGTGAGGATGTATTCCTCTGCCATGGAGACCCATTCCGGATGGCGGTTGAGCTGCCACGGCCATTCACAGTAGTGGTTGTAGGTCGGATTCGCGCACCAGTCGATCGTCTCGCCGAAGGTGTAGGGAACGCGGCAGGAAACGAAGGTATGCTGCATCGCCATCCGGCACGCCTCGGCAATTTCCTCCGCCCGCGGCGCGAGCCTCTCTTTTTCGCCGCGCAGATACGAATCCGGATGAAGCGTATCGCGGACATAGGCGGCAAACCGGCGCTTCGCTTCGTCGAGCCTGCCGTTTTCGGCGAGATCGCCGAGCGTTCTGAGCGCGGGGATGGTGCTGTCAAGGCATTCGGTAAAGAATCTGAAATCGCTCAGGCGGGTGTTTTCCATAACAAGGATCTCCTCCGTTTGATCTATCTGAGAGTCACCGGCGCCGCGCAACGGCTCACCGGATGATATCGTTACCGTGTTTCCGTTTATGGCTGATGGATCCCGATGCATTCCTCTGGCTGAGGGCTCTTCCATTCACGGTATAAGAGCCCGTCCCAGCCTGCAAGATCGCACGGATCGGACACACAGCCTTCCTGCCGGAACCAGACGCGCATGGGCAGGGGCCCGTGATTGTTCCAGCGCCGGTATTCGATGAGCGTGAGCGCGTCGCCGTCCGCCGTCTTCACAGTCACGGTCCCGTCGGCGTTCCTGACCGGGGGATCCTTCGAGAGGACGGGATCGAGGTCTTCCCATTTTTCAACCGCCTTCTCCGCACAGTACAGCACCGGGCCGCACCGGACGGCGATCCTTCCGTGATCCGCACCGACCAACAGATGCGCTTCGATCTTCACGGGCTCGTATCGACAGGTGATCCCGATCTCCGTCACCCCAGCGGGGATGTCCACGACGGCATATCCCTTTTCCGTCCGGTACGGCAGGGAGAGCGCGAAGTCCTTTGCCCAGGAGGGGATGCGGATGTGAACGGTCTTCGGCTCCCCGCATGTGACCGTCAGCCGCTTCCCTTCCTCTGCAGGTTCGAGGAGCAGCTTCGCGCCTTCGAGTTCCGCTTCCGCGTCGATATAGAGATTCATCCAGTACTCGTCTCCCCTGACGGAGAAGAGATGGGACGGCAGCGCACCGACGGCTTTGAGGAGCATCGGCGGACAGCACGGGCAAGAATGCCACGACCAGCGTTCCCGGCCACCCCGGCTCTCGAGCGGATTTTCGTAGGTGTAATGGGTCCCGTCCTCCGATACGGCGGCGGGCAGAAGATTCGTGATCGTGCTCTCAGCAGCGTCCCACACGGATGCCTCCTCCGTCAGCCGGAACATGGCGGCAGCAAAGAATAACAATCCGACACCTGCGCAGGTCTCGAGATATGCGTCGTTCGGCAGTTCGTACTGCTGCCCGAACCGCTCGTCGTCGCGGAACGCCCCCACCGAGCCGTTGATGTGCAGCTTGGTCCCGGCGATGTCCTTCCAGATCACCCGGGCAGCCGTTTCAAGACCCGCGTCATCGCACGCGGCGGCGGCTTCCGCGATCCCCGTGTAAAAGAGTGTCGCGCGGACCGCATGGCCGACGGCTTCCCGCTGCTCCCTTCCCGGGCGGTGATCCTGCGCGTATTCCCGGAGAAACGGCGGGAACTGATGGCGGTTTTTATGGTTTCCCTTATTGTCGATGAAAAACTTCGCCAGCCGGAGGTATTCCCCTCTCTGTGCGCCGAGCTCAGCTGCAAGCTCCGGCTCTTCGTCGAAAAGCGCTTCGAGGGAGATCAGGGCGCTCTCCGCGAGGGAATGTTCACAGACGATGTTCCACTTCGGCGGCGGTCCGATGCGCTCCGTGAGGTAATTCGCGCATTTCACGGAACAGGAGAGAAGCGTCGTTTTCCCCGTCGCGCGATATTGATGCACGCCCGCTTCGATCAGGCATCCGGCGTCGTAGGTCTCGTGCTGCCAGCGCGCGTTCCCGCCGTTCAGGCCCCAGAGCTGCTGCGGTCTCTCCAGCGTGACGTAAGGATGCAGCCAACCGTCCTCCCCCTGTGCCCCGGTGATCGCTTCGATGATCTCATCGAGCTGCGCGTCGAGCTGCGGATCATACCGGACGGCAAGCAGATCGGAGACGCCGCGGATCACCTCGCCGATGAGGCCGTGATACCACGGAGGGCCGGCATGTCCGCCTCGTTCTCCGCGCGCGACACGGCGGTAATTCTCGATCGCGCCGTCGGCGAGGAATTTCGCCAAAACATCCGGCACGGTGACGGATCTGATCTTTTCGATAAACGGAGCAAAGAAGGGATCCGTGATCCTGACGGAGCGGATATCCGCCGGTTTGAGGTGAGAATCCTGTTTGCTGATGATCTCCATACGGCATAGTCTCCTTGTTTTCAGTCAGGTAACGTCATCTCTTCTTCCGCCTTCCGGCACGAACCGGAGAACGTCAGAAAAGAACCTTTCTTCGAAAGAAGAGGAATCGCGATTGCATTCGGCCTATGTTTGTGATATAATGAAGCCGGTATGGGATCCCCGCGGCCGATGCGGGCCCAAACGAGCGGCTCTTGCTGTATTCTACCAGATGATGGAAAGGAGTTCACACGATGAAAAACCTGAAACGATGGATCTGCGCGATGCTCGCCGTTCTCCTGACGCTGTCCGTCCTGTCCTGCTCCGCTTCGACGGAAAATGCCGGCGAAGACCTCGCAGCCGACGCGGCAGGAGCTGACGGCGCCGTTGCCGATCCCGCGGCGGAGGCTGAACCGGAAACGGAAAAGGCATGGCTGGACAATCTTCCCGAGGATCTGAACTTCGACGGAGCGACCTGCAACATGCTCATCCGCAGCGAACGCATCGACGATATGTTCCAGTTCGAGATGACCGGCGAGGGCGTCGTGGATGCGCTCTGCGACCGGACCATCCGTCTGGAAGACCGGCTGGGGATCGCGTTCACGACGGACATTCTCCCCTCCGACTCCGGTCAGTGGAAGAGCGCCATCGCCGGGTCCGTGCAGGCGGCCGACGGTGCGTACGATATCGTCTTCCCGGACTACTGGTGGGGCATCGAGCTCGGCGGATACTACTGCAACCTGCTGGAAGCTCCGTACATGGATTTTTCCCAGCCCTACTGGTGCGCCGGCTGGAATGACAACGATACCTTCTACGGCAAACTGTACACCGCGGTCGGCGATTTCTCCCTGGATCTCATCGTCAATACGGAAGCGGTGTTCTTCAACAAGAAACTGATCTCCGACAACGGTCTGGAAGATCCGTACGAGCTGGTGAAGGAAGACCGGTGGACCTCGGACAGGATCGTCGCCATGAGCGAAGCGGCCCTGCGCGACCTCGACGGCGACGGGAAATACAACCCGCTCAACGACGTGTTCGGCCTGTGCTATTATCTGCACGGCGGCCGCGGATTCCTCTATGCCTACGGGATGAAGCTCGCGAACCGCACCGACGACGGCGGCTGGGAGATCAATTATTTCAACGACCGCTTTGTCCGGATCTATGAGACCGTGTATCGGATGCAGAATGAGACGCCGTCCGTCTGCTACAACAACGGAGGAATCGATTTCAACGGTCGTTTCGCTTCCGGGAATCTGCTCTTCCTGGTGGGGACGATCGGGACAGCGCGCGGGACCGCTCTGCGCGAAATGGAGGATGACTTCGGCCTGGTCCCGTATCCGAAGCTGGACGAGGAGCAGAAGGATTTCATCTCCTTCAACCTCGGGACCTCTTACGCGGCGATCCTGAAGAGCGCGAAGGATACCGGTCTGTCCGCCGCCGTGCTTGAAGCCCTCTGTGCCGAAAATCACAAGTCCGTCGTTCCCGCGCTCTATGAGGATGCGCTCAAGGAGAAGTATTCCCGCGACCAGACCACGGCGGAAATGCTGGACATTCTCAGCCGCACGATCTATTACGATTTCGCGTTCGTCAACGATGCCGCCCTCTCCGCGCTCTGCAACGTGTATTTCGATGCCATCGCGGCGAAGAACCCCGACGTCGCGTCTAGATTCAAGTCGACCGACAAAATGACCCAGAAGCTTCTCGCCAAGCTGCTCGCTTCCTATCAGGGCGACTGATCCTGCCGGAAAAGCGCGGCGTCGTTTCTCTCCGGACGTTCTCCGGGGACGGACGATGCTGCCTTATTCTTTTTTCCCGCGTTTTTGTTCCTCTGCAAATCTTGCGTCCGCAAGCGCCGAGAAATGCCTGATGATATCGATTTCCTTCGGATCGTACGGACGGCCGCTCGGGCGCAGCAAATCGTGCTGCCATTTGGAAACGTCGATGTCGCGTCTGCCGGCCTCCACCTGCTTCCAGAGTGATTCCCACGGCTCGTAGGTCTGGTATTTCCCCGCGACGAACCCCCAGCACCAGCAGCCGATCCGCAGCGCGTAAAAGAGCGGAAAGATCTCCGCGACGTCGTTGCCGAGGCATCGGTTGAGCCATTCGGTACAGATGACCGGTCTTCCGGTGGTCCGAAGCAGCCGCTCGGCGCGCTCGACCGTATCGGGGTACGGTCCGTAGTAATGGAAATCGACGAGGTCGACGAGGTTCAGGATCAGATCTCTGACTTCCCCGCTCTCGCCGCCCCAGATGTCCGCCGTCAGCGGCTGGATCGGATCGATCTCCCGGGCAAGGGAAAACAGCTCCTTCAGGTAGGGCTGACAGATATCGGAACGGTTGTTGTTTCCCGCTTCGTTGTACAGATCCCAGATGCAGATGCGCTCGTCGTTCCGGTGCGCGGTGATGATCTCCCGCGCCATCCGAAGAAATTCGTCGTGAAGCGCCGGATCGTCGAGCACGGTCCAGCCCACCTCGCCCAGCAGGGAGCCGTGCTGGGAGACCTTCCGCCCGCCGTGATAACCGACGTCGTATTTCTGCTCGCCCATTTCGGGTTCCCTGTACAGCCGCTTCGGGAGCGAGCAGTCGTTTGCGATCGTGAACATCGTCGAAATACCGTGTCTCGCAGCTGTCTCGAGATACCGGTCGAAGTGCTCCAAGTAGGAATCGTGTTCCTTCTGCCAGACGGTGAAGTCGCCGATGATCCTGATCGTGTTGAAGCCGATTTCCGCCGCCTCAGCGAGCTCCCGGTCCGCGGTCTCAAGCCTTTCCTCAAAGCCGTATTCCTGCCACTGATCGATCCGGTTCGCGCAGTCGGAACTCATGAAATTGCATCCCCGCAGCCACGGGCGGGCACGGACCCATTCCCATGCTCTCTCGGGTGTCCATCTGTCTTTCATCTCGATTTTCCCCTTCCCGACACCGTCACCATTTTTCTTCGATATCCTGCACGATCACGTCGTACACCTCCGGCGTCACATAGAATTTCAGCTCATCCTTCGTGATGACGCGGTTGTGCTCTTCCCGGAATTCCCCGTCAGCGGTGCACCATGTATAGCGGATCCGTTCGTTTTCGTCGAGATCGCAGAACACGTTGCGGCTGATCCGGGCGGTGGGAATGATGTAGGGATCGGGCCGTTCCCGATAATACGCGTCGATCTCTCCGAGCTCCGGCCAGCGGGTCAGATACAGCGGGGTGTTCCCGCCGATGCCGTAGAAGGTCTCGTTCAGAACGCCGCGGATCATGCTCCGCCACATCGCATCGTCGCTGGTTCCCCGTCCGTCCGCCTCGATGGCGGGATGACAGTCCACGAAGACGTTGCCGTCCACGACGAAATCCCGGCCGCCGCCGAGGAAACACCCGCGCTGGACCTTATAGATCACGTTGTCCCGCATGATGGTCCCGCTCATGCAGTCGTCGTTGTAGATCGCCATGGTCCCGAGGCCGATCCGCCCGCCGAGGTGATGGATGAAGTTGCGGCTGACCTCGTTGCCGCGGAAGGTGTAATCGCGCCCGCCGTAGATCGCACCGGCATCTCCGGTCTCCAGCACGCAGCGGAAGATCTCGTTGTCGGTGATGCTGATGTAGTTCCCGCCGAAGAGGATCGCACTGTGCGGGCAGTCGTGGATCCGGTTGAACCGTGCAGTCAGTCCGACGCCGTAGAGACGGATCGGCGGTTCATAGCAGGTATCCCACTTCGAGATGTCGTGCAGGTGGCAGTATTCCACGGTGACCTCCGCCCTCTCGAGCGTTTTCCGGTCCCCGCCCCAGATCTGGATGCCGCCGTCTCCGGTGTCCTGGACAAGGCAATGATCGACGAGAACGCCTTTCGACTGCTCGATGTTCATGGCGCGGTTGCCGATGTTTCGGAACGAACAGCCGGTGATCCGGACGTTGGAGGAATTCCGGATCAGAACAGCGCTGCCCCGGCAGGCTTCGACGGTGAAGCCCTCGAGCACGACGTCGTCCGCGTTTTCGATCAGCAGGATCGGCTTCTCCGTATCGGAGACGATGATCTCAGCGGTGTCCATGTCCGTATCTTCAAACGGAAGGAAACAGATCCTTCCGGCTTCGAAATCGATCGCGTAATCGCCGGGCTCTGTGACCTCATCGGGAATGTTGAAGAAGTAGAACCGTTGATTCCGGTGATAACAATAGGTGCCGTAAGGCGGGAGGCATCGGACGAACCCCTTCTCAGCATCCAGCACGTCGATCCGCTCCCTCGTCGGGGACCAGTCGTAAGCCCAGTAGCCGAACACGCCGATCCCGGACACGATGTTCCATTTCTTCGGTCCGTCATCCTCATAGAAGAAGCCGTTTTCCATTTTCCCGGACTCAGATCCGTTGTCGATGTGATATTCCGGGAAAGCGGTCATGGTCAGAAACCCACCGCGGGGATACCGGGTCATGACGAGCGGTTTCCCGTCGATGAACAGCTCGGGATGGGACGGCGAAATGCTTCGTCCGAAGCCGCGGGACAGGATGGGCGCCGGATTCTCCAGCGGGATATAGTATCTTCCGTCCTCCCCTTTTTCGGCACATACCCGTTTTCCTCCGCAC
>JAFPWV010000035.1 GCA_017412675.1 Clostridia bacterium
CCGCAGACGTCACCGAAGAGCTGACCACCAAGGAAGAAGCGCCGCAGACCTTCGACTTCGGCATCGTTGCCGCTGTCGCTGCGGTGATCTCCCTCGCCGGCTTCGCTGTTGCGAAGAAGCACTAAGACGCTGCCATCGCATCAAACTTCAACACTGAATCAACAAAAATGGCTGTCCTTCGGGACAGTCATTTTTTATGTTGATGAGGCAGATGAGAAGATCCAGGTCCGATCGATCCGATCAGATGATCTCAAGCTCATCCCGTTCGGGCAGCGCGGGCTTCGTCTCCGACGGGTGATCGAGGTAGAAGAACGCCGTGGAGCTGATGTCGTCCTGGAGGGGGAGATACCGTCCGCCGGAACGCCAGCCGAGCGCTTGGATCGTGACGCGGAGGTCTTTAGCAAACCGGATCGGATCCGTGAGGTGCCAGCGATAGAGCGAGAACCGCTGATTCGCGCGGTAGAGGCCGTCCGGCGCGTAGGGGATCATCCCGGTGTACGGGGTGGCGAATTTCTCGTAGCGATGCTCATTGTCGAAATTGTACGCGCCGCAGAAATAGTCCTCGGTCCCGGTCCCGCAGATCGTCGGGAAGTCCCGGTCCCCGTCCAGGTAGAACTTGATCTCGCCCTCGCCCCACCAGCCGTTGTTGTTCACGCCCCATGCCAGATAGGTGCCGACGTACTGACCCGCGCCTTCGATGCCGTCGAGGAGCGTATGGACGGTTTTGTAGGGCAGGGGATTGGAGCGGCGGAAATGCGCGTGGAAGTAGCCCGCGTTCTCCGGGACCTCGTCGAGGGTGTAGTCGATTTGATAGTAGAGGGTGAAGACGTCGTCCCCGAGGTTCTCGACCGTGATGCGGCAGGACTTTTTGAACGGCATCTGCCAGTAGCAGTTCAGTCCGTTGCGCGGATTGACGCACACGGCGAGCGAGGACATCTGCGTAAAGTCCGGGACGTAGGCGTTTGCGAAGAAGTCGCCGAGCGGGACCTCGACGGACGGTGTCGCGGCGTCATCCCACCAGAACCGGAGGATGGCGTAGCGTCCGGGGATGCCCGCGGGGGTGAGCCAGATGTGGTTGATGACGCCGGGACCTTCGATCTCGGCCATGGTGTAAACGGTGTGCGCCTCGATGCGGACGGAGGGCGAGACCTTCCAGCCCTGTCCGAGCTCGCGCGCGCATCCTTCGCCGGTGCCGTGAACGGCCATGCCGCCCAGACCCTTCGCGCCGTCCGGGTTTTCGGGGCTGATGGAGCGGGATTTTCCCTTGCCGATCAGCGCGCCGCCTGTGAGAAGAGCGTATTCCGTCATGATAAAACCTCCTGCAAAGTAGGATTCCGCCTTGATTATAGCACGCGGCGGGCGTCTTTGCAAGGGCGGATTTGCCTCCGACGCGCGCATCGACGGAAAAACGCCCGGAAGTAGAGAAACTCACGATATTGTGGTCAGGATTTTTATAGTATTTCACGGAAATATCCTGTATAATTAGGTTGAAAACAGAGGGAACGCCGGCCGCGCACCGACCCTTCTTCCTGCCTGAATATGTACCGATCGAAAGGAATGCCCGTCATGAAAAAGACCCTGTCTCTTCTGCTCGTCCTGTTGCTGATCCTGCCCGCCTTCGCCTCCTGCGGAGAGAGCAAGGCCAATACCGATGAAAACCCGGTACAGAGCGCCGTGACGCCGACTGCGGACGCCGACGCCGAGCCGGAGGAAACGGAGCCGGATCTTTACGCGAATCTCCCGACCGGCGACTATGGCGGATCGGATTTCCCGCTTTTGCAGTATGAAGAAACCTCCGCCGCAACCAGCACGATCTGCGTCGAGGAAATGAACGGGGAAGCCGTCAACGACGCGATCTTCCAGCGGACCGTCAACGTCAGTGAGCGTCTCGGCGTCAACATCGTGTTTACAAAGACGAGTCTCAGCGATGTCAACAGCGTCATGAGTACCTCCGTTACGGCGGGCGACGATTATTATCAGGCCTTCTGGCAGCACAGCACGAACGCCGTCACCAATTTCCTGCAGAAGGGATACGTTCTGAAAATGAACGATATCTCCGCCTTTGACTTTTCCGCGCCGTGGTGGAACCGGAACGCAATGGACAGCATCCGTCTGAACGACCGTATCTACATGGCGTTCGGCGATATCAACTACTATCTCTTCGACTTCCAAAGCATCATCATCTGCAACAAGCCGTTCATCGAAGATCACAACATGACCGATCCCTATACCCTCGTGCAGGAAGGCGAATGGACGATCGACACGTTCCTCGCGATGGTCGAGGAAGGCGCGGTGGATCTGGACGGCAACGGAAAGCTCGGCGAAGCCCAGGACAGAATCGGCTTTACGGGCTTCAAGACCGCGACGGAGCTCGGTTTCACGCACGCGGCGGATGTGGAACTGTTCAGCCGCGGTGAAGACGGGAGCGTCACGTACGACGGCGTGAGCGAGAAGTATTTCGATGTGGTTTCCCGCTATTCCGCCGTGCTCGGCGACAAAAACTATGCGGAGCACAACGGGGATTATCTCGGACGGTTCCGCAACGATCTGACGCTCTTTACCTCCTGCTCCGTCGGCGAGCTCAGCACCATGCGCGATACGGAATTTGATTATCTGGTCCTGCCGTTCCCGAAGTATGACACGGCGCAGGCGAACTATATCTCCTTCATCACCAATCAGATCCAGCCGATGATGATTCCGATCACGGTTGCGGATACGGAGCGTGCCGGGGTCGTGCTGGAGAATCTGTGTGGGGAATCGCACAAACTGGTCCGCGAGCGGTACTTTGACGAGCTCGTGAATTACAAATATGTCCGCGACAGCGAGGCCATCAATATTCTCCGCATGCTGTATTCCTCCGACGCGCGGTTTGAGATCGGACACATCTATAACTGGGGCGGCGTCGAGGAGACGATCGTCGCGGGACTGACCGGACAGGGCGAACAGTTCATCTCGAAGATGGAAAGAAGCGAAAAGATCATGTCAAAATCCATGCAGAAGACGCTCGACGCCATCTCCGACTGACCCGGCGTCCGATCCGTTTTGGAAAAAGGGAAGGAGAAACACCATGACGCTTGAAAAGACAACCGTTTCGATCGGACTGGAACGCCCCGTGAAGCTGCTGCACGTCACCGATTCCCACCTCGACCTCGCGGACGAGCGGGATGACGAGCGAAAGCGCAGACTGGCCGGACGCATGGGCAATCCGTCGGAGAAGCACTTTCTCGAGGAACAGATCGCCTATGCGCATGAGAACTGTGATCTTCTGGTCCACACGGGTGACCTGATCGATTTCGTCTCCGTCCCCAACGTGGAGGAGGCGCGGCGGATCTTGAAGGACGACGCTATCTTCTTCATCGCGGGCAACCACGAGTACTCCCAGTACGTCGGCGAGGCGTGGGAGGATGCCGCCTATCGCATGAACAGCTACATGAAGATGGGGTACGGTCTCGGCGTCCCGATGTTCTTCAATTCCCGCGTCGTCGGCGGCGTGAACATCGTCGGCATCGACAACGGCTACTACCGCTTCGAGGACTGGCAGATCTGGCGGCTGAAGCATGAAGCGGAGAAGGGCCTGCCCATCGTCCTCGCCTTCCACGATCCGCTCTTCGAGGAAAGCCTCTATCAGGAGCACCGGAGACGCGCGCCGAACAGCTGCACCTATCTCGTGGGCTGCGATGAAGAGCACCTGCTGCCGTACGACGAATTCCGCGCGGTCCAGCAGAGACCGGACGAGCCGACGCTGCGCATGATCGACTACATCAGGAGCGAGCCCCTCATCCGGGTCATCCTGACCGGGCACCTGCATTTCGATTACGTCAGCAATCTCACCGATTCGCTCGTCCAGATCGTGACGGGCGGCGGATATGAAGGGATCGCGCGGGAGGTCACGCTCGTATGAGAACGCCGGGGAACTCCCCGGAAGGCCGAGACGGCCAGCAGCGCCTGTTTTTCGGCTTGTCGGCGGAAAACGCGGACGAATCCGTCATCCGGGTCCGGACGAGCAGCCCGTAACGAAGCCTGCCGCCCGGCATCACGAAATACGAATCCCAATATTCACCATATTTTAAAGAAAGGAAAGCCAAGATGAACGCCAAAAAGATTTGCTGCCTGTTACTCGCGCTCCTCCTGCTTCTGCCGCTTTTCGCGTCCTGTTCCGAAAAACCGGGGGACGACAAGCAGAAGCCTTCGGACAACATGAGTCCCGAGGATCCTTCTTCCGGCGAGCCCGTCGAGGAAGAACCGCAGAAGGATATGCTGGACGCCCGTGAAGACGTGAGCGACGAGGTCCCCGACGCGGACTTCGGCGGCCGGACCTTCCGCATCGCCGGGGATGAAGAATTCGAGGACTATTACCTCACCGACGAGCAGACCGGCGAAGTCGTCAACGATGCCGTCTACCTGCGCAACGCCGCCGTCGAGGAGCGCTTCAACGTCACGCTCGACGCGAACGTCTTTGAAGAGAGCTCCATCACCGGGCAGGTGAAGAACTCCGTGACCGCCGGGGACGACGAATTCCAGATGATCTCCGGCCACATCATCTATCTCGGTATGGCGGTCACCAACAAGATCATGTACGACATGGCTGATCTGCCGCACATCGATTTCAACAAGCCGTGGTGGTCGAGCAGTACGATCGAGGACCTGACCTACAAGGGCATGACCTTCATCGCGATCGGCGACTTCGCGCTTTCCTCCATCACCAAGACCTACTGCATGTTCTACAACAAAGTCCTGGCAACGGGTTTCGGCCTGCCGGATCTCTATGAGGTCGTGCGGGAGGGCGAATGGACGCTCGACAAGCAGATCGAGCTCTCCACCGGCGTCTACACGGACAAGAATGGCGACGGCAAGCGGGACAAGGAGGACACCTACGCGCTCTCCACTTCCACGAAATCCGCGGCGAACGCCTACCTGTGGGCCTTCGGCAAGAAGATCGCGACCCAGCAGGAGGACGGGACCTACGAGATCTCCTACTTCGACGAGAAGATCGTCTCGCTCATGGAGCGGCTGTACAACCTGTACTATGAGACCGACCAGGTGTATTTCGAGATCGCGCACAACACCATGATCGCCTTCGAGCCCGGCAACGCGATCTTTGCGGACGGCGTGTTCGATGTGGCGACCTCCACGCTGCGCGACGTCGAATTTGAGTACGGCATCATCCCCTATCCGAAGTGGGATGCGGCGCAGCCTTCTTACTACACCTCCGTGGACGGCGGTCACGAAGGCCTCGCGGTGCCGCGCACCATCACGGATCCCGAATTCATCGGCACGATGTTCGAGGTCCTCTGCGCCGAGAGCTGGAAGAAGACCGTTCCCGCCTACTACGACACGGCGCTGAAGTATAAGGGCGCGCGCGACTACGACTCCATCGCGATGATCGACATGATCATGGAATCCCGCATTTTCGACTTCGGCTACGTCTACGGCGGCTGGGGCCCGGTGTTCTGGATCCAGTATCTGCTCGAGATGCCGTCGAAGGACATCGCATCCTATTATCAGAAGAATCACAAGGTCTTCGACAAGTATATGGAAAAAGTCTATCAGGCATTCGATGAATACGAGGGGGGCTGAGGACGCTCTCCCCGCCCGTAAAAGGAGGTACAGACCGATGAAGATCCGATCCCTGCTTTGCTGGATGCTCCTCTTCTCCCTGCTCCTGTCGGCCGTCTCGTGCGCCGCGGGAGGGGAAGAGGGTGAGACGCCCGCATCCGCTCCGGAAACCGACGCCGTCGTCGTTCCCGAAGAAGAGGAGACCCAGATCCATGCCAATCTCCCCGACAAGACCTTCGACGGCGCAGAGGTGATGTTCCTCACCTCCAAGCACCTCGGCTTCGACTGGTACACGAGCTACGAGATCTATGCCGAGGAGATGGACGGCACGCTCATCAACGACGCCGTCTTCACACGCAATGCCCAGATCGAGAAGGACCTCGACATCCACATCGCGCAGACCCAGCAGCCGGACTGCCATCAGATCGCCCAGAAATCCATCAAGGCGGACGAGAACATCTACGACGTCGTGATGCCGTACATCAATTCGACGATCGGGCTGGCGACGCAGGGACTGCTGCTTGATCTCAACACCGTGCCGTGGCTCGACCTCGAAAAGCCGTGGTGGGATCAGCGGGCGAACGAAAACATGGTGATTGCCAACAAGCTCTTCATCACCACCGGCGACATCGCGATCCTCGACAACGAGTGCACGATGGTCATGTTCTTCAACAAGCAGATGATCACGGACTACCAGCTCGAAAGCCCGTACGATCTGGTCCGTGAAAACCGCTGGACGCTCGACAAGGTCCGGGAGATGGCATCCGTGGTCACCGCGGACGCGAACGGCGACGGCAAGATGACCCACGATGACGTGTGGGGCCTCTCGATCGCCGGGAACGCCCCGATCTCGATGTACTTCGGCACGGGCGAGCGGATCGTCGACAAAAACGAAGAGGGGACCCTCTCGTTCGTCATCGGCTCTCCGCGTTCCTTCGACGTGTTCGACAAGGTGACCTCCCTGTGCTATGACGACAAGATGCTCTCCGATCACACGACCGGCGACGCGGGTTACAACACCGTCGCAAAGATGTTCAACGCCAGCCAGGTCATGATGGTGACCTTCGCGCTCGTGGACATCAACGGCATGCGCGAAGCGGAGTTCGAGTTCGGCATCCTCCCGTATCCGCTCTACGACGAGAACCAGCAGGAATACAACAACCTCATCAGCACCGGGCTCGTCAGCTCCGTCAGCGTCCCGGTCACCTGTAAGGATCCGGAGCTCACCGGTGCAACGCTCGAGGCGATGGCGTTCGGCTCGACCACGACGCTGACGCCCGCGTACTATGACAACGCGCTCAAGACCCGCTACGTCCGCGACGAGGAGTCCGGCGACATGCTCGACATCATCTTCGCAACGCGCGTGTACGACCTCGGTTTCATCTCCGACTGGGGCGGCGCGGGCTCGCTTGTGACCAACCTCTATTACAGCAAATCGACTGATCTCGCGTCGAGCTGGCAGCGCATCCAGAAGGTCGCGCAGAAGCAGCTCGACAAGGCGCTCGAAGCATTCGCAGGCCTCGAATAAACCGCATATCCGACAGAAGGGGTGGACGATCGTTCACCTCTTTTTGTTTTGGTAAAATCATCGCAAAAATGACGTTTGAATGAAATTTACACAATATGTTCACGCGGAGTTAAAAACATACAATTATAATAAAATTATACAAGACGACACATCAGACGACATTGAAAAAATGCGGAGGTGCCGACCATGTTCACAAAACCGAATGCATCCGCGCCGAGATATAGGATCGGCGTTCTCCTGCTCCTGCTGCTCCTTCTTGCCGGGTGCCGGAAAGAGAGCGGCGGGCTCGCCGTCCAGCCGGGATCGATGACCGGCGGAAGCACCGCAAACGAAGCCCGGACGGGCATCCTCACGGGCGTCTACCGCGGCACCGAATTCGTCCTGCCGGAGGATATCGCCGTCGACTCCCTGATAATGGGACCGGCCGGTGTCCGCATCGACGCCGCGGCAGGGGACATTTCCTTCTGGGCGACGGATACCGAAGGACGAGGCCGCCTGCTGACGGTGAGCGGCGACAAGGTAACGGCGGACGTCTCCTTCGAGATCCCCGAGGAGCGCGTCGTGCAGACCGGCGCGTTCGGCGAGCATGGCTTCGCGTGGGTGACGGCGGTTTATGCCGATCGGAAATTCACCGATGAGGAGCTGAACCGGATCGATCTCGACACGGGGGAGGTCAGGACGCTCTCCGGCGTGCGCGCCTTCTTTGCCACGGCGGACCGGCAGGAGACGGAATCCGGACGGTTTCAGATCCTCTCCTCTGCGGTGGACCGGGACGGGAACATCTGGCTCGCATCCAGCGGAGAGGTCGTCGTGCTCTCCCCGGATGGCGTCTTTTTGAACTCGTTTGTCTCGCGCAGCTATTCTTCTTCGCTGAGCGTTTCGCCGGACGGGACGGTATGGATCCCCTCGGGCGACGGCGCCGCCGTGCTTGACAAAAAGACCGGGCGGGAATCCGCGCTTCGCATGAATGCGGAGCCGTCTTCATTCGCGTTCGGCGACGGCTATGATTACTATTACGAGACGGATCAGGGCGTGTTCGGCGCGGATGACACGGGGAGCGTGCTCCTCATGAGCTATCGGAACTCCAACATCACGCAGGGCAGCGTGCGCTTCTGCGGCGTCATCGATCCGGAGACGTTCCTCTTCGCCGAGAACGGCAGGCTCATGCGGTACGAGGCGCTCGGGGACATCGACCTCTCCGCCGTCCCGACCGTCGAAGTCGTCCTGAACGTCAAGAGCGCGATGGGGTTTCAGCGTTCCATGGACATCGTGGAATACAACAAATCCCACCCGGAAACAAGGGTGATCGTGACGGACTACACGCAGTACGACACGAAAGAAAACCCGAACGCGGGAACGCAGCGGCTGAGCACCGATCTGCTGACGGGAAAGATCAAGCCGGATATCGTCATCGCGGAAACGCGGAGCCGCATCGCCCCGGAAGCCGGCGCGGAGATCGAGATGATGATCGAACACAAGCTCTATACCGACCTGACCGGTTTTCTCGAAAACGACCCCGCTCTGAAACCCGAGAACCTCTTCGGCGCGGCGCGGAGATACTTCACCGCGGAAGACGGCGGGATGTGGGGGATCGCTTCGGGGTTTCAGATGGAAACGCTCTTCGGCCCGACCGAGCTTCTGGGACAGTGGGCGGACGGGAACGGATCGTCGAAGGGCTGGACGCTGACGGAGATGCTGGACTTTGCCGAGAGCCTGCCCGAGGACATGTACCTCATGGGACCGCTTCACCGGGAAACCGCGGCGAATCGCCTACTGGGACCGGACGGATACGCTGCCTTCATCGACCGGGGATCCGCGTCCTGTTCCTTCGACGGACCGGACTTCCTGCGCTGGCTGCGTTTTCTTGGCACGCTTCCGGGCATCGAGACCGTGAGGACCTCCGACACGCCGGATCGCGTCGGTCTGCGCGCGGATACGGTGGAATCCTACTTCACCGGGCGGGTGGCATTGGACAGCAGCGATTTTACCGCGCTCGACGCGGCAGTAGAATCGCTGGAAGCTCAATTCGGGACAAAGGACTGGACCATCATCGGATTCCCTGCAGAGGGACACAACGGCACCTATATCCAATGCGACGAGGCGATCATGATGACGTCGTTCTGTACCCAAAAGGAGCTCGCCTGGGATGTGATCCGCAATTTGGTGACGGGATTTGAAATCGGTTTCCCTGTCTTGAAGCAGAAATACGAAGAAAACGCTGCGGAATGTCTGGAGCACGGAGACTACATGATCATGAAGCTCATCCATGACGAGAACGGCTGGGGCACAGTCAAAAGCCGTTCAGCCGCACCTGACAAAAACTTCCCGACGCCCGACGATCTCACATCGCCCGGCTGGATCAGCATTCCGACCGAGGAGGATTTCGCCCGTCTCGAGGCGTTTCTCGACAACGATGCGGGGTATCCCTTGACGGAGCGCATCTCGCCCGAAATCAACGACATCATCGAGGAGGAGATCTCCGCCTATTTCGCAGGCGTCGGATCCGCCGAAGACTGCGCGAAAAAGATCCAGTCCCGCGTGTCCATCTGGCTGGCGGAGCACCGATAATTTGGTAAAATCGACGAAATTTCGGTTTCGTCGGTTTTTTCTCGCAAAACGCGGATACTTTTCTCTCCTGAAACGTCTATAGGGAAAGAGAGCGGAGATCGGCCGGATCCGCCCTGAAGGAGGTTCCCATGTTTGTTTCGATCCTGAAGACCCGCGCCGACCGGGAAGACGCGGCACAGTCCCCGCCCCGGATCGCCGAAACCATTTTCACCCGTTATGGGGACGCCATGTTCCGGGCCGCTTACGATGTGCTGCGTGAGGACTGGGCGGCGGAGGATGCCGTCATGGATGCCCTTGAGCACATCTGCGTCCATGAAGAGGAATTCGCTTCCCTTCCGGAGCGGAACGCCCGACGGCTGGCCCTGCGCGTCGTCCGGAACGCGGCCTTGGACCGGTGGCGTCGCCGGAATCGGCGGGCGGAGCATGAGCTCATGGTGGGGGAGGCATTCTCCGAGATCCCGGACGGAGAACCAGCCCCGGTGGATGAGGACTTCGGATCCCTCGAAGAAGCGGTGGCGGCCCTGCCCGACGTTTGCCGGGAGGCCGTGCGTCTGCGGTACGGAGACGGCTTCACCAACCGGGAAATCGCCCGGATGCTCGAGATCCCGGAAAGCACCGTCGCCACCCGCCTTGCCCGCGCCCGGGAATTGTTGAAACGGGCGGCGGAAGCGGGACGGGAAGAATGAGAATCAAGAAAGGCAGGAATATATGAACGAAGAACGCATGATCGAGGAGAGAATGCGGGCGGCGGGAAAACTGCTGGCCGACGAATGGGCGGACGCCCTGCCCGACGGGCCCGGGGAAGGGGAACAGCCCCACGTCTGGTCCCGGCGGTTCCTCTCGAGAATGACCCGGCTGTATCGGGATGCGGCCAAGGGACCCGTCCCCTATGTCCGAAAGCACAGGATCCTCAGAACGGTCCTTGCAGTCGCCGCTGCAGTGGTGCTCCTGACGGTGACGGCTATCGCGGCGGGACCGGGACGCGGTGCGTTTGCCCGGGTATTCGTGAAGGAGGATTCGCCGAAACGCCTTGAGTTTTCTTTCGTGGAGAACGAAGAGAAAAAGGATGCCGTACCTCCCGTATCGGACCGCCCGACGTGGATGCCTGCGCAGTTTTACGTCTTGAAGGAAGAGGTCTACCTCGATCTGGTCCATCTGAGCTATGCCGCCGACGACAGGCAGGGACTTTTCTACTATGAGCGGTGGGACAGACAGGAGGGAGTCGATACGGTGGGCAACATTCATTTCAGCTCCTCAGAGCTGGACATCCGGCATGAGATGGTGTACATCGGTCCCTATGAAGGAATGCTCGTGTACATTGTCAACGACGAAAAGGGGACAAACACCGGCGAGATCACCTATGACCTGTTCTGGGCTGACCCGGACTATACCTATCACATCCAGACCTGGATCGCCTCGAAGGAAGAGGTCATCCGGGCTGCACAGAGCATTTACGGCACGCCATAAACCGCTGAACTGCGCATAAGCCGTCCGCATAAAGAAAGGATTTAAACCGATGAGAAGAATCATAACCGTTTTTCTGGCACTCCTCCTCTTGTTCACCGCGTGTCAGAAAGACTCTAAAAAGCCAAGCGGCCGCTCGGACTGGAAGCCGCCGGAGACCAAGCCCGAAGAATGGACCGGCCCGACCGTGACGGTGGCATACGCGGATAGACTCGAC
Organism: Clostridia bacterium; assembly: GCA_017412675.1. Classification (GTDB taxonomy): domain Bacteria; phylum Bacillota; class Clostridia; order Oscillospirales; family CAG-272; genus UMGS1696. The sequence goes on from JAFPWV010000035.1 coordinate 11,334, forward strand.
GAGGTGCATCAGTCCATACTCACGAAATTCGAGAAAGACGAAGGCGTGAAGATCATCGCTTTGGATTACAGCGAATACAACACTTCCTTCAATCCAACAGCAGGACGCGATAAGCTGGCGCTCGATCTGGTGACGGGAACAGTCAAACCCGATCTCGTCATTACGCCGTCCGTCCGGGAAACCGTCACCGTCACCATGCTGGAAAAAAAGCTGTATCAGGACCTCACCCCCTTCCTTGACGCGGACGATACGGTCAACCGGGACACCGTGTTCGGCGCGATCCTCGAACTTTACACAGCGGACGACGGTGCACTGTGGGGCATCACAGACCAGTTTACGGTGGAGACCATCATAGGAAACGACGCCCTGCTCGGCAAATACGCGGGGCAGAGCGGATGGACGCTGGACGATTTTCTCGACCTCGCCGAATCCCTTCCCGAGGACGTTGTGCTCATCCCCTCCCTCTCTCAGCAGATCGCATCCGAAATCATTTTCGGCGTTTACGGCTATTCTGCCTTTTTGGACCGGAGCGCGGGGACCTGCTCCTTCGACAGCCCGACGTTCGTGCGGTATCTGAACTTCCTGCGCTCCCTTCCCGCTACGTGGGAGGAACTGAGGGCACAGTCTCCGTATGACGATCTACCGTCGGCAGAGAAATACGAATATGCCTACAACAACAGGCTTGCGCTGGCGAACCGTCTGTATGTCAACATGGGCCTTCTGACATCGGATAGTTCCGTTTTCGGCACCGAAGCCTACACCCGCATCGGCTATCCGGACACCGCCGGCTATGCGTTCTGTCCGACTACGGATTGGACCTATATGATCGGCGCGGAGGCGGAAAACCCCGACATTGCTTGGAAGATCATCCGGGCGATTTTCGAGCCGAAGCGCGCCGCAGACACGGGCCGCGTGATCTGGTCAGGTGCTCTCCCCGTTTTGAAGAATCTTTTTGACGTTGCCGTGCAGCAGACGCTGGATCATACCTTTTTCGTCTATTTTTCGGGGGGCGGCGGCTCGGTTAAGAAGGACCCGGAGCATCCTTTCACAGAAGCGGATCTCGATGAGCCTGGCTTTGTCTTTGATTTCACCGAAGAGGACGCGGCCCGGTTCCGGGAGCAGTTCGACAGCCGCAAGGTCAGAAGGATCGCCGACCGGATCCCGTCCGAGGTTGAAGCGATCGTGACGGAAGAAATCTCCGCCTTCCTCGCTGCTCATTCCACCGCCGAGACCTGCGCCGCGGCGATCCAGTCCCGCGTGACGATCTGGCTGGCGGAGCACAAATGATTTTTATGTGCACGGATCCTGAATATGGGAATCACAGCAGTACCTTTGCGCATCGATTCAGAATCGGGAGGTTTTGGAAAATGATAAAACGATATGGCATCCTTCTGCTGCTCGCGCTTCTTTTGGGTTCCTGCGGGAAGCCTGATATGCCCGCTTTCAAGGGCTTTGCCAGGACGACGGCAGCCGGGTATGAAACGGCAAGAGTCATCAACGGGTCTACCGGGAAAGAGACGATCCTTGATTTTGAACATCCCACGATGGTGGAAATTGAGTATTTTGAGGAATGTTTTAACTGGCTGGAACACGGGCCGGTAGACAATGAAATCCCGAAATACTGCTATCGCATTCAAATCCTTGAAATGGAAAGCTATTATGCTGTTCCTTATGTTACCGGAAGTTACGGTAATCCGAAAGCCATTTATCACGTCATGGTTCTGCGCGATGAGTCGAATGATACGGAAATCGGCAAAGATGCTTATGTGATGGATGCGTGGTCGTCACCCGTGTATGCTGTCTATGGTTATCCGCGTTATCATGTCGGCGATGAATACCTGATCGCGGATGCTTACCTGCCGTATCTGACGGAATGGCGGTCTCTTCCCGTAGATTACGCTTATGTCCCGTTTTACATCTTTGAGATCCATGAGATCGACGGTGTGGAGTATCTATATCCGATCCGAACGGACATCAGCTCTCTCGATTTCAAGATGGAGATCACGAATCCCGCAGAAAACCAAATGTATAAAAAGGATAAAGACGCAGATGTGGTTCGGTATCTGGAGGAACATAACCTGAAAAATCCGGAATTCGGGTATAAAGTCCGTCTGGACGACTTTATTCGCTATCGCACCGAATATACGGCGGAATGGAACGCGCGCGTCACAGCGGACGGACTTCCGGCGATGACGACGGATCCGATGAAATGGGGGTACAGGCAGGTCCCGGAAGAGGAACTCGTTTACCTCAACAAACGGGAGTATTGAGGGGAGAAGGACATGAAACTGACGGAAAAACGCTGCGGTATCCTGCTGTTCTTGCTGGCGGCAGTTATGTGTCTGACAAGCTGCGGTCGGAATAGTGGACGTCCGTCCCGGAAACTCGAAGGCGTTTTCCGCGGAACGCCGCTGATCCTGCCGGAAGGAGAACGCCCGCTGTCATCGATCCTCCCGTATACGGACGAAGAGAACGGCAGTGTTCTGTGTGCAGCCGTAAAAGAAACAGGGTTCGGGAGCGCGCTGCAGAATGATGTCACGATCTATGCCTGCACGCCGGACGGAGATACGGTGACATCGCTTCGGTCCTTTTCCGTCCGAGGTTCGATCCTCAGCGGATCGGTCACGGCGGAAGGGGCTGTTCTGGCAACGATGGCGGAAACCGAAGGGGGGAACAGAGAGTACCGTCTCGTGCGGGCATTGGGAAGAGATGTGATTTCGGAAGCGGATCTCGGAGAGCTCCTTCCGCCTTCCGTTTCCCGTGATTTCTACGGAACCGCAGAGGACAAGGCGGGGAACATTTATCTTCTCGCCCAGAACGCGGCGATTGTTTTTTCCTCTGACTTGACCTGCCGGCAGCTGTTGAACGTACCGCGGGGAGAACGTCTTCTGCGGGACAGCGACGGTTCCGTATGGGTCATGTTTTTTGAGAAAACGCTATACAAGCTGGCGAGAATCGATCCGGAATCTGACGGATTCGCAGAGACGGTCACCCTTCCGACCGGGACGTCCGGCGTTTGGTTCGGCAAGGGGGCTGATTACTATTATACCGTGACGAGCGGTATCTTTTGTCATCGAAAAGGGGAGAAGGACCGTCTCCTTCTGCATTATGTCAATTCCGGGCTGAGCAGCATCTCCGCGCGGATTCTGGCGATCCCGGATGCGGAACACGTCCTTCTGATACGGAACCGCGCGGACATCGAAGCCGATCTGTTGTCGATGTACCGGAAGGCCGGAGAGGAAGAACTTCGGAAAACCGTCATGGAAATCGCCTGCGCGAATAAAATATCGAATCGTTTCTATGAGAAGATCCTTCTTTTCAACGAAGCACACGACGACATTTATGTGTCTGTGAATGACTATTCCGTGTACAACACCGACGAGGACCCCGACGGAGGGAGTCGCCGTCTGTCAGTCGATATTCTGACGGGGGCATATGCGCCGGATCTGATCGCCGGTCCATACAACATGGATGCCTCCATGAAGATGTGCGTGGAAAAGAAACTGTACACTGATCTCATGCCGTATCTCGCGGACGATCCGGAAGTCAACACCAAGACCGTTTTCCCCTCGCTGCTCCGCGTCTACGATGATGGGGACGGCGGAATCTGGGGCTTGACCAACCGCTTCTCGCTCGAACTTCTGGCGGGAAGCCGGTCAATGCTCGGAAAGGCCGCCGACGCAGGCAAATGGTCTGTCCGTGAGCTGCTCGATTTTTGTGATACCCTGCCCGAGGGGACGGAACTTATCTGGCAGCTGCTTCAATCGAACGCCAACCAGGTCCTTCTCGGATCGGAAGGTTTCGGCGCCTTTATCAACTCCAAAGAAGGCACCTGCTCTTTTGAAAGTGAAGATTTCCTCCGATATCTCCGGCTCTTGCTTTCACTCCCGGCAAATACGGAAGAATATGAGAGACGCTCTCCGCTGGCTTCAACGCCGAAGGAGGAACGCTATCACCTGTATCACGAAGGAAAACTCGTTCTTCAGCGGATACGGATGACGATGCCGGGGATCGACCAGTATCTCCAGTTGAAACTGTTTTATCCAGACGGAGATGCAGTTCCGATCGGGTATCCGACATCCGGGGAATCCGGGATCCTGATCCGAACGGAAACCTCATGGATGATTACCTCATTCAGCGAGAATAAAGACGCGGCATGGCAGCTCCTTCGATTCCTTGTAAAAGAAGAACAGAAGAATGAACTTGCCTTTTGCCCGGCGTTGATCTCCGATTTTAATAAATATGTAGAGCCGTATTATGATACGGAATTCCTGCTTTATTACAACGGAACTTCGGAGGGACATCCTGTTGATCCGGAACATCCGATGACGGAAAGCGATCTCAAAACCCCTGGAATCGTTGCCCGGTTTACGGAAGAGGATCGCGAGGCGATGAAAGCCATGATTGCCGGTGCGGGAACACCCATGATTTCAAGGGTTCCGGAAGAGGTTCAGGAGATCATTGACGAGGAGATCTCAGGACTCCTGGGAGGCGTTTCGACCCCGGAGAGCTGCGCGTCGGCGATCCAGTCCCGCGCGACGATCTGGCTGGCGGAGCATCGTTGAAATTCAGCCTTGCGCGGGCATAGTTTCCCCTTGCATCGCGTCCGGCGATCTGGTATAATGGGAACGGCGGGGTGACATTTCCCGCGGATCATCAGGCGGCGCAAGGAGGAAACCCATGACGCTTTTTCAGGATTGGCACGACAACACCGAGATCCGCATTCCGGCGGGCGTTCACCGCTTCCGGGAGCCGGTCCGGATCAGGGGAAAGAAGAACATCCGCATCATCGGAGAGGACGGCGCGATCCTTCGCGGAACGGTCGTCCTCCGGCGCGCAGATTTTGAGGAGATCGAGCCGGGACTCTGGGCCGCCCCCGTGCCCTCTGCCGCAGACGGTTTCTGGATCGGGGAGCGGGCGTATGAGATGGCGCGTTATCCGAAACGGACCGATCCCGACGCGCCTTTCGGCGGATATGCGGCGGACTGTGTCCTTCCGGAGAAGACGAAGGACTGGGCCGATCCCGCGGGTGGGTACATCCACGCGATGCACCGCGATCTTGAACCGCTCCATTTTGTACGGACAGCACAAAAAAGCAACTGAAACGCAATCAAGCGCAGAACTGATTCCGGAACTCCACCGGAGTCAGTTTTGTCTTTGACTGGAGCCTGACATGGTTGTAGAAG
>JAFPWV010000036.1 GCA_017412675.1 Clostridia bacterium
CCTACTTTGCCTCCAAAGCGAAGAAGGAAGGCTTCGAGCAGATCGCCGCGCTCTTCCTCAAGACGGCGGACAACGAAAAGGAACACGCGAAGCTCTGGTTCAAGGAACTGAACGGCATCGGCTCGACCGCGGAGAACCTCGGGGCGGCTGCCGACGGTGAAAACTTCGAGTGGACGGACATGTACGAAGGCTTTGCGAAGACGGCAGAGGCTGAGGGCTTCCCGGAACTCGCGGCGAAATTCCGCGGCGTCGCGGCGATCGAAAAGCACCACGAAGAACGTTACCGCGCGCTCCTGAAGAACGTCGAGGCGCAGGAAGTCTTCAAAAAGAGCGCCGTCAAGGTGTGGGAATGCCGCAACTGCGGTCACATCGTCGTCGGCGAGACCGCGCCCGAGATCTGCCCCGTGTGCGCGCATCCGCAGGCATACTTCGAGATCAACGCGGAAAACTATTGATCCCCATCCAACAGAGAGAGGCTGTCAGAACGGCAGCCTCTTTTTGATGCGATTCGGTTTACATCCGGTATTCCTGCCGCCGGATGACGTGATCTTGGAAGCACTTGTCGAGCTCGACGAAGTACGCGCTCCACCCCCAGATCCGCACGATGAGCCGCTCGTATTTCTCCGGATGCGCCTGCGCGTCGATCAGGGCATCCCGGTTCACCGCGTTGAGCTGGAGCTGATGTCCGCCGTTCTGCACGAAATACCGCACGAGAGAAGCGACCTTCGAGCAGTTTTCCTCCTCGGCGAAGATGCCGGCGTCGAATTCGAGCGTCAGCGGGCCGCCGTTGCAGACCTTTCTGAGATCGGGAGCAGTGAAGCTCTTGACGATCCCGACCGGGTTGTCGATCTTCGCAAACAGCGAGGGGGAGTAGTTCGCCGCGAAGGGCTCGTTCTTGCGCCGTCCGTCCGGGGATGCGCCGATCTGTGCCGCGTGCCAGAGATAGAACATCGCCGAGCCCGTCCCCGCGCGCCAGATCCCGCCCCGTTCGTTGCGCCGTCCGTCGAGCGCACCTGCGAAGGCTTCCGTTAGCCATACGAGCCAGCGGTCCGCCTCCCCGTCGCCGCATCCGACCTTCGGGGATTCGTAGCGGAGCCGGTGCAAAAGCTCGTCATATCCCGCATAGTCCGCGTCGACTGCCGCGAGATAGTCCTCCTTCGTGACGGATTTCTCGTCGTAGACGTACTTCTTGATCGCGGCGAGCGAATCGGCGGCGCAGGAGATGCCCGTGCCGTGGATGCCGAAGTTATTGTATTTGTTGCCTTTGGAAATGTCCCGCCCGCCGTAGAGCAGATCGAGGAACGGGGACGGCACGAACCAGACGTCATGGACCTTCGCCATGATCTCCTCGGCCTGTGACCGGATCTCGCGCTCTACCGCTGTGGCGAAATCGTCGAAGGTTTCGGACGTCAGAAGGGAAGAGCGGAAGGCGCGGTCGACGGCGAGGGGATAGCTCAGCGCGCCGATGTTCGCGATCTCCATGCCCTTGCCCGGGATAATGAATTCCCAGCACGCCGCCACGGTGTAGTCCGCTGCGTCCGCCGGATCGTACCCCCATTTCACGAGCGCGGGGATCACCGTGTCGTCGTTCGAGTACTGCGGGAAGCCGAGCCCGACCTTCGTGAGCTTCGTCCCTTCCTCGTAGACGGAGAGCGGCGTCTTCTTGTTCACGCGCAGATTGATCTTCGGGTCGATCAGCTTGAGCTCCGCCGACGCCCGGAGACACATTTCGGTGAGGTCGTTCCAGAGATAACCGCCCGCGCCGACCTCGCCTCCGAGCATCATGGACTGGCCGTTGTCGCCCTGCTGGATGCCGTTGTAGAGATCGGAATCGATGTTGAACGAGAGGAAGAAATCGAGGAGCAGGTCGTAGGCCTCGTCCTTCGTGATCCGCCCGGCGTCGAGGTCGGCTTTCAGATAGGGCGCCATCCACTTGTCGAACCGCCCGACGGTGTTGTGATAATTCCCCTCGGCCCAGAGCGCGAAATGCACGATCCGGAAGAACTGGAGCGCTTCGCGGAAGGTTTCGGCGGGCTTGGCGGGGACTCTTCCGAGGACTTCGGCCACGTCGTCCCGTCCTTCTTCGACGGCGAGCGCGCGGTATCGTTCCACTAAACGCAGGAGCGCGTCGATGTCGGCACGTCCGTACTCATCTGCGAAATCCTTCGCTTTTTCGAGCCCGATCCCGATCAGGAATCCGTGATCCGGGCAAATGTTCGAGATGTATCCGAGCTCGTGGACAAAGTGCTTCGACCTGATTTCGGCCCACTCCTCCTCGGTGAAGCAGTCGTACGGCTTCGGGACCGTGCGCAGGAAGACGATCTTCTGCCCCGACAGGATGTGCGGGACCTCCGCGTCCATCAGGCGGACGAAGCGGTCGGACATCCGTGCGCGCGGGGAGAGCTTTTCCGCCGCATAAACCGCCGAACGGTCTTCCAGCGCGGGTCCGCGGAGCGCGCGGTGCTCATGCGAGGTGATGATTCTGTACAGTTCTTCGTTCATTCGCGTCCTCTTTCCGTCCTCTGCAGCGGCGCTGCGGATTTCTTTCGCAAAACCCTTGACAAGCCCGCGCAGTTGTTGTATTCTGATGAGGGAGGGATCCTGTGCTTAGGATAGCATAAAACCCGATCCCTTGCAAGAAGACAAGCTGAACGAAATGCGTATAAACTATGAATTTTCGAACGGAGGACGCGATATGGAAATCAGGCTCGGCGTGATCGGCACGAATTTCGTCTCGGACTGGCTGTGCGACAGCGTGAAGGAGGTGGACGGCATCACCCTCGCGGCGGTGTATTCCCGGACCGAAGAGCGCGGTGCGGCATTTGCGGGGAAGCACGGCATCCCGGCGATCTATACCGATATGGAGGATTTTCTTTCCTCCGAGATCGACGCCGTCTACATCGCAAGCCCGAATTTCCTGCACTATCCGCAGGCGATGATGGCGGTCTGGCACGGCAAGCACGTCCTTGTCGAGAAACCCGCGTGCCTCAACGCCGCGCAATGGGACATCCTCCTCGCCGCGGCCGAGCAGAATCACGTCACCGTGCTCGAAGCGATGCGTCCCGGCCACGATCCCGCGGTGGAAACGGCGCGGGAGGCCATGCGGGAGATCGGGACGGTGCGCCGCGCGTGCTTCGATTTCTGCCAGTACTCGTCCCGCTATGACCGGTTCCGCGCGGGCGAGGTCCTGAACGCCTTCAACCTGACGCTCGGCAATGCCGCGCTCATGGACATCGGCTGCTACGCCGTCCACGTCTGCGCGATGCTTTTCGGCGCGCCGGAGGCGGTCTGGTCCCGCTCGGTGATCCTCGAAAACGGCATGGAGGGCATGGGGACGGCGTTCCTCACTTATCCGGGGCTGCAGGCGGAGATCGTCTACTCAAAAATCACCGAATCCGCGAATCCCTCGGTCATCACGGGCGAGGAGGGCGCGGTGCTCCTCGGCAAGCTCTCGACGATGGAGCGTGTCTCGCTGAAGCGCCGGGGCGGGGAAGAAAGGATCCTCGTCGGAGACCGCACGGGCGACAATATGCGCTTCGAGGTCGCCGATTTCGTCCGGGCGGTGCGCGGGGAAGCGTCCCCCGAGCCCTGGCAGAAGACCACGAGAATCACCCTCGGGATCATGGACGAGATCCGGCGTCAGAGCGGGATCGTCTTCCCCGCGGAGATCGAGAGCACCTGACCGATCGGCGAAAGAACGTCTCGAAACGCAGTCATGATGCACAAAACGATCATATTTGAGTTGTGAAAATAGCACATCAAAACGCAGAAACTGTTGACAAATCCGTCAAAACGGAGAACTTGCAGCCGCCCTCTTGACAACGCGGAAAAAAGGACTATAATCATGGCAGACGGCAGGAGAAAGCCCCGTTCCGCCGTCCATTTTTCCCAGAGGAGGGTATCGCAATGATCTGCAACAACAAGTACATGTACAAAATCGAACTGGTGACCACCGCCGACGTTCTGGAATTCGTCCGGATCGCGACGAAATGCTCCTATCACGTCTGGCTGGTCAACGGAAACCGCCGCCTGAACGCGAAGAGCGTGCTGGGCGTCACCATGGCCCGCGTTTCGTGGGACGAAATCTATGTCGAGGCCGACTTCAACTGTTATTTTGAATTCGAGAAATTCATCCGCTGAACGGCCCCATCCAAACCAAAATACCAGCCCGCAGCTTTTCGACTGCGGGCTTTTATCATGGGGTGGACGATGAGCGGCGCTGCGGACCGGGAGTGCGCTTTCATGGGATATCCGCGTATTCCCCGAACAAAAACCCGAGTCCGTTTTCGACGGCGATGTCCCGCGCGAGGCTTGTCGACGGGTCTTCGGCTGTGTGCGGGACGATTTCGTATGTCCGCCGTCCGTCTTCGATCTTGGCAGACAGACAGGACACGCCCGGGACGACGCCCCCGCCGTACTTTGCTGTCAGCTCGTGCAGATGCGTGGAATAGAGTACCCGGCATCCGGCATCGAGCAGCCAGTCGATCAACGCCTCCGCCAGATACAGCGCATCGAACGCGCTGGTGCTCGAAAAGGTTTCGTCGAGCAGGAGCAGCGTGTCCCTGTCCGCGCCGTCGAGGATTTCCCTGAGCCGCACCGCTTCGTTTGCCAGACGGCTTTCGGTCGATCCCGCTGCCTCCCTCGTAAAGTGGACGGCGATCTTTGCATAGGTCCGCATCGAGGCGGAGCGCGCCGGGATCGGCAGACCGAGCTGAAAGAACAGCTGGGCGATCCCGAGCGCGGTGCAGTAAACCGTCTTTCCCCCGGCGTTCGGCCCGGTCAGGATGAAGATCCGCTCCGCATCCGTGATCCGAACGTCGCTCGGCACGATCTGGGCCGTGGCCAGCTTTTCCGCAAGAGAGGCGCTGTACAGCCGCAGGATCTTCGTCTCCCCACCGATCTCCGGGAAGGTCAGGGGGAGGCCCGCTTCCTTCATCCGGCGGAGCAGGGAAGCACAGGAGAGGATATGGCTGATGTCCTCCGCACGGGCGAGAAGAGAGCGCATGGTATCCGCAAGATCCGACGTGATCTGCCGCCGCAGATGCCGGAGCGATCCCCGGACGATCTCGTTCATCGCGGCATAAAACGCGCGGTCGACGGCGAGCTTGTCCGGCCCGAGAAAGAGTCCGCTTTCCCGGATGCCGATGACGCTGAGAACGGAATACCCCGCATCCGCCGTCTCCCTGCTAAGTTTGCACTCCGCGAAATTTCCTCCCATGAAGGGCTTCGGATTGATCGAGACGATCCCGGCCTCCGTCGCGTTGAGCTGCGCGTCAAGATTCACGCCGAGGGTCAGCGACCGGATGTCCCGCAGAGAGTCCGCCAGCGTGTCGAGCCAGTCTCGGAGAGCGGCGAAATCCGGGTCTTCTTCGATCCGGCGCACCGCCGCGAAGAACGCGGACAGCCGCTCCGAGCGGACGGGTCCGGCATAGGAAAGTGCCTCCACGGCGTCGGTGAATACGGTCAGCTCACGCAGGGCATACAGGGCGGATTCGCTGTCCTTCGGAAGAAAGCCGCCGGATTTGCGCACCAGTTCCGCGAGGGCGTCGAGCTTCGTCTTGGCATTCGCAAAGGTGTCTTCGAGAGCCGGGAGATCCATGAGGTCGGAAAAGATACCTTGCCGCGCGGCGATCTCCGCCGGGTTGTCCGTCAGCCGGTTCGCGGCGTTTGAAAGAGGGAAGCGCAGACTTTCGAGCGTTTCTGCGAAGGCGATGTTCCGGTTTGCACCGCAGAAAAGGGGCGGGATGGTCGTGGGTGCTGTCATACGTCCTCCTATCGGCTGTAGGTCGAAATGTGGTATCCGGTCGCCGACAAAAGCGCGTCTTCGAGCCGTACCCAGAGAAGGCGGGTGAGGATAAGGCTGAGAAGATACCAGACCGCCATGAGGAACATGAGCTTCCTTCCGGACAGGTTGAACGACGCGCATTGGTTGCAGAAAACGCGGAGCTTGAAGCACATCAGAACATGCGCGGGGATCATCGGGATGACGAAAATGCCGTGGCAGAAGAACCCAATGAGTGTGAAGGTGAGCGCGTAGAGTGCGAAGGTCCGGATAAAATACCGCCTCGGCACAAAGAGATACCGTTTTTCCGAACGGAGCGCGCCGATGTAGTCCGAGAGGTCCTCCGCCATGCCCTGCGTTTGCAGGTAACTCCCGACGTCTGCCGGAGAACCGAGCGGCTGCTTTGGCTTATTTATCAGTTTCATGAGAATGCTTATCCACGGATATTTGATCGCCTGTCAATCGGATATTCGCTTCTGATCGCTCTCCCCCACCGCCGCGATGCGTGCTGCCAGATCAGCGGCTTCAGCCCGCATGTCATCGGGCCATGCCGCCGCGTCCGCCTCTTTCATCAAATCGACGGCGGTGCGGAGGCAGATCATGAAAAGGTCCCGCGCGTTCCGTTCCCGTTTTTCCTCGTCCGCGGCGCAGGCGTACCGGAGAAGGAACTGCTGCGACACATGGATGTCAGGCGCCATTTCCGCGATCGTCAGCGCGCGCCGGGCGTCTCCGGGACCGTCCCGTCCGATATACTCCGGGATCAGACAGATCGACGCGAAACCGCGCACGTCCGCGTCGCCGCATTCCTCGAGGATCTCTTCACCGATACGGATTCCTTCCTCGATCAGCGAATCGCGGTCCTCTCCTGCGGGAACCTCTTCGTATGTGTGCGCCGCGGCGCTGTATGCGAACGCCAGCCGGGAGAGGGTGGGCCAATGACGCGGATACCGCTCCGCCGCCCCCCGCCAGAGCGCGAGCATATCAGTAATTTTCCCGGCGGCATAGAGTTCCGTGCTCTTCGCCTCGTTTTCCCGGAAGATTTCGTCGATCCGTCCGTTTTCCACGCCGCAGAGCTCGTCCGCCGACACATCGAAAAAGTGACAGAGCGGCGCGATCATCGAGACGTCGGGATTCCCGGTGCCGAGCTCCCATTTCGAGACGGCCTGCGGGGAAATGTGGAGCGCGCGGGCCAGCCGTTCCTGCGTGACGTTTTGTGCGCTGCGCAGTTCCTTGATTTTTTCGCCGATGGTCATAAAATCACCTCCTGCTCCCATCATACCGCATTTCAGCCGAAAAAGCAATCACCGCTTTTTCTTTTTCTCCTCAACCAAAGGTTGCGGCGCCCGTCTGCCATCTCCCTCTTGCATCCCGCCGGGGACTGTGGTATAATCATGTCAGTCAAAGGCGAAAAACAGACGGGATTGTCGGGAAACGGGTTTTTCCGGCGGTTCCGGACCCTTGCGGCAATCCGTACAGACGGAGTGTGACATGCTCTTCAATTCCTTCCGGTTTCTCCTGTTCTTCCCGATCACGCTGATCCTGTTCCATCTGCTGCCCCGAAAAGCGAAAGGGATCTGGCTTTTGGTGTGCAGCTATTTTTTCTATCTGTCCTGGAACCCGCGCTATGTCGTCCTCATCCTGTTCTCCACGGTCCTCACCTACGCCTGCGCGCTCGGCATTCAGGCAGTCCGCCGAAAAACCGGCGAGCCGACGGGACGCGGGGAGAGGCTCGTGCTTGCCGCGGGGATCGTCCTCAACCTCTCCGTGCTCTTTCTCTTCAAGTATTTCCGCTTCGCCTGCGCGTCCGCCATCGCGGTGCTTGACGCGCTCGGATTTGCGGCTGAGATGCCCGCGTGGGATCCGGTCCTGCCCGTCGGGATCTCGTTCTATACCTTCCAGACCATCGGCTACATGATCGACGTTTACCGCGGGAAAGTGGCCGCCGAGAAGAACTTTCTGCAGTACGCGCTCTTCGTTTCGTTCTTTCCGCAGCTCGTCGCGGGTCCGATCGAGCGGAGCGAAAACCTCATGTCCCAGCTGAAGGAGCTGCCGCGCCCATCCTATGAAACCGTGCGGCACGGCCTTCTTGTGATGCTCTGGGGCTATTTTATGAAAATGGTGATCGCGGACCGCGCTGCGATCTATGTGAACGTCGTCTACGGCTCGCCGGAGAAGTTCCCCGGCGCGTACATCGTCCTTGCGACCGTTCTCTTCGCCTTCCAGATCTACTGCGACTTCGCCGGCTACTCCACGATCGCGCTCGGCGCAGCGGAAACGCTCGGCATCCGGCTCGTGAAGAACTTCGAGGAGCCGTATCTCTCGACCTCGATCCGCGAATTCTGGAAACGCTGGCACGTCACGCTCAACACCTGGTTCGTCGACTACGTCTACATCCCCCTCGGCGGGAGCCGGAAGGGAAGACTCATGAAATACCGAAACATCATGATCGTCTTTCTGTTGAGCGGACTCTGGCACGGGGCGCGCTGGCCCTTCGTTCTCTGGGGCGGCCTCAACGGGCTTTTCCAGATCCTCGAGGACCTGCTCTCCGGCGCCTTCAAGAGATTCAAAAAAGGCGCGGATTCGTTTGCCTCCCGCCTGGCAAAGACTCTCGGCACCTTCCTCCTGATCGATTTCACCTGGCTCTTCTTCCGCGCGAACGGGATCCGGCACGCCGTGACGCTTCTCTCGAGCATTTTGACCACGCATAACCCGTGGATCCTCTTCGACGGCACCGCGGCGGGCGGCATCCTCAGCGAGAAGGAATTCGCCGTGCTGATTCTCAGCCTCGGGATCCTGCTCGCGGCGGGTCTCTGTGCCCGTCACGGTATCCGGCTCAGCGAGAGGATCGAGAAAGAGCCGACCGCTTTCCGGTGGATCGTCTATATCGGCGCCATCCTCGGCATCCTGATCTTCGGCGTCTGGGGTTCCGTTTACAACGCGTCGAATTTCATCTATTTCCAGTTCTGACCGGCAGCAAAGGAGGTACATCCGATGAAGAAAACACTCCGGCGGGCAGGCGGCATCCTCCTGTTCGCTCTGCTGCTTGTGCTGTCCGTCAACGCCGCAGCCCGGTTCCTCGATAAGACCGACGTGGACGAGAAATATAAGCAGTTCTTTGCGTCCGATACGAATTTCGACGTCATCGTCATGGGCACGAGCCACGCCTACAACACGATCCTGCCGCAGGAGCTGTGGCGCGGATACGGCATCGCGTCGTACAACTGGGGACAGAATAACTGCTCGCTTCCCGAGGACTACTATATCCTGCAGCTTCTCTCCCGCTATACCGCCCCGAAGCTCGTCGTGGTCGATCTCTACGGCTTCGTGGAATCCGCCGAGGTCGGCAACGGCAAAGTCCGCCCGGATTCCCGCGACCTCCAGCGGGTCCAGTTCGATCCCTTCCCGCTTTCCCGCCTGAAGATCGAAGCGGTGCGGGATCTCTTCGACGATTACGACAAGCGGTACGATTTCCTCTTCCCGTTTGCGATGTATCACAGCCGCTGGTCCGAGATCCGAAAGGACAACTTCAGCCCGCGCGACATCCCGCAGAAGGGCGCGGCGTTCGTTCTCGGCTTCTACGACGCGTCGGGGTATGTCGAGCCGCAGACCGGTACGGCACGCACGCTCACGACGGTCAATGTCGGTTATCTCGACAAACTGATCGCGTATTGCCGCGAAAACGGGATCGAGCTGCTCTTCACCTATGTCCCGTTTCTCGCGGATCAGGCGGCCGCCGATGCCCTCGCGACGGTGGAAGCGCTTCTCCGCGAAAACTACGGGATCCCGCTTCTCAACATGCTGGAAATGGATCTCGCCGACTGGCGGACGGACGCTTACGACGCATCCCACCTCAATCACATCGGCGCGGTTGACGTAACGGATTACCTCGGCGAATATATCGCGGACCGGCACCCGGCGCTCGTGCACCGCGATGACCCGGCGTACGCATCGTGGGACGCGGACTACGATCATTATATCGACTATAAAATCAGCCGCTTCGAGCCGGGTAAGATCTACAACAATCTTGCGCTTCTCTACGGTTCGGATTTTCGCGGCGAGGTGATCCTCTCCGAGGGTTACGACGTCACGGCGGACCGCCTCTTTGCGGATCTGCTCGACCGTCTTGGCAGCCGCGTCACCGTCCGTGTGTCCGATCAGCCCGCCTCCGGCTTTGTTCTCGAAGTTACCGACAACCGCACCGGCGAAGTCGTGTTCCGGGATGAAGTGCCGTGACGGATTTGACGGACCGTTCTTTTCGGAGCGGATGGCCCTTTCCGAAGGCAAAGATGCTTGAGAACAGCATGATGGGCACAGGAATGGAGGATGTATGGTATTTACAAGTATAACGTTTCTTGCTTTGTTTTTGCCTGCATTTCTTGCGGTCTATTATCTGATCCCCCAAAAACATCTCGCATGGAGAAATGCGGTGCTTCTGGTGTTCAGCGTTATCTTTTACAGCTGGGGCGGCGTCAGATATCTCGGCCTTCTCCTCTTTTCCGTGACGGTCAATTACCTGTCCGGACTCTTCGTGGGACCGGAACGTGGGCTTCGGATCAGAAAAGCCGGCCTGACGCTTTCGATCGTTCTGAACCTCGCCGTGCTCTGTGTTTTCAAATACGCCGGATTTATCTCCTCGGTTTTCCGTGGCGCGGGGATCATGGTGCCGCAAGTTTCGATCGCGCTGCCGATCGGCATTTCATTCTATACCTTTCAGGGAATGAGCTATGTGCTGGATGTTTATCGCGGGAAAGCAAAGGTTTCACGGAATCCGCTGACGGTCGCGCTGTATATCTCACTTTTTCCCCAACTTGTGGCAGGTCCGATCGTCCGCTATGCTGATGTGGCGAATGAGCTGACTGCCCGAGAGCATACGATCGGCTGCTTTGCCTCCGGAACAGTACGCTTTATGCTCGGATTTGCGAAAAAACTGCTTCTGGCGGATGCAATGGGGGCGATTACGGACCGCGCGTTCCTGCGGACCGGGACGGAGCTGCTCACGCTTCCGCTGTCGTGGATCGGTATCGTTGCTTTTGCCCTGCAGATTTACTTTGATTTCTCAGCATATTCCGATATGGCGATCGGACTTGGGCGCATGGCGGGGTTTCATTTCAGCGAAAACTTCAGAGATCCCTATCTGTCCGCGTCTGTCACGGAGTTCTGGCGGCGATGGCATATTTCGCTTTCCACATGGTTTCGGGATTATGTCTATATCCCGCTCGGCGGGAACCGCTGTACAAAGCCGCGGCAGGCATTTAATCTCCTCCTTGTCTGGACGCTGACCGGACTCTGGCATGGCGCGAACTGGACCTTTCTTGCCTGGGGGGTCTATTACGGCGTTCTGATTCTGATCGAGAAGTTTGTCATCCGAGACCGGATCGACAAGATTCCCGGATGGATCCGCCATCTTCTGACCATGCTTCTGGTTCTTTTCGGCTGGGTGTTCTTCCGTGCGGATTCCATCACGGATGCATGTGTTTATTTCCGATCGATGTTCGGAATGAACGAAGGAGCGAAGTGGGGAGAAGCGGTGTATGTCCTGCGTGAGAATGTATGGGAGATCTTCGCGTCTTTCCTGTTCCTCTTCCCATGGAAGCAGAAGATCATGCAATGGAACGAGGCACTCGGAGAGGGGAAGGGAAGGGCTGCAATCCAGATTCTCATAACAGTCTTTTCGGTTGCGGCATTCATCGTCGCCTATGGGAAGCTGGCGTCCGGCTCCTTTTCCCCATTCATCTATTTTCAGTTCTGACAGGAGGGTCGTATGGAATTCCAAAACGGTAAAGCTGCGGCTGCCCTTGTGATCCTGTTTGCCGTGATGCTTGCGGGTTTGATGTTTGTTTCCATCCAACCGGCAGGATCGGGATACTCGTTTTTTGAAAACCGTATGCTCGCGGAGTTCCCCGAACCGGACCTGTCCGGGATCTTGGACGGAACGGTATTTGACCGGATCGATCGTTATCTCTCCGATCATGCTCCTCTTCGGGAAACATGTCTGGAAGCAAAGACACTTGCTGAACACCGTGTTTTGAGAAAGCCGGTCGTCAACGAGGTGGTCGTTTTGGACGATTGCCTGCTTCCCTATTTGGGTTACGGCGTGTTCCCATACGAGGAAACGGAATCAAAAGCGGTACAAATCGCGCGCAACCTTGCTGCGCACCGTGACACGGCCGAAGCGGCGGGCGGGCATTTCTGCTTCGTCGCCGTCCCGTGTCAATATGCCTCTCTGGCCGATCGCTATCCGTGGTATCTCGACAACCGCGCGGAACATACGGAACAGGTTCGGCAAAAGCTGTTTGAAGCGCTCGATCGTTACGGGATTGAATACATCGATATGGGGGAACGGATCGAGAAATTGCCGATGGAAGAACAGGAATTGTTTGTTTCCGAAACGGACAATCACTTTCTCATCCGCGGAGCATGGTATGTCTACCGCGCCATAATGGAAAAGATCCGGAATGAATGGGGCGGCACACCGGATCTGCTGGAGTTGGAGGATTTCGACCTCGTATATCTTCCGAATGAATTTCTGGGGTCCTATCGCCGCAAACTGTTCGCGCTGGTCGAGGATGACGAGAAACTGCCG
>JAFPWV010000006.1 GCA_017412675.1 Clostridia bacterium
AGGCCTTGGGCCGGGGTGATTCACAAGAGGGCCGCGGCCGGTCCTCTTGTGCGCCAGCCGCGCAGGCGAAAAAAACAAGTGATTTCGCTGTACATCCCCGCAAACGTTAGTGCGCAGACGAAATAAGTGGCGCAAGCTGTCCGCGCTCCCCGCTCCTCACGGGCTTGCGAAGTGAGCTCGCCTTTTGCCCGCGGGGGCTCCCCGCTGTCTCCGGGCACCGCCCGGTGAGCCCGCCATTTGCCCGCGGGGGCTCCCCGCTTCTCCATTTCATGAATATTTATAACGAAATATCGAGTATTTCGTACATCTTCGCCATTGACGCGGGGACGGGGTCCATGCTATACTATTGGCAACACTCATTTTCCCGAAAGAGGTCCCCATGTCCAATTTCTTTGAAGAACTGAACGCGTTCGACCCCGAGGTCGCGGCCGCCTGTCACAGCGAACTGGAGCGCCAGCAGCACAACATCGAGCTGATCGCCTCCGAGAACATCGTCTCGAAAGCCGTGCTCCTCGCGGCGGGCGGCGTCCTCACCAACAAATACGCCGAGGGTTATCCCGGGAAGCGCTACTACGGCGGATGCCAATGCGTCGACATCGTCGAGGACATCGCGCGGGAGCGGGCGAAGAAGCTCTTCGGCGCGGACCACGCGAACGTCCAGCCCCACAGCGGCGCGAACGCGAACCTCGCCGTCTTCTTCGCGCTCTGCCAGCCCGGCGACACGGTCCTCGGCATGAACCTCTCAGAGGGCGGGCACCTCTCCCACGGTTCCCCCGTCAACATCTCCGGCAAGTATTTCCACATCGTTCCCTACGGCGTCGACCCCGTGACCGAGCGGATCGACTACGACAACATGCAGCGGATCGCGCGGGAGGCAAAGCCGAAGATGATCATCGTCGGCGCGAGCGCGTATTCCCGGATCATCGACTTTGCGCGCTGCCGGGAGATCGCGGACGAGGTCGGGGCGTATCTGATGGTCGACATGGCGCACATCGCGGGTCTGGTCGCGGTGGGCGAGCACCCGTCCCCCGTGCCGTACGCTGACGTCGTCACCACGACCACGCACAAGACGCTGAGAGGTCCGCGCGGCGGCATGATCCTCTGCCGGGAGGAATACGCGAAGGCCATCGACAAGGCCGTTTTCCCGGGCACGCAGGGCGGTCCGCTCATGCACATCATCGCGGCGAAGGCGGTCGCGCTCGGCGAAGCCCTCACCGATGAATTCAAAGCCTATCAGCATCAGATCGTCGTCAACGCGAAGTGCCTCTCCGAGGAGCTGCTCGCGCGCGGCATCGAGCTGGTCTCCGGCGGCACGGACAACCACCTCATGCTGCTCAAGCTCACGAACGCGGGCGTGACGGGGAAGGAGCTCGAACGCCGCCTCGACGAGGTGCACATCACTGCGAACAAGAACACGATCCCCGGCGAGCCGCTGAGCCCGTTCGTGACGAGTGGACTCAGGATCGGGACGCCCGCCGTGACGACGCGGGGCTTTTGCGAGCCCGAGATGAAGCAGATCGCGGGCTGGATCGCCGACGCCGTCCGGGACTTCGAGGGCAGCCGCGAGCGCATCGATCGGGAGGTCGCAGAGCTCTGCGCGAAGTTCCCGATCTACGCGGAGTAATAGAATAAATAGAGAATAAAGAAACGGTCGTGAAGCTGGATCGACGTACAGCTCACGGCCGTTTTGGTTCGTTTGCGTCAGGAATGCTCCGCCAGCCAGATACCCACGCGGGACTGGATGTGCTTCACGCAGCTGTCCGCGTCCGCGCCGGAAAGGAAGAAGAGGCTAAAGATTTATTGAGGATTTTGCATTTCATTTCGTTCTCCATGTCAGACTCAGGCGGTCGTGATAGATCGTGTAGAAACCGGTGATGAGAAACGCGAAGGGCTGTTCCTGTTTCTGATAAGCGACGATCTGTAGATATGGAGAGTTCCGGTAAATGATCAGATAATCGTCCCAAACACGGCGTCCATCCAGATGCTTTCCCTCGATCAGCGTTTCGGGAACGAACGTTTCGTAATATTTACCCGTGTACTTGTTGAGTATAGAGCCCCAATCCCGGAAATCCACGTAGCGCTTTCCGTTCACGGTGACGGAGCCTGTGAATTCCGGTGCACGGAACAGCTTCGGCCACATCCGCAGGTCGATTTCAAGCTCCGCAGTCCCATCGGCTACGACTCCGTTCACATGGGACTCCGCCGTCCCCGTCCACTGGAGCGTTCGCGGGAGGTGATATAAGACGAGGAACACTGCCAAAAGCCCGATGACGGCGGACAGGATGACGATGAGTTTTTTCTTCTTTTCCATCCGAATTCTCCCTTCATTTGAGTTCGTGATCCCCAAATCCTTTCATTGCACAAAGTAATTCCTTCGGCTCGATTTACCGATGCTTTGCAGCATTGTGTAACTAAAGCGAAATTTTCAGCTGTGTTCCGCCAACCAAATCCCCACGCGGGACTGGATGTGCTTCACGCAGTTGTCCGCGTCCGCGCCGCCGCCGAGCCCCCATATCCCGAACCCGGCCGGGAGCTAAATCTCATAAACCTATTATACCACGCACGGAGAAGACCGTCAAGAGCGTGAGACAGCAAAACGGCCGTGCAGCTGCGAGAATGCAGACACACGGCTGTCTTTCATCGGAAATCGGAGAGGACCCTTCTCGACCGCTCACGGCCGGGGACCCGCGGATGCGGCTCTCAGTGCTTCTTCCCCTGGTTTGCGACGGCTTCCATCTTCGCTTTCAGCGCTTCCTCGTCGCCGAGGTAGTAGTGCTTCAGGACGTTGAAGTTCTCGTCGAATTCATACACCAGCGGCGTGCCGGTCGGGATGTTCACCCCGATGATCTCTTCGTCGGAAATGTTGTCGAAGTACTTCACCAGCGCGCGGAGGGAGTTGCCGTGCGCCGCGATCACGACACGACGGCCCGCTTCCATGTCCTTCTTGATGACGTCGTTGAAGTACGGGACGACGCGCTCAATGGTCGTCTCGAGGCTCTCGTGCAGGGGCAGCTCGGCGGGATCCACGTCGCGGTACGCCGGGTTGTTGCTCGCCGCTCTCTCGTCCGTGGGATCGAGGGCCGGGGGCTTGACGTCGAAGGAGCGGCGCCAGATCTTCACCTGCTCCTCGCCGTACTTCTCGGCGGTCTCGGATTTGTTCAGGCCCTGCAGCGCGCCGTAGTGACGCTCGTTCAGCTTGTAGCTCTTGTGGACGGGCAGCCACGCGCGGTCCATCTCGTCGAGGACGTGGTTCAGCGTGTGGATCGCTCTCTTCAGATAGGAAGTGTAGCAGACGTCGAAGTCGTAGCCCTGTTCTTTCAACAGACGCCCCGCGTTCTTCGCTTCTTCGTGACCCTTTTCGCTCAGGTCGACGTCCATCCAGCCGGTGAAGAGGTTCAGCTTGTTCCATTCGCTCTCGCCGTGGCGGATCAGTACGAGTTTCATCATTGTTTCAAATTCCTTTCAGGTGTTTGTGTAACCAATTCATTATACACGATTCGGCGCGGGATGTCAAGGTTCCCCGCGAATTTTGCCCCGCTGCCGGGTCACCGTGTTACCGTGTTACCGGATCACGTCCGCGATCAGGGGGATCTCGGCGGCCGGCTCGTCGGTGAAGAAGAGCGCCTCCCGGAGCATCTCCTCCCCGGCGTCGAGCTTCTGTTCGTCCGCGGCATAGAGGGTGGCGAGCGGCTGACCGCGATCGACCCGTGCGTTCGGCGCGGCGTGCAGGATCAGCCCGGCAGAGAGGTCGGGATCGTCTTCCTTCTTCATCCGGCCCGCGCCGCAGAGACACGAGGCCAGCCCGATCTTCTCGGTGTTCGCCGCCGTGAAATAGCCGTCCGTCCACGCGGGGATCTGACGCACCGCCGACGCGCGCTCAAAGCGGTTTTCTTCGATGTAGGAGACGTCCACGCCCTGCGCCGCGATCCATTCGAGGAATTTCGCGTACGCGCGGCCGTCCCGGAGGTGTTCCTCGGCCTCCCGGAGCGCTTCCTCGCGCGGGGTGCCCAGGGAGAGCGTGACCATCTCGGCGGCAAGGCGGACGGCGACCGTGCGGATGCCCCAGCCGGGTGCGTCCCCGCCGCGCAGGATCTTCACGGCCTCCTCGACCTCGAGGGTGTTGCCGATCTGCGGCGCGAGGGGAAATTCCATCGACGTGACGAAGGCGGCCATGCGTCTGCCGTGCGCGTGCCCGATGTCGTTCATGGTCCGGGCGAGCAGGCGGGCGTCGTCCGCGGTCTTCATGAACGCGCCGCTGCCGTACTTGACGTCGAGGACGATGGATTCGGCGCCCGCGGCGAGCTTTTTGGACATGACGGAGGAGGCGATCAGGGGGACGGAATCGACGGTGGCCGTGACGTCGCGGAGGGCGTAGAGCTTCTTGTCCGCCGGGGCGAGGTTCGCGGTCGTGCCCACCACGGCGACGCCGACCCGCTTCACCTGCGCGAGCAGTTCCTCCTCGGAGAGGGATACGCGGTAGCCGGGGATCGAGGCGAGCTTGTCGACCGTACCACCCGTGTGTCCGAGGCCGCGGCCCGACATTTTGGCGACGGAGAGGCCCATGGAGGCGGCGAGGGGCGCGACGATGAGGGAGGTGAGATCTCCGACGCCGCCGGTGCTGTGCTTATCCGCCGTATGGGGCAGGGAAGAGAGGTCGACCAGGTCGCCGGAGTTTGCCATGGCTTCGGTGAGGTCGGCGCACTCCTCCGGCGTCATGCCGTTGATGCATACGGCCATGCAGAGGGCGGAGGCCTGATAATCGGCGATGTCGCCGCGGGTGAAGCCGTCGACGAAGAAGCGGATCTCCTCCCGCGAGAGCGCGTGTCCGCGTTTCTTTTGATCGAGGATGTCACAGATGCGCATGAGTGAGGGTCCTTTCTTTTGTGTTTGCGCGCGTCTTTTCCCCGTGACGCGCGCCGCGGAGTCCGGGCAGTGCCCGTGGACAGGAAAGAGCGCGCGTCGAAGGTGCGCGCGGAGACCGGGCGGTGCCCGGTGACACATGGCGGGCTCACTTCGCAAGCCCGCGGAGAGCGGGTTGGATCGATTATCCAGCTTGCGCGCTGACGGAGTGGAGCTTGCGCCGCTCCTTTCATCTGCGCACTAACGTTTGCGGGGATGTACAGCGAAATCACTTGTTTTTTTCGCCTGCGCGGCTGGCGGACAAGAGGGCTCCGGAGCCGCCCTCTTGTCAATCACCGCTCCCAGAGGCGCGGTTCCTCGCCTCTGGACTCCACCCCTCAACGTGCGTACC
>JAFPWV010000037.1 GCA_017412675.1 Clostridia bacterium
GAGGCAGGGTGGATTCCCAAGGCGGGAAAGGCCTTGGGCGGCGGTGATCCCCAAGAGGCTGGCCGCGGAAGCCTCTTGGGTCCCGTCCGGAAGGACAAATAAACGATCGACTTGGTCGATTCCTAATCCGCAAACGTTAGTGCGCAGACAATAGAAAAGGCGTACCCTTTTCAGATACGCACTTTCTGTATTGGTGAACGAACTTGCCGCAGGCAGGCTTCACAAAGGAGATGGACCCCTTCGGCCGAAGGCGAGTTCGTCTTATGCCCGCGGGGGCTCCCCGCTGTCTCCGCGGACCCCGCGGCGGTCAGAACATCTTCACCTGTTCCCCCGCGGGGCCGGGGGCTTTCTTCGCGCTTCCGTCGGGACGGTAGATCACCGCGTCGCGGAACCGCCCGACCTCCCCCGCGATCACAAAGACCGCCGCGGGCGAAAAGACCCCCGCACACCGCGCCAGCGTCCGGCCGCCTTCGACCGTGCGGGACGAGCAGAGGACGACGGGACGCCCCTCCGCGATCACCGAGCAGAGATCCCGGCGTTCGGTACAGTCCGCGTCGGCGCTCCGGCGAAGAACGTTCGTGCTGCGGCAGAAGGAGTCGCGCGAGAGCACCATCGCCGCGGGAGACGGATTCGCAAGATACCCGTACACCGAAGCCGCCGTCTGGAACAGCGCGCCGTCCGAGTATTCGCCCGGGAGATACGACGTGACGCTCAGTCCGCCGAGACCCGCGCGCGTCAGGGAGAGGAACCGCGCGAGGTTGTCCCGCTCCGAGGGCGTGTCCGCGGCCGCGAGGATCTTGACGACGCCGGAGGAGAGCACCTCGGACAGGGCGGCTGCCGCTGCGACGAACCGGTCACATCCGCCGGGCAGGATCAAAAACCGGCCGCGGGAGGCGTATTCCGCCGCGGTGTCGGGCGAGATCCCGGCGAGGGGAGGCAGGGAGAGGAGGACGTCCCGGACCGCCGCGGGGTCGAGGGAACCGCCGTTGCCCCACGCCTCCGGCTGACCCGTGAGGGGGATCTGCGCGCCGCGCTCCGCGGGAACGGGATAGCGGACGGGCGAGAAGTCTCCGCAGGCGAGGATCCGGCGCACGGCCTCGCGGATCTCTTCCTCCGCGGAACGCGCCGAACGGCTGTCCCCGGCATTGCGGACGGGAACGCGGCGTTTTGCTTTTGCGCTCTTGGACATGACTGCCTCCCGGTGGTGATGAGATGGGTGGGAATGACTGGTTAATGCAGCTCTACGGCGCAGAGCATCGCGCTCCACGGGTCGAGGACCGCAACGGATACGGGATCGCCGCCCTGGAAGGCGTGGATGATGTAGAGGGCGCCGTTCTCCTCGCCGAGGTAGAGCATGACGTGGCGCTGGCGGTGGATCGCGACCGGGAACCGGCTCGACGCAAAGAGGGAGAGGCGATCCGCCGCGGAGGTGTAGACAATGTCGGTCGTCTTGCCGCTGTACACGCGCTGTTCGGCGGAGTTGCGGGGCAGATGGATGCCGAAGGTGCGCATCACCGCGCAGACGAAGCCGGAGCAGTCGACGCCGTCGCCCTTGCCGCCCCAGCAGTACATCGTGCCGAGGTACGCGAAGGCCTCTTCATAGAAGTTCTTCATCGAATAGGGGAGCGAGCCGCGGACGCACTGATCCTTCGGGAGGGCGGCGGTGCGTTCCGCGAGGGTGCCGTCTGCCTGACGGACGGGGACGGAGACCTTGAACGAATCGCCGATCTCGCCGCCGCAGGGGAGGGTGACACCCATGTCGAGGACGGTCTCGCCCGACGGGACGCGGACGGCGGTGACGGTGATATAGTCGTCGGGGGAGGCGTAGCGCGCGAAGTCCTCGGCCGAGCAGAAGGCGGCGGCGGTGACGGGGATCCATCCGGCATAGTGGTATGCCTGCGCGAAGAGCCACTTGCCGTCCGCGCTCTCATGGAGAACGGCGACCGGGGTCCCGACGATGAGCTCGGTCTCCTGGATCATGTCGTAATATGTGTCGCCCCACGCATAGAAGCCCTCGTCGGTCGGCTGGCCGCGGAGGTCGCAGCGGGACGCGATGACGGCGCGGCGCACGGGAACGCTCCCCGGCACCTTGTCGACGGCGCGGTTCGAGAGGATCGCGTTCCGGGTCCCGGTCTCGATCCACTTGCCGTTCTTGTCGTAGTCATACCCGGTGGGGAGGGTGTACGCGCCGATGAGGGCACGCACGGTCTCGCCGGTCACGGAATCCGGGAAGGCGGCAATGTCGGTCATGACGGGGCAGTCGGCGATCATGCGAGCGTTGTACGCGGCGATCTCGTCGGCGGTGAGGAGGATCTCGTCGGACGCCTTTTCGCCGAAGCGGGCGTCATAGATGGCGGCCCAATGGAGGGTGCGCTCGGACCAGCTGCGTTCGGGGGCGTAGAGGGTCCCCTCCCCGGCGGGAGTCTCTGCGGCGGGATCGTCGGACCCTTCGTCCTTCGGCGGCTCTGCGGCGTCGGCAGCTTCGCCGTTCTCCGGCGTCTGAAGCTCCTCGGGCAGCAGCGTGAAGGAGAGGCGGTTCTCCGGGTTGGCGAGGCGGTTGACGATGGCGGCGATCTCGGCGCGGATGATGGTCTCGTTCGGATGGGCGCGGTGATCGGCATCCCCCTGCGCGACGCCTGCGCGGTAGAGGAGGTAGATCGCCTCGGCGTAATCCTGCGCGGTGTGGACGTCGGGGATGGAGCCGTCCGGGATCACGTTGATCGGCTCGAGCGCCGCCGCGTTGGCGAAGACGGCCATGGTCTCGGCACGGGTGGCGTCGCGGCGGAAATCGGTGTCGGTCCAGCGCGCGTCCGCGGGGAGCATGTTGTGCTCGAGGGCGTAGGCGACGTAGGAGAGATACCAGGTGTCGGGGGCGTTCGTGAGGGTCACGGCCCCTTCCTCGGTCTTCTGGCGGACGCAGGCGGCGAGCTTGATGACCTCGGCGAGGGTGAGGTTTTCCGCCGGGGCGAAGGTGGTTGCGGTGCGGCCGTTGATGAAGCCGCTGTCATACGCCGCAAAGACGTCGCCGTAGTACCAGGCGTTCTCCGCCACGTCGGTGAAGGGGAGGGAGAAGGGGAGAGTCCCGGCGGCGGATGCGGCGATGCTGCCGGAGAGGAGGAGGACAGCCGCGAGGACGGCGGCGAGGGAGCGGGAGAGAATGGACATGATGGGGACCTCTTGATGGTGTGGATTTGCTTGCGGAAACAGGTTGAAAATGAGGAGTTAGGAATGAGGAATGAAGAGATAATTCAGAATTCAGAATTCAGAATTAAGAATTGAGGAAGAAACCGCAAGCGGTTTCAAATCAAATAACGGGGTGCAGCGGTATCTCCCGTACAGCCGCATGAACGTTTATCATCGAAAGCCGAAGACTTGCGCCCAATTCTTCATTCTTCATTCTTAATTCGCTCCCTTCTCCCGTCCTCCGCTCATCATAAGCCAAAAGCCCCGCAGGGCTTGACTCAGGTCTTCGCTCGTTTCGCGTGCCGGATGCGGGAGAGGGACACCGGCGTCATGTTGAGGAACGACGCGATCCGGCGGTGCTGCACCCGGTCGATCAGGCCCGGATAATTTTCGAGGAACCAGTCATAGCGCTCCGGGGCGGACATGCAGAGGAGGACGTTCTTGTGCGTCCGGAGATCCGTGATGTTCTCCTCGTGACGCTTCGCGTACAGGCGGAACAGCGGGGCGTCCTCGAGGTTCACCGCGTCGACGGCGGCGATCGGGAGGGCGATCAGGACGGCGGGCTCCGCGGCGATCACCTGTTTCCGGACCGGGCAGGCATCCCCGGCAACGCGGTGGATGTCGAAATACATCGTCCCGGGCTTCCAGAGGATGTTGTCGATGAACGCCTCCCCGCCCGCGCGCTCCACGGCGCAGATCAATACGCCGGCGTACAAGAGGTACACCTCCGGCTCGGGCGGTTCGGGCAGCGCGCCCCCCTTCTGCAGGCGGACGACGCGGATCAGACGGTCGAGGCTCTCAAACGCGGGGGAGGGGGTATATCCCTTCGCGGGGGTCAGGCCGAGCGATTCTTTCAGCTCTTCCCATTCGTTCATGACGGCCTCCTTCCGAGGGGATCCTCGGTGTAGTCGTTACTTGGTATAGGGCCACGGGATATCGTCGTAGGAGAGCGCGAAGAATTTCATGTTCCAGCTCGGGTCCTCCGCGAGGTAGGAGCTCTCGAGCGTCGTGTCGAAGATGAGGAGCTTCCCGTCCATTGGGATCTCCACCCAGCCGTGCTTCTGCTGTTCCACGCCGACGAGGCCGCTGATCGCGTTCGCGTCGTAGCCCAGCTGACGGGCCAGCATGCAGAAGGCCGCGGTGTAGTTGTAGCAGTTGCCCTTGCCCGTCTCATACATCGTGCGGGCCTCGTCGACCTCCCATCCGGTCTGGCCGACTTCGTAGAAGTTGTTCCGGCGGTAGAAGTAGCCGTCGCGGACGTAGACGAACGCCGCTTCGAGCTTCTGGCGCCGGGTCATCGAGCTGTTCGTGATGTTCGAGAGGATCGCCTTGGCCATCGCGTCGACGTCGGCGTCGCCGGAGGTGTAATTGCCCGCGGCATCGAGGGAGAGGTGATTGCCCCAGACGGTATTTGTGAGGATCTGTCCGTCCTCGCCCATGACCGAGTAGTCGAGGCCGTCGAAGATGAGGATGTCGCTGCCCTCATACCCGTCGACCGAGGTCCACGTCTCGGGGGAACCGACGGCGGTGTGGGCGAGCGCGGCCTCCATGACGGTGGCGTAGGCCCAATGCGTCGCAGGCAGGTCGCTGTAGAGGGGCGCCCCGGCGTTCAGGGCGATCCAGGCGGCGTCGGCGGTGCGGCCCAGCGCGCGGCAGACGACCGTGGCCGCCTCGGCGCGGGTGATGGTGCCGTTCGGACGGAAGGTGCCGTCGTCATAGCCCTTGATCCAGCCCTTCGCCGCGGCTTTCTGAACGGCGGCGTAGTAGGGATAGTCGATCTTGACGTCCGGGAAGCTGCCCTTCGGGGTGATCTTGCCCGGGAAGAAGTAGGCGAGCGCGGAGACGAATTCGCCGCGGGTCATGGGCTCGGTCGGCCGGGCCTTGGCGTCCGTTACGTCGATCACGCCGTAGGCGGCGAGGGAAGCGACGGCGTCGTAGTACCACGCGTTCGACGGGGTGTCGGAGAGCTTTGCGCGGTCCGTGGGGACGGTCGAGAGGAGGTTATAGAGGATCTGGCAGGCCTCGGCGCGGGTGATGGTCCCGGACGGGCGGAAGGTGCCGTCCTCATAGCCGTGTAAGAACGGGGCGTGCTCGGTGCCGCTCTTCTTGAGGGTGAGGGAGACGCGCGCCGTCATAACGAGCGCTTCACCATCCGCGTAGCCGACGCCTTCCCCGGAGGGCTCTTCGGGCGCGGGCTCATCGTCGATGACGCTCACGACGGTGCCGCCGGAGCTCCCGTTCGTGCCCGAGGTCGACGGCGCGGGTGCGGAGGCTGCGTCGCTTGCCGGGGAGGATGCCGCGAGGGTGTCGGTCCCGGCGATCCCTTCGAGGGAGACGGCCTCGTCCTCCGGTGCCAGCGGATCGACGGCGGCGGTTTCCGAGGGCTGGGCGGCTCGTTCGGCTGCCTGCGCTGCCTGCATGGACTTGACGGTCACATGGAAGAGCGCGCCCGAGGCGACGACAAAGGCGGCAAAGATGGCCGCGTGCTTCAGTTTGTTATTCCACATCGATCACGACCTCCGAATCCCCTTCGCGGTAGGTATAGACGATAAAGCCGTCGTAATAGAGATTCCCGTCGTCGCCGCTCCCCATGCAGCTCGGCGCGTAGTCCCGGTCCTCGGGCTCACCGATCGCGGCGATGAGGTCTTCGACGGGGGAATCGATATAGTCCTTGGCCAGGGTGAGCTGCTCCTCCGGCGTGAGCGAGAAGGAGGGCGTCTCGGCGGCGGTCTCGGGTGTTTCGGCGGGAGCGAGGGTCTCTTCCCCTTCTCCGGTGCAGGCGGTCACGGTGAGAATGAGGGCTGCGGCGAGGAGCACGGCTGCCGCGATCCCGATTTTTTTCATGGGTTCGGTCTCTTTTCTGGTTTGAGTATAATTTGACTTCTATATTATACTGAAAGAATATGTCCATCGGCGGGGGCTTTTGTGAACAAAAGGGAAAAATTCGGCTGAAAACGGCGGGAGAGAACAAAAAAGCTCCTCTGCGGCGGGCTCCGGACGGGGAGCGTGCGCAGCGGGAGCGGGAACGGCAGGCGGGTCACTCTTCCTCGCGGCGGAGCTTTCCGCGGATGCGGGAGAGGGAGACGGGCGTCATGCCGAGGAAGGATGCGATGAGCTTGTGTTTGACGCGGCCGATCATGCCGGGGTAGCGTTCGAGGAACCAGCGGTAGCGCGCGGCGGCGTCGAGGGTCATGAGGACCGATTTGTGTTCCCAGAGCGCGAGATACATCGAGCGGATATAGTCGAGGTATTCCCGAGCGAAGGCGGGGTCCTCGGCGCAGAGGGAGCGCGCGGCTTCCACCGGGATCACCAGGACCTGGGACGGGACGAGGGCGGTAACGGTTTCCGCGATGCCCTCCATGCGGGGGAGTACCCTGGGCGCGGTCGAGACAACCTGCCACGGACGCCAGACGAAGCTGTCGGTGATGTCGTTGCCCTGCGGGTCGAGGAGCCAGACGCGCAAAATCCCCTCCGTGAGGATATAGAGACACTCGCACTCCTGCGCCGGAATATCCTCGTTCCGGGCGAGCGTGACCTTTTTCGCGATGGCTGCGAGCCGCTCGTGCAGCGATGCGGAGCCGCCGCCGGTGCCGTGATTGCCGTCCACTGTGTCAGTCCCCGTGTTCTGTTGATCTTGTCAACCGTATTGTATCACAAAACCGGAGGCGTTGCATTCGCATAGGTAAACGCGAGAGGATTTGATTGTATTTTTTTCATCATACGAGCGAGGTTTTCACTCGTTTTTCAAATTCTTGACGGGCACGGTGACGTCGACGCCGTGGAAACCCTCGCCGAGGATCTCGCTCGCGGGGGAGAGGACGACGAACGCGTCGGGGGCGAGCTCGCGCAGAATGTCCTTCATGTCGTAGACCTGGCCGGGCGAGACGACCGCGAGGAGGAGGTTGTGCGGCTCTCCCCGGTACATGCCACGCGCGGGGACGAGGGTGACGCCGCGTTCGAGGCGCTCTGCGACGGCCTGGGAGAGGACGTCCGCGTCCACGTCGGTGATGATCTGGAAGAGATAGGCCTTGTTGAAGCCGTTGATGCAGGCGTCGGTGACCCACGAGCAGACGGCGATGGAGAGGGCGGCGTAGATGCCGGTTTCGAGGTCGCCGAAGGTGAAGACGGAGAGGAGGATGACGGCGGCGTCGATGAGCATGACGAAGATGCCGAGGGTGAGCACGCGGAATTTCGTGATGAGGAGGCGTCCGAGCAGGTCGGTGCCGCTTCCGGAGACGTGTCCGCGCACGAGGACCGCCGCGCCGAGACCGTAGAGCGCCCCGCCGCAGAGGGAGGCGAGGATCAGGTTGTTCGTGACGGTCGGGAGGGGGGCGAAGAGGTCGGTGAAGAGCGAGAGGGCGGCGGTGGAGGCGAGCGCGGAGAGAGTGTAGCGCCATCCCTGCACGAAGAAGGACCAGACGAGGACGGGGATGCTGACGACGAAGACGACGGTGCCGACGCTGACGGGGAGGTAATGGGAGACGACGAGGCCGAGGCCGCCGAATCCGCCCGCCGCGATGGAGTTCCCGGCGAAGAAGAGGTCGAAGCCGAGCGCGACGAGGATATTGCCGACGACGAGGTGGCCGATCTCGCGCAGGACGGTGAGGAGTTTCTGTTTTTTCGATTTGATGAACGCGGGCATGAATGGACTCCGTTGAGGTTTTTGGATATACATAGGCATATAGCGTATATGCGCACCCTTTATGATACCACAAAACGGGGTAAAATGCAAGAACAAATTTTCGGGTTTTGCCGCGGAGACCGGGCGGTGCCGCGGGGTCCGCGGAGACAAGAGACGAACTCACCTTGGCGCGAAGTGTCTCTGTGGAATGTGTATAAGCGCGCCTGCGGCAAGTTCGTTCACCAATATTGAACTGTGCGTACCTGAAGAAGGTACGCCTTTTCTTTCGCTTGCGCGCTGACGCTTGCGGGGATGTACTTGCTGAATCCATCGTTTTTTTCGCCTGCGCGGCTGGCGGACAAGAGGGCTCCGGAGCCGCCCTCTTGTCAATCACCGCTCCCAGAGGCGCGGTTCCTCGCCTCTGGACTCCACCCCTCCAACGTGCGTACCTCGGAGGTTCTGC
>JAFPWV010000038.1 GCA_017412675.1 Clostridia bacterium
CTTTTTCTCCTTTATCGAGGAGAAAAAGAACCAAAAAGAGGAACTCTCTGGAAGTCTTGGGTGTTTCGACCTCTGCGGAGGTCGACCGGGGCGCTGCCCCTGGACCCTGCCGCCTTTTGGAAAAGGCGGGCGAAAACTCTTACCCTATTTGCGACAACCCGCGTTTTTTGATACTTATTCTTCCTCGTCGTGATCGAGTGCGGCGAGGGCGTCGGCCAGCTGATCGGCGGCGTCGGCGTCTTCTTCGGAGAACTCATCGTCCTCGTCCTCGTCCTCGTCAACGTAGTCGTCGTCGAAGTCCTCGTCGTCGTCATAGTCGTCATCCAGGTCGTCGTCGGAATCGCGGAGCGTATCGTCCTCGTCGTCGGTACCGCGGATCACGGCCTTGGCCTCTTCAAGCTCGAACTCGGAGAGATCCATGTCCAAGAGCGGATTGTCGAGCGGGGCGGTGCGCTCCACCTCGAGATCGCTGTAGCAGTCCATGCCCGTGCCGGCGGGGATCAGACGACCGATCAAGACGTTCTCCTTCAGCGCGAGGAGGCGGTCCACCTTGCCCTTGATGGCGGCTTCGGTGAGCACCTTCGTCGTCTCCTGGAAGGACGCCGCGGACAGGAAGGATTCCGTCTGCAGGGACGCCTTCGTGATGCCGAGGAGCAGCGGTTCGCTCGTCGCTTCGCGGAGGTCGATCTCGCCCGCTTCTCTGCGGCGGCGGATCTCCTCGTTTTCCGCCATCAGCTCGGAGAGGTTCACGGTGGAGCCGGAGAGCAGGTTCGTGTCGCCCTCGTCGTCCACGCGCACCTTCCGCGTCATCTGGCGCGCGATGACCTCGATGTGCTTGTCGTTGATGTCGATACCCTGGCTGCGGTAGACCTTCTGGACCTCGAGCAGGATGTAGTCGTACACGTCCACGATCCCGTTGATGCGCAGAATGTCCGCCGGGTTCTTGTCACCTTCGGTGAGGGCGACGCCCGCGTTCACATGCTGGCCGTCCTCGACCGTCATATTCGTGCCGAACGGGATCTGATAGACGATCTCTTCGGATCCGTCGTCGGGCGTGATGGTGATGTTGTGCGTCTTCTTCACGAGCTCGATCCGGCAGGTGCCCGCACGCTCGGCCACGATCGCCGTCTTCTTCGGCTTGCGCGCTTCAAAGAGTTCCTCGACGCGCGGAAGACCCTGCGTGATGTTCGCCGCCGCGACGCCGCCCGTATGGAACGTACGCATCGTGAGCTGCGTGCCGGGTTCGCCGATGGACTGCGCCGCGATGATGCCGACGCTCTCGCCGACGTTGACCGGCTTGTTGTTCGCAAGGTCGTAGCCGTAGCAGTGCGCGCAGACGCCGTAACGGCTGTGGCACTGGAGAACGGTGCGGATGTGGACGCGCTCGATGCCCGCCTTCACGATCGCCTTCGCCTGGTCCTCGTTGACCGCGCAGTTGTCGTGCACGAGCACCTCGCCCGTCACGGGATGGACCACGTCACCGATCACATAGCGGCCGACGAGACGGTCCTTCAGCGGTTCGACCGCGTTGTCGTCCGTCGGGTTGATCTTGATGTCGTAGACCCAGATGCCCTCGCGGGAGCCGCAGTCCTCTTCGCGGATGATGACGTCCTGCGCCACGTCCACGAGACGGCGCGTCAGGTAGCCGGAGTCCGCGGTCTTCAGAGCGGTGTCGGACAGCGACTTGCGCGCGCCCTTCGCGGCCATGAAGTATTCGAGGATGGACAGGCCTTCGCGGAAGTTGGACTTGATCGGGATCTCGATGGTGCGGCCGTTCGTTGCGAACATCAGACCGCGCATGCCGGCCAGCTGGCGCATCTGCGTCATGGAGCCGCGGGCGCCGGAGTCGGACATCATCTTGATCGGGTTGTAGTTGTTGAAGTTGTCGGAGAGCGCCTTGGTGACGGCGTCCGTGGTGTCGTTCCACATGCGGACGACGGTGTTGTAACGCTCTTCCTCGGTCAGCTCGCCGCGGTTGAACCGGCGCTGGATGAGGTCGACGTTCTTTTCCGCCTTCGCAATGATGTCGTACTTCGCCTGCGGGACGGTGATATCCGCCACGGAGATCGAAATGGACGCTCTCGTGGAGTAGCGGTAGCCCATCGCCTTGATCTCGTCGAGCACCACCGCCGCCGTCGGGAAGCCGTGGTTGCGGATGCAGCGGTCGATGATGTCGCCGAGCTGCTTGGAGCCGACGCCGCCGAGCGGGTTCTTCGCCGAAGCGAACGTGTCCTCGTCGATCTCGAGCTTGAATTCGTTGCCCGGGATCGAGCGGTCGACGTAGCCGAGATCCTGCGGGATGTGGCGGTTGAAGATCAGGCGGCCGAGCGTCGCGCGGATCCTGCCCACGCGCTCTTCCCCGTCGATCGTCTTCTTGACGCGCACTTCGATCGGCGTGTGGATGCCGATGATCCCGTTCTCGTAGGCCATGACGGCCTCGTTGTAATCGCGGAAGGTGCGCGGATGGTCGGGATCGCCCGTATCGCCGGGTTCGCCCGCCTTATTGATGGTCAGGTAGTAGGACCCGAGAACCATATCCTGGGACGGGACGGCGATCGCGCGGCCGTCGACCGGCTTCAGGAGGTTGTTCGCGGAGAGCATGAGGAAGCGGGACTCCGCCTGCGCCTCGGAGGACAGCGGGACATGGACCGGCATCTGGTCGCCGTCGAAGTCCGCGTTGAACGCCTTGCAGACGAGCGGATGCAGCTTGATCGCCTTGCCCTCGACGAGCACGGGCTCGAACGCCTGGATGGAGAGGCGGTGCAGCGTCGGCGCGCGATTCAGGAGGACCGGATGCGCCTTGATGACGTTTTCGAGCGCGTCCCAGACGTCGGGGTTGACCTTCTCGACCTTCTTCTTCGCTTCCTTGATGTTCGAGGCCTTGCCGGTTTCGACGAGGCGCTTCATGACGAAGGGCTTGAAGAGTTCGAGCGCCATTTCCTTCGGCAGACCGCACTGGTAGATCTTGAGGTTCGGGCCGACGACGATCACGGAACGGCCGGAGTAGTCCACACGCTTGCCGAGGAGGTTCTGGCGGAAACGTCCCTGCTTGCCGCGCAGCATTTCGGACAGGGACTTGAGCGGACGGGAGGACGGGCCCGTGACGGGCTTGCCGCGGCGTCCGTTGTCGATCAGGGCGTCGACGGCCTCCTGCAGCATACGCTTCTCGTTGCGGATGATGATGTCCGGCGCGTGCAGCTTGATGAGGCGGTCGAGACGGCAGTTGCGGTTGATGACCCGGCGGTAGAGATCGTTCAGGTCGGAGGTGGCGAAGCGGCCGCCGTCGAGCTGGACCATCGGGCGGATGTCCGGCGGGATGACCGGGACAACGTCGAGGATCATCCACTCGGGGCGGTTGCCCGACTTGCGGAAGGCTTCGACGACCTCGAGCCGCTTGATGATGCGCAGCTTCTTCTGACCGTTCGCCTGTGCGAGCTCGGCCTTGAGCTGCTCGGAGAGCGCGTCGATGTCGAGCTCGGCGAGGAGTTCCTTGATCGCCTGTGCGCCCATGCCGACGCGGAAGCTGTTTTCATAGTGTTCACGCGCGTCCCGGATCTCCTTCTCGGTGAGGACCTGATACTTCGCAAGAGGCGTCTCGCCCGGATCGATCACGATGTAGGCGGCGAAGTAGAGGACCTTTTCGAGGATGCGGGGGGAGATGTCGAGGAGAATGCCCATGCGGGAGGGGATGGCGCGGAAGTACCAGATGTGGGAGACGGGCGCCGCGAGCTCGATGTGGCCCATGCGTTCCCGGCGGACCTTCTTCTGGGTGACCTCGACGCCGCACTTCTCGCAGATCTTGCCCTTGTGGCGGATGCGCTTGTACTTGCCGCAGAGGCACTCCCAGTCCTTCGTGGGACCGAAGATGCGCTCGCAGTAGAGACCGTCGCGTTCCGCTTTCAGGGTGCGGTAGTTGATCGTTTCCGGCTTTTTGACCTCGCCGTAGGACCAGCCGCGGATCATCTCGGGAGAAGCAAGGCCGATTTTTATCGATTCAAATACATTGCGTTCCATCAGCAATTATACCTTCTCTGTATGATATATGAAGTAACCGGTTTCCCTGTGGGGTTCAGTCGTCCATGTCGTCGTCGAACGAGCCGTAGCCGAAGTGCTGGGCCGCTTCCGCCGCGAGAAGTTCCGCGTCGTCGGGACCGT
This sequence comes from Clostridia bacterium, assembly GCA_017412675.1. Taxonomy (GTDB): domain Bacteria; phylum Bacillota; class Clostridia; order Oscillospirales; family CAG-272; genus UMGS1696. Next base: position 4,156 of record JAFPWV010000038.1, read on the forward strand.
CTTCTTCGTCGTCTTCGCTTTCCTCGACGTAGTAGTTCATCATGTCGTCGGTTTCGACCGCCTTGCCGATGTCGTCCTCGGTGATCTCGTCGTCGGAGGAGGATACGGTGTTGGGCGTCTCGATCTCATCGTCGCCGATGGATTCGAGCGGCACTTCGTTTTCGTCGTGGTCGAGGATCTTGATGTCGAGGCCGAGCGCCTGCAGTTCCTTTACGAGGACCTTGAAGGCCTCGGGGATGCCCGGCGTCGGGATGTTCTGACCCTTCACGATGGCCTCGTAGGTCTTGACGCGCCCGATGGTGTCGTCGGACTTCACCGTCAGGATTTCCTGCAGGGTGTAAGCCGCGCCGTAGGCTTCGAGCGCCCAGACCTCCATCTCGCCGAAGCGCTGGCCGCCGAACTGGGCCTTGCCGCCGAGAGGCTGCTGCGTGACGAGGGAGTACGGACCGGTGGAGCGCGCGTGGATCTTGTCGTCCACGAGGTGATGGAGCTTCAGATAGTACATGATGCCGACGGTGACCGGGTTGTCGAACGGAACGCCCGTGCGCCCGTCGTACAGAACAGTCTTGCCGTCCACGACCTTCAGTTTCCCGGCGAGGCGGAGTTCTTCGAGATGCGCCTCATCCGCGCGTTCGTCGCCCGTGATGGGTCTGAGGTCGCGGATCCCGGTCGCGGGGTCGATGATCTCTTCAAAGAGGTTCTTGCCGCTCACGTTCTCGTTCGGGAGGACGTCGCGGTCCAGACCGGCGAGGCGGAGGCATTCGGAGATGTCGGCTTCGGTCGCGCCGTCGAAGACCGGGGTCATGATCTTCCAGCCGAGCTTCTTCGCCGCGATGCCGAGATGCACCTCGAGCACCTGCCCGATATTCATACGGGAAGGCACGCCGAGCGGGTTCAGAACGATATCGAGCGGAGTGCCGTCGGGGAGGAAGGGCATGTCTTCCGGCGGGAGGATGCGGGACACGACGCCCTTGTTGCCGTGACGGCCCGCCATCTTGTCGCCGACGGAGATCTTTCTCTTCTGGGCGATGTAGACGCGGACGACCTTGTTGACGCCGGGCGGGAGCTCGTCGCCGTTTTCGCGGCTGAAGACCTTGACGTCGACGATGACGCCCTGTTCGCCGTGCGGAACGCGGAGGGAGGTGTCGCGGACCTCGCGGGCCTTTTCACCGAAGATGGCGCGGAGCAGGCGTTCCTCGGCGGTCAGCTCGGTCTCGCCCTTCGGGGTGACCTTGCCGACGAGGATATCGCCCGCGCGGACTTCGGTACCGATCTTGATGACGCCTTCGGGATCGAGGTCCTTGATCGCGTCGTCGCCGACGTTCGGGATCTCGCGGGTGATCTCTTCCGGACCGAGCTTGGTGTCGCGCGCTTCGTGGCTGTACTCCTCGATGTGGATGGAGGTGTACATGTCGTCGCGCACGAGGCGTTCGTTGAGAAGGACCGCGTCCTCGTAGTTGTAGCCTTCCCACGTCATGAAGCCGATGAGGGCGTTCTTGCCGAGCGCGATCTCGCCGTTCGCGGTCGCGGGACCGTCGGCGATGATCTGGCCGGCTTCGACGCGCTCGCCCTGATTGACGATGGGTCTCTGGTTGACGCAGGTGCCCTGGTTGGAGCGCTTGAATTTGATGAGACGGTAGGTATCCTTGTGGCCGTCGTCGCAGTGGATGACGATCTCATCCGCGGTGACGCTCTCGGCCCAGCCGCTGTTCTCGCAGACGACCACGACGCCGGAGTCGACCGCCGCCTTGTACTCCATGCCGGTCCCGACGATCGGGGAGTCGGTGGTGAGGAGCGGCACGGCCTGCTTCTGCATGTTGGAGCCCATGAGCGCGCGGGAGTTGTCGTCGTTCTCGAGGAAGGGGATCATCGCCGTCGCGACGGAGACGACCATCTTCGGGGAGACGTCCATGAGGGAGATCTTCGAGGGGTCGACGGACACGATCTCGCTCCGGTCGCGGGCGGTGACCTTCGCGTTCTTGAAGCAGCGGTTCTCGTCGAGGGGTTCATTCGCCTGCGCGACGACGTAGTTGTCCTCTACGTCTGCGGTCATGTATTCGATCTCGTCGGTGACGCGGTGGCGGACGGTGCCGTCGGGCATGGTCTCGTGGACGACCTTGTGGTACGGAGCTTCGATGAAGCCGTACTTCGAGATCTTCGCGTAGGTGGCGAGGTAGGAGATCAGACCGATGTTCGGACCTTCGGGGGTCTCGATCGGGCACATGCGACCGTAATGCGTATAGTGGACGTCGCGGACCTCGAAGGAGGCGCGGTCACGGGAAAGACCGCCGGGGCCGAGCGCGGAAAGACGCCGCTTGTGGGTCAGCTCGGCGAGCGGGTTGTTCTGGTCCATGAACTGGGACAGCGGGGAGGATCCGAAGAACTCGCGGATGGCCGTGACCACGGGGCGGATGTTGATGAGGGTCTGGGGGCTGAGAGACTCGTTGTCCTGGATATTCATGCGCTCCTTGACGATCTTGTCCATGCGGGCAAGGCCGATGCGGAGCTGGTTCTGCAGCAGTTCGCCGACGGAACGCAGACGGCGGTTGCCGAGGTGGTCGATGTCGTCGGTGGTGCCCACGTCGTGGGACAGGGCCAGGAGGTAGTTGATGGAGGCGAGGATGTCCTCTCTCGTGATGTGCTTCGGGCAGAGCTCGCCGATGCGGCGCTTTGCCTCCGCGCGGATGGTCTCCTCGTCGCCGTTGGCTGCTTCGATGATCTCGTTCAGCACGTCGAGCCGGCACTTCTCGTTGACGCCTTCCTTGTGGAGGTCATAGCCGAGGACGTAGACGGGATCGACCGCGCCGTTGGAGAAGACCTTGATCTCCTCGCCTTCGTTCTCGCCGCGGAGATAGACCTCGACGACGCCGGCGTTGTCGATCTGCATGGCCTCTTCCTTCGAGAGGGTCTTGCCTTCCTCGAAGAGAAGTTCGCCGGTGATCGGGCTGACGACGGGGCGGGACAGCGTCTGGTTGGCAATGCGCGGACCGAGGGAGAGCTTCTTGTCGAATTTATGGCGTCCGACGGGATAGAGGTCGTAGCGCTTCGGATCGAAGAAGAGGCCGTTCATGAGGATCTCGGCGGATTCGACGATCGCGGGCTCGCCCGGACGGAGCTTCGTATAGATCTGCTTCAGCGCTTCGTCGCGGATGGACGTCTTGTTCTCGTTTGCTTCGGCCTCGCAGGTGTCGCGCTCGAGGGTGACGTCGAGCTTGGGCTCCGTGCCGAAGACCTCCTCGATCTCCTCGCGGGACTGGATGCCGAGCGCGCGGATGAGGATGGTTACGGGGATCTTGCGGTTCTTGTCGATGCGGACGTAAAAGACGTCGTTGGCGTCGGTCTCATACTCCAGCCATGCGCCGCGGTAGGGGATGACGGTGGACGTGAAGATCCGCTTGCCGCTCTTGTCGATGGCGCTGTCGTAATAGATGCCCGGGGAACGCACGATCTGGGAGACGATGACGCGCTCCGCGCCGTTGATGACGAAGGTGCCCTTCTCGGTCATGAGCGGGAAATCGCCCATGAAGATGGAGGACTGCTTGACCTCGCCCGTCAGCTTGTTGGTGAGGCGGACGTCGACCTTGAGCGGCGCGGCATAGTTCACGTCCCGCTCCTTGCACTCCTCGACGGGGTACTTCGGTTTGGAATCGAGAGAATAGCCGACAAAGTCGATGAAGAGATTGCCGGAATAGTCGGTGATGGGGGAAACGTCCTCGAGGACCTCCATGAGTCCGGTTTCGAGGAACCAGTTGAACGACTCCTTCTGAACGGCGATGAGGCTCGGCATTTCGAGCGGCTCGTCGATCTTGGAGAAGCTCA
>JAFPWV010000039.1 GCA_017412675.1 Clostridia bacterium
CAAGGCGGGAACGGCCTTGGGCGGCGGTGATCCCCAAGAGGCTGGCCGCGGAAGCCTCTTGGGTCCCGTCCGGAAGGACAAAAAAACAATGGATTCAGCGTGTACATCCCCGCAAACGTTAGTGCGCAAGCAATAGAAAAGGCGTACCTTCTTCAGGTACGCACTTTCTGTATTGGTGAACGAACTTGCCAAGGCAGGCTTCACGAAGGAGACGGACCTCTTCGGCCGAAGGCGAGTTCGTCATGTGTCCCCGCGGACCCCGCGGCACCGCCCGGCCCCGCGGCGAAATGTAAATATCCGATGAAAAATCAGATAATTCTTCGTTTGCCCTCTTGAATGGCGCCCGGATCGTAGTATAATATTCTGTGTAACCCTTTTTATCCGCCGCGGAGCCCCGTGTGAGACGTCTGCCCCGCGGCACCGAGGCCTCATGAATCTGAATCTCCATCTCTTCCGCTTCAACCGTCATAAACAGCCGCGCGACGGCGACCCGGCCGGATCCGACGACCGCTTTGCCAAGGAATTCATCTCGGAGCCCGCCGACGAAGAGCCGGATGCCCCGGACCCCGCCGAGATCTTCACCCCGGATGACCGGGAGAACGATCCCGCCGAACTTGCCGAGCTCGATGCCCTCGACGACGCCGACTTCTCCCTCGATGAGGGCGAGAGCGACGCCGACTTTTCGAGCGGCCTTTTCATCAATTCCCTCGACGACCTCGCCGAGGACGACATCCCCCTCTCCGATACCGCGAGAAAAGCCATGAAAACGCCGGTGTCCGAATATATCCGCCGGGTCATCTTCTGGCTCTTTTTCGCGTCCTTCGTCGTCTCCACCTTCCTCCTCGTGCGCAACTTCATCCAGAAGCAGCAGGCGACCAAGATCTACAGCCAGCTGCAGGAGGAGTTCTTCGCCGCCGGCTTCACCTTCGACGTCTCCGACGCCTTCCGCACCGACCGCGGCAAAACGCCCGGCCTCGCCGAGGACAGCGAACAGCGGACCATCCGCACCATGACCGAGCTGCTCGAGGGCGAGGAAAACGACTTCGGCGAGGAAGAGGAGGCCGTGACCGTCCGCTCCTACAACGCCGAGCTCGAGAAGATGCGCGCGTTTTTGCAGTCCGCCAGAAGGACCTGCCCGGACCTCTACGCGTGGATCAACGTCTCCGGCACGAACATCAACTACCCGATCACCCAGAGCGAGGACAATTCCTACTACCTCAACCACGCCGCGAACGGGGACTATAACCCCGAGGGCTCCATCTTCGCCGATTACCGGAACGACGCCAACGTCTCGAAAAACTACAACACCGTCTTCTACGGGCACAACATCTCCAACGGCGAAATGTTCCACGACGTCACGAAATTCTTCAAGGACGAGTACTTCAACAACCTCTATATCTACGTCTCCACGATGGACGGCATCTTCGTCTACGAGCCGTTCGCCGTGTACGAGACCGCCTACGACTCCGACTACTTCAAGGTCCGCTTCTCCTCGGGGGACGACTTTGTCGCGTTCGCGGAGGACTGCCAGAACCTCTCCGCCAAATCGAAGGACTTCACCTTCACGTCGAAGGACCGCGTCCTGACCCTCTCGACCTGCACGAACGGGTACTTCACCCAGCGGTACGCGCTCCACGCGAAGCTCATCAAGAGCATCACCGACTGATCCGGCGGGAAAGGCGGGCGTGATGACTGATTTTCTCGAACCTCTCCGCTGTCCCCTGTGCGGCGGCTCGCTCGAACGGGCCCCCGGATGCCTCCGATGCGCGGCGGGCCACAGCTATGACCTCGCGCGGGCCGGATACGTCAACCTGCTGCCCCCCGGCAAAAAGAACAACGCGAAGACGGGGGACGAAAAAGAAATGATCCGTGCGCGGAGCGAATTTCTCCGCCGCGGCTTCTATGATCCGATCGACGAGGCGCTTGCCTCCCTGCTCGCCGAATCCGGACCGGCGAGTACGGACGGTGGGGACAGGCCTTTCCGCGTCGCCGACATGGGCGCGGGAGAGGGGACCCACTCCTGCCGGATCGCCGCGCTCCTCGCAGAGAACGGGAAGCGCCGCGTGGATCTTTACGGATTCGACGCCTCGAAGCACGGCGCGGAGGCCGGATGCCGCCTGGCGAGATCCATGGGGCTCCTCCCGAAGGACGGGATCGCCGCGCCGGCGGAGGAATGGACGTCCCCGGTCCGCGCCGCGATCCTGCCGGGCAACATCTTCCGCCTGCCCCTCGCCGACGCCTCCATGGACGCGGCCCTGAGCCTCTTCGCGCCGGTTCCCTGGGACGAAGCCGCGCGCATCCTCGTGCCGGGCGGACGCCTCGCCGTGGTCAGCGCGGGAAGGGAACACCTCGGGGAGCTGCGCCGGATCCTCTACGACGACGTGCGCCTGACCGACTTTCACCCCGCGCCGCCCGATGACTTCCGACGGCTCAGCCTCCTCGGACGCCGGACGCTCTCCTTCCCGGTGACGCTTTCGTCGCAGGCGGAGATCGCCGCGCTCTTCATGATGACGCCGTTCTGGCACCGGGTGGGGGATGCGGGCCGCGAACGCCTGGCTGCCCTCGACGCGCTCGACGTGACGGCGGAGGCCGAGATTTCCCTCTGGGAGGCCGTGTCATGACCCTCTCCGTGATCATCCCGATGTACAACGAACGCCCGGTCATCGCCGATTCGCTCACCCGGCTGGCCGATGCGCTCGAAAAAACCGCCTCCGGCGGAGACGGCTCTTTCCGCCGCTATGAGATCCTCGTCTCCGACGACGGTTCGGACGACGGGAGCGGCGATCAGGTGCGCGAAACGGGGAGGACGCTCTCCCTGCCGCACGGGTCTCTCCGGCTCCTCACCTCCGCGGCGAACCACGGGAAGGGAAGGGCGGTGCGCGACGGAATGCTCGCGGCAAAGGGGGACCTTCGCCTCTTCACCGACAGCGACCTCGCCTACGGAACGGCGGTGATCGCCGCGATGGCCGAAGAGATCCGGCGGACCGGGGTCGACGTGCTGATCGGATCGCGCGCCGCGGACCCCGACGGGTATGCCGCCTATCCCCCCGCCCGGCGGATCGCGTCGAAGGCCTACCGGGACCTCATCGCGCGCGCCGCCGGATTCCGCTATACCGACTCCCAGTGCGGCTGCAAGCTCTTCACCCGGGAGGCAGCTGAGAGGATCTTCTCCCTCGCCCGGACCGACGGGTGGGCCTTCGACCTTGAAGCGCTCCTCATCGCCGACCGGCTGGGCATCTCCGTCGGGGAATTCCCCGTCCGCGTCGAGAACCACCGCGCGTCGAAGGTGCGGCTCGTGCGCGACGGCGTGAAGATGGCCGCCGAGATCGCGCGCATCCGCCGGGCGGTGAAGGCCCTGCCTCAGTCCCCGTAAAAATCGTGGTTCCCGACGGTCGTGATGTAGCGGCAGCACGACGGCACCCAGAAGCTCGTCGCGAGATCCTCGTTGATGAAGTAGAGCATGTCCGCCGTCATCCGGTAGCCCTCGAGGCAGGCGGCCGCGGCCAGCTCCGAATCGCGCGACGGCGTGCACCGGATCATCCCGTTCGCCGTCGGGGTGAACTGGACGCCGAACGCGGTATCGAACACCACGCCGCGCACCGTGTCGGGATAGTCCGGCGAGGCCGCGCGGTTGCAGATCACCGTACCGACCGCCAGCTTGCCCTCGAAGATCTCGCCGCCCGCCTCCGCTTCGATGATCCGGGAGAGCCAGAAAAAGGCGTCCGCGTCATACGCGCGGGATGCGGGCAGGATCGCGTCGGCTTCGCGCGTCAGGCGGACCGAGCGGCTCGCCTCGTCGTATTCGCACCGGAAGCCGAACGCCTCGGACGTCTGCCGGAGCGGGACCCAGAGCGTGCCGTCCTCCGAGAAGATCCCGCCGGCACACCAGAGCGCGCGCCCGTTGGCCTCGAGGATGTGTCCGCCGTCCGCGGCCCGCAGCAGGAGCGAATCGGTCTCCGCCGTCGCCTCTCTCCGCACGGGATCCCAGCGCACCGCGGCCCCTCCGACGGTTTCGGCGAACGCCCGGAGCGCGACATAGCTTCGCCCGTCGATGAGGCGGACGGCGCCCGGATAATCCCCGCCGTCGACCGTGACGGGCAGATCCGATGACGCCGACGCGGGCAGCGCAAGCGCGACGAGGAGCGCGATCCCGGCGAAGAAACATGTCCATTTACCAGTTTTTGCCATAGCAAGTACCTCCTTCGGCGGATGGGATGTCCGCCGCAGCCATTATATCACGGGACGCCGGAGAATAGAACCGGTAAGTTCTGGAAATAGCAATCACCGATCAAAGAAAGCTGAGTTCAAGATGTCCATGATGTTCAAGCGTATCCTCGCATCCCTCCTCGCCGCGGCCGCGCTCGCCTCCTTCACCTCCTGCGGCTTCATCGTCGTGAACGACGTGTCCTCCCGGCGCAGGATCGGCGAAGAGGAGGCATCCGGAGAAGACGGAGAGGACGGCGCAGCACCCGAGGCGACCGGATTTGTGAAATACCGGAGCCGCGAGGACGCGAAGGCGCTGTCCGAATCCTACGTCGCCGCGCTCCCCGAGCGGGATTACGAAGGCGCGGTCTTCTTCGTCACCACCCCGGACCGTTCGTTCCTGTCCCCCGAGGACACCGAAACGGTCCTCTCCCGCCTCGCGCTGCAGCGAAACGAGGAGATCGCCGAGCGGTTCAACGTGACCCTGCTCACCTCGGTGGACGACCCGAAGACCATGCTCGAGGAGATGAAGCAGGCGGCGGAGGCCGGGACCTTCTACACCGATCTGCTCCTCATCCCGTTCTTCCGCGTCGGGGAATTCCGGGCGGCGGATCTGTTGATGAACATGCGCTCCGCGCCGTTTTTCAGCATGGATCAGCCGTATTTCAACGCGGAATCCTCGCAGATGACCTCGGGCGGGTACGCGACCTACGCCGTGGCGGGCGCCGCTTCGATCAGCCCGGACGACCTCGCCGCGCTCTATATGAACAAGACCGTGCTGAAGGACGCGGGAGAGGATCCCTTCGCGCTGTTCCGCAAGGTTGAGGACGGCACGTGGACGTGGGACGTTCTGCTCGCCGAGCTCGAGGCCGTGCGGACGAATACCGACGCCGTGACGCTTTCCGCCGCCGTGTCGCTCTCCATCCGCTTCCCGGACCTCGTCTTCAAGGCGATGGGGAACAACTTCATCCTCACCGCGGACCGCAGAGAGCCCCTCGTCGGCTTCTCCGTCAATTCCGCAAAGAAGACGATGGAGATCCTCGCCTCCCTGTATCAGGACGAGCGCGGCGGCCTCGACGATCCGCAGAACGCCGGAGAGATCTTCTCCGCGGGCGGGAGCGCGTTTTTCGTCGAATACCTCACCGCGATGGAATCCCTCACGACCGCCCCCGCCGACTGGAGCGTGCTGCCCCTGCCGAAGGGCTCGGAGGCCTCCGAAGGGTATAAGACCCTCGTTGCGAACGACACCGGGACCTTCGCCATCCCGAAGGGACACACCAATCCGGAGATCCCCGCGGTCATCCTCTCCGGCCTCAACGCCGCGTCCTACGGGTACATGAACGATTCCTACGTCGAGTACCACATGATGAACGTCATGCGGGACAACGACTCCGTGAACATGCTGGACCTCATCCTCGACACGGCGTCCTTCGACTTCGCCATCGCCTTCGGGAACGCCTACCCCGCGATTGCCGAGGCGACCTACAAGCGGGTCCGCGCCGCCGCACCGACGAACACGCTCGGAGAGGGCTTCACCGAAAAACGCTCGGAGGCCAACCGCATCATGCGGGAAAACTTCGATTTGAATTACTGATCGCACCGGAAGGAGGCTGTTATGCGCATCACCGAAGAGCTGAGGAAGCCGGGGGTCAAACGGGTGATCCTCGACACCGACACCTACAATGAGATCGATGACCAGTTCGCGCTTTCCCTCGCAATGCTCGCGCCGGAGCGGATCGACCTCGCCGCCGTGACCGCCGCGCCGTTTCACAACGACAAGTCCTCCTCCTTCGCTGACGGCATGGAGCGATCCTACCGTGAGATCGGGATCTGCACGAAGCTCGTCGCCGAGAGCCACGGGGTGAGGATCCCGCCCTATTACCGCGGATCGCGGGAGCGGATGCCCGACCCCCGGACCCCCGTGGACAGCGAAGCCGCCGACCGGATCGCCGAGATCGCCATGGCGTACGACGGGATCACGTTCGTCACCGCCATCGGCGCGATCACCAACGTCGCCTCCGCGATCCTGAAGCACCCGGAGATCCGGGAGAAGATCGGCGTCATCTGGCTCGGCGGGCACGCACGCTGGTTCAACGGCGCGGAGTTCAACCTCCAGGGCGATGTGAACGCGGCGAACGCGGTGTTTGCCTCCGGCGTGCCGCTTCTGCAGTTCCCCTGCGTCGGCGTCGTGTCGCATCTGATCCTCGAGATCTACGAGCTCGAGCACTTCCTGCGCGGCAACTCCCCCCTCGGCGACTACCTCTGCGACAACGTGGCGGAATGCAGACCTGCCGGCGCCGTCTCGTGGAGCCGCGTGATCTGGGACATCTCGACCGTCGCGGGCATCATCGATCCGGACACCTTCTCCGCGACCGTCGAACCGCGGCTGCGCGTCCGGGAGGACCTCTCCTACGAGATCGGCGGGTACCCCGGAAATTATGAACACGTGAACCATGTGAACCGGGACCGTATCTTCTCCGTTCTCTTTACCAAATTGTGTAAATAAGCCCAAATCAGAGGCGGATTTCACGCGGGATCCACCTCTCTTTTTGTTGAAACAGAACAATTTGACCGTATAACTACAACATTAACTTTATAAGATTTTGTGCGAAATGCCGATTCCGCAAATAGCAGATTTTTTTATGCGCAACCTCTTGCAATTCGTGAACATTTGGAGTATAATGAGTTAACGCAAAACTGCGTTAGTTTTAATATTTTTATGGAGGACACCATGAAAAAAATCACAGCGGTTGTTGTGGCTTGCATGATGATCCTCACTCTCGCCGTCAGCGCGTCCGCTTTCTTTGAAGCGGAAGAAGCCTTCGGCGAAGTGAAGTTCGAGATCGGCAAGCAGACCGTCGCGTGGAATCCCGACGGCACGATCACCGATGGAGAGTACTACAAGGTCGAGATCGACCCCACCTGGCTTTCCTACGCGATCAACGACAACAATACGGACGAAGACCTCGCTTATGCGAAGTCCGTCACCCCGGAACTCTACATGTCCTGGGATGAAAACTATGTTTACAGCGCAACCCGTTACGAAGTGACCAAGGGTCATGAGAACAAGTGGGACAACGACCCCGCTTCCATGTGGTACTCCGGCGCCGTCCAGTTCAACTATGCGAACTTCGACGAAGTTGCCTCCGAGTATCGTCTTGAGTACGGCGTCGGCCTCTCCTCCGACACGGGCAACATTCTGTTCACCGTGTGGGCGGACGGCACCGGCGAAGGCTATCAGCCGACCGAAGAAGATGCCAAGGTGTGGCTCGATGGCAACACCCTGACCTATGAAACCAGATGCCCCTGGAGCGCGTTTGCCGATGAGGACAACACGGGCTACAAGGAAGGCAACGGCTTCAACACCACGTTCGTTTGGTCCATCGGCGCTGGTCAGGACTATGTCCACATCCAGCTCGCTGAAGGCTGCACCGGCGCCGGCAAGCATGCCGAAAACATGGCGCAGGTCACCCTCGCTGGCCCGATGGAAGTTGCTCCTGCGTATACCTATCCGTCTTCCGGCGCTGATGGCTCCATCATCAACGGCACCGTGATCGGCAACGCGGAAGGCTGGGGCGGAAACGCTGACGCCGGCGCTGCTGCTGCGTTCGACGGCAATCCGGCATCCTTCTTCGATCCCCTCGGAGTCGGCGACGGCTTCTGCGGCATCGATGCCGGCGAACCCTACATCCTCGACAAGGTCGTCATCCTCTCTCGTGACGGCTGGAACTCCCGTTTCCCGGGCGCGATGATCCAGGGCTCCAATGACGGTGAAAACTGGACCACGCTGTGGACCTCCGATGCGGAAGGCACCTTCCCGGATTACTACACCGTGACCGATTTCGAGAACAACACCGGTTACTCTCAGTTCCGTTACTACAACACCACCAACCACGGCGACGTGGCTGAAGTCGAATTCTACGGCGCGGCCGGCAAGGCTCTTCCGGCGGTTGACAACTACGCCCTCGGCAAGACCGTTACCGTGACTTCCACCGAGACCGACGACTTCCCGGGCGAACTTGCCGTTGACGGCGATCTCTCCACCAGATGGGCTTCCGCCTACACCGACGACGAAGCGATCACCATCGACCTCGGCTCCCCGAAGGCTGTCAACACTGTCTACCTGTACTGGGAGACGGCGATGGCTACCGATTACGAGATCTACGGTTCTCTCACCGCTGACAATCTCGAAGAGACCACTCTCGCGACCGTGACCGGCAATGCCGCGAACGACAACGTCGTCACGTTCGACACCACGCCCGCTCAGTTCATCACGATCCACTCCTCCAAGAGAGCGACCGAATGGGGCAACTCCCTCTATGAGATCGTTGTCACCGGCGAAGGCGATGCGGATGTTCCGGCTGCCGAATCCAAGGGCCTTGCTGATGTGAATGCTGCCGCTGACGGCAAGAACATCATCACCGCTTACGAATTCGTTTCCGGTACGGACAGCTTCGGCGGCGAAGGCCCGGAGAACCTCTGGGACGGCGAAACCGGCACGAAGTTCTGCACCAACGTGTTCCCGGCCGAATCCATTGTGAAACTCGATGGCACTTATGACATCACCGGCTTCACCATGGCTACCGCGAACGACAACGCCGACTACAACGGCAGATCCCCGAACGCGTGGACGATTTCCGTCTCCGCTGACGGTGAGAACTGGACCGAGCTGGCTTCCGGCGACGACACGTTCTTTGAAGAAACCAACTTCACCTACTATGTGGGCGAAGGCACCGCGAAGGGCGTCTCCTATGTGAAGTTCAACGCGGAAGGCACTGCTTCCGGCACGTTCCAGGTTTCCGAAGTGACCCTGTTCGGTGACAAGGCCGCTGACGTTTCCGAAGAGCTTGCCACCAAGGAAGAAGCTCCGCAGACCTTCGACTTCGGCGTTGCTGCCGCTGTCGCTGCGGTGATCTCCCTTGCCGGCTTCGCTGTTGCGAAGAAGCACTAAGAGAGCGCGAAAGCGTCTCGCAGGTGTTCCACGCTGAAACAGCGCGCTGAATCAAAAAATGCACCCCGTATCTTCGGATGCGGGGTGTTTTTTTGCGCGGGTCAACCGTGGGTTCAGCGCGGGTCGAATATAAATCCATTGCGCCCTGCGCCGGGTTCTGCTATAATGGGGACGGAAACAAAGAAACCGGAGGGGATCATGGAAAACATAGGACAGAGGATCAGGAATTACCGGAGGCGGCAGAACCTGACGCAGGGGAAGCTCGCGGAGTACCTCGGCGTGACGGATCAGGCGGTGAGCAAATGGGAGCGAGCGGTTACGCGGCTGCGGAATGTCGGGAAAGAACAGCGGCAGCTGCTCTGATCCCGTATAAGCAACAGAAAACCGGCCTTCCGGGAGATCGGAGGACCGGTTTTTCGTTCGGTTTTTGCTTACGCCGTCGCGGCCTTCTTTGCGGCGAGGACCTTGTCCGCCTTGTCCAGCATGCCGGAATCCTGCCGCTGGGCCATGACGAGCCGCCAGTAGAAGCCCTTCTGGTCGAGAAGCTCCTGATGCGTGCCGCACTCCGCGAGATGCCCCTTGTCGAGGACGATCAGACGGTCCGCGTTGCGCAGGGTCGAGAGACGGTGCGCGATGGCGAAGGTCGTGCGGTTCTTCGAGAGCTTGTTGATCGCGTCCTGGATCAGCTTCTCCGTCTCGGTGTCGAGCGCGGCGGTCGCTTCGTCGAGGATCAGAATCTTCGGGTTGTGGATCAGCGCGCGGGCGATCGCCACTCTCTGCCGTTCGCCGCCGGAGAGGGAATAGCCCTTCTCGCCGATCATGGTGTTGTAGCCGTCCGGAAGATTCACGATGAAGTCGTGCGCGTTCGCCATCTTCGCCGCCTCGATGACTTCCTCGTCGGAGGCGTGGGGCTTCGCGTACTTGATGTTGTCGCGGATCGAGCCGGAGAAGAGGTGCGTCTCCTGCAGCACCACGCCGATCTGGGAGCGGAGCGCGTTCTGTGAGATGTCCTTGATGTTGACGTCGTCGATCATGATCGCGCCCTCCGTCACGTCGTACAGACGCATCAGGAGGTTGATGAGGGTCGTCTTGCCGGAGCCGGAATGCCCGACCACGCCGATCATCTCGCCCTTCTTCACGTCGAGGTTGATGCCCTCGAGGACGGGGTTGTAGGAGTCGTAGCCGAAGGTCACGTTCTCGAAGCGGACGTCGCCTTCGATGTCGATGTCGATCGGGAGGCCGATATCCGCGACCTCGGGCTGTTCCTCGAGGATCTCAAGGACCTTGCCGAGCGAGGTGAGGAACGCGGAGATCTGGCGCGGGATGCCCGTGATCCAGAGCAGCGGCCCGTAGATGATGTTCGCGTAGGAGTTGAACTGGTGCAGGTCGCCGTAGTTCATCGTGCCCTTGAAGAGCAAGTAGTTCCCGTAGAAGAGGATGAGGTAGGACCCGATCCTCGTCACGAAGCCGAGCAGCGGGAAGAACGTGTCGAACAGGAGCGCGTTCGATTCGGTCTGCGCGGCGTGGCGGTCCGTGCGGCGGTGGAAGGTCGCGATCTCACGCTCCTCGTTGCCGAAGGACTTCACCACGCGGATGCCGTTCAGGATGTCCTGCAGGAACAGGCGGACGTGATAGCCGAGGACCCAGTCCTTGCGGTTGCGGTTCTGCATCGTCGCCCAGAAGTTCTTCACGAGCCAGACCACGAACGGGATCGGCACGAAGACGAACATCGACATGAGCGGGTTGATGATGAGCAGGAACACGAGCGCGAGGATGAAGGAGGCCGCCTGCGTGAAGAGGGACGGGAGCTGGCCGGTCATGAAGGCCTGCACGGCGTTGACGTCGCCCGTGATGCGTCCCATGAGGTCGCCGGTGGACTTGTGGGAGATCGAGGAAATCGACAGGGTCGAGATCTTCTCGTAGAGCAGCGTCCGCATCATGAGGGTGAACTTGTTGCCCGCGACGGCGGACAGACGGCTCTGGATGACGCCGAGGATGCGCTGCACGAGGTCGATCGAGATGATCGCAAGGAAGATGAGCAGGAATGCGCGCTTGTGCGGGTCCTCTGCGAACGAGCCGAGCGGGTAGATCTTCTCGTTCGTCAGGTAGTCGTTGACGGCGACGCGCTGGATGGCGGGCAGGATGAACTGGATCGCCAGCGAGATCACCGACACGAAGAGCGGGAAGAAGAGCATCCAGCGAAGACCGCGGGTGAGGCCCCACAGCTTCTTGTACACTTCCTTCGAGTTGCGGCAGAACGGGCAGATGTTCGTGCCCGGGATGAAGGGGCGCCCGCATTTCGGGCAGAAGCGCTCGTTCTCGTTGTTGACGACGGGATCGCCCGGGGCGCGGGATTCGCGGCGCTTCTTCGCAAGGTCCTCGCAGGCCTGCACGAGCACCGAATAGCGCGGCAGGTTGCGGCCGGAGAGGAACTGGCAGATCAAGGTCGTCGTCCCGTCCACCACGCCGTAGAACGCGCAGTTGCCGTACAGGACCTCGGTCGAGAACACCGTGCAGCGCTCCAGCTCGATCGATGAGAGGAGTTTACCCGAGAGGATGCAGTAGATCGCGCGGTCCGTGACGGCGGTCCAGCCCGAGACGAATTTCTCTTCCCAGACGTTGAAGGGGACGCAGTACATCAGGACCTCGTCCGGGGAGGCGGCGGCATCATAAGCGGCGCGGTCCTCCGCCGGCATGTCATAGAACAGTTTCATGAGGAACCCCCGTCGATGTCAGATGTAAATTTCGATGGCGCGGAAGCTCTGCCGGTCCAGCTTCGCGGGATCCGGGATCAGGAAGCAGTTGCCGTCCATGTCGAAGATGTAGATCCGTCCGTCCTCGAGAACGCGGATGTTGGAGAAGGGGTTGTTCAACACGATCGAGACCTTGCCCGCGGAGGTTTCGGCTTCCCAGTAGTTGTAGCCGAACTTTTCCTTCGCGGAGGTGATCTTCGAGATGGTGGGCGTGAAGTAGCGGATGTCGAGCTCGGCGTTGATGAGGTCCACCGTCTTCTGATCGAAGATGTGGATGTTGCGGATCATGCCGATCTCGGCGCCGCGGCCCTTTGCCCGGGTGTCGGGTTCGCGCACGGAGAGGAATTCGTCCGGGGAGGTGACGGGGAAGGAGCGGCGGATGACCACGCGCTCGAAGAACTCTTCCTCGCCTTCCGCGTTGATGATCTTCAGGGAGATGAGTCCGCCCTCGGAGGGGGTGAACCACGCGTTCTCGGGCGTCAGGTTGATCGATACGCGGTGCTTGAAGAGGTCGTCCGGATCGATTTCTTCCTTGTTTTCGGTTACGTCGGCGGTTGCTTTCGCTTCGGGAACCTTCTTTTCTTCCGCCTTTGCCGGGGCCTCCGTCTTCTTTTCGACGGCGTCCGCCTTCTTCGGCTCTTCCTTCACGGCGGCGGTCTTGGTTTCGTTCATAATCGTTGGCCTCCTTTTGAATTACATGCCGGAGAGGACTTTTCTCATGGCTTCGCTCTGGAGTTTATACAGCTTGTAGTAGACGCCGCCGCGTGCGAGGAGCTCGTCCGGCGGGCCTTCCTCGGCGATCTCGCCGTTTTCGATGACAAAGAGGTAGTTGCAGTCCTTCAGGGTGGAGAGGCGGTGCGCGATGGTGATGCAGGTCCGTCCTTCGACCAGCTTGGCGAGCGCGTCGGAGATCAGGCGTTCGGTCTCGGTGTCCATCGCGGCGGTCGCCTCGTCGAGGATGAGGATCGACGGGGACATGAGGAGCGCGCGGGCGATGGAAACGCGCTGACGCTCGCCGCCGGAGAGGGAGCGGGAACCGGAGCCGACCTCGGTCTCGTAGCCTTCGGGCAGACGGACGATGAAGTCGTGGGCATTCGCCGCCTTCGCCGCCGCGATGACCTCCTCCATGGAGGCGTCCGGACGGGCGTAGCGGATGTTGTCGGCGATGGTGCCGCGGAAGAGGAAGATCTCCTGCGACACGATGGCGATGTTCTTGCGGATGGAGGACATCTTGATCTTCTTGAGATCGGTGCCGTCCATGAGGATCTGCCCGGAGATCGGGTCGTACATGCGGGTGATGAGGTTCGCGATGGTGGACTTGCCGGAGCCGGTGTGCCCGACGAGGCCGATGTTGTCGCCCGCGTGGATCTTGATGTTGACGTCCTTCAGGATCGGA
>JAFPWV010000007.1 GCA_017412675.1 Clostridia bacterium
AGGCTCGTGTCCTGGAGAACGATCCCGAGGGAGCGGCGCAGATCGGCCTTTTTGATCTTATTGATGTTGATGCCGTCATAGCGGATCTTGCCGTCCGCGATGTCGTAGAAGCGGTTGATGAGGTTGGTGATCGTGGTCTTGCCCGCGCCGGTCGCGCCGACGAAGGCCACCTTCTGACCGGGCTCGGCGTAGACGGAGACGTCCGTGAGGACCTGCTTCTCACCGTCGTAGGAGAAGTCCACTTCGGTGAGGCGGACGTCGCCCGCGAGAGGCGTGTAGGTCGTGGTGCCGTCGCCGTGCGGATGCTTCCAGGCCCAATGCCCGGTGTGCTCCGGCATCTCCTCGACCGTGCCGTCCCCGGCGATCTTCGCGTTGACGAGCGTCACGTAGCCGTCGTCCTTTTCCGGCTCCTCGTCGATGAGGGAGAAGACGCGGTCCGCGCCCGCCATGCCCATGACGATGGAGTTGATCTGCTGGGAGAGGTTGTTGACGTTGCCCGTGAACTGCTTCGCCATATTGAGGAACGGGACGATGATCGAAATGCTGATCGGCAGGCCGGAGAGCGAGAAGTTCGGCGCATGGGTGAGCAGGAGCGCGCCGCCGACGATCGCGACGAGCACATAGAGCACGTTCCCGATGTTGCCGATGACCGGTCCGAGGGAGTTGGCGTAGGCGTTGGCGCGGAAGCTGTCCTCGCAGAGCGCGGCGTTGAGCTTTTCAAAGTCCGCCTTGGCCTCCTCCTCGCGGCAGAAGACCTTGACGACCTTCTGGCCGTTCATGATCTCCTGCACATAGCCCTCGGCCTTCCCCATCGACTGCTGCTGACGGCGGAAATACTTCGCGGAACCGCCCCCGAAGATCTTCGAGACGAAGACCATGGCGACGACGCCCAACAGGATCAGAATGGTCAGCCAGCCGCAGTACCAGATCATGATCCCGAGGACCGTCGCGATCACGACGCCGGAGCGCAGGATCTGCGGCAGGGACTGGGACACGAGCTGGCGCATGGTGTCGATGTCGTTGGTGTAGTAGCTCATGATATCCCCGGCCCGGTGGGTGTCGAAGTACCGGATCGGGAGGTCCTGCATGTGATCGAACATGGTCTTGCGCAGCTTGCAGAGGAAGCCCTGCGTGATGTACGCGAGGATGAGCTGGTCGGCGATCATCAAGAGGATCGAGAGGACGTAGAGGACGATGAGGATCGCGATGAGCGGCATGATCTCCGCCTTCGCCGCGGGCCAGTTCCCGGTATCGACCCACTTTTCGATGATCGCGATGATCCGCTGCTGGAAGAGCGCGGGGATCGAGGAGACGGCGGAGGAGAAGAGGATCCCGATGATCGTCACGGGCGCGAGGATCGGGAAATAGCGGAAGAGCATTTTGACGAGGCGCCGGATGACGCCCTTACGCGGTTTCGTGTTCGCCGGAGCTGCCATCGTTCCCACCTCCTCTCGTCTGCTGTTCATAGACCTCGCGGTAGATCGTGCTGCGGCCGATCAGCTCGTCGTGCGTGCCGATGTCGGTGATCCGGCCGTTGTCCATGACGACGATCTTGTCGGCGTGTTCCACCGACGCGATGCGCTGCGCGATGATGATCTTCGTGGTCTCGGGGATGTATTCCGCGAATCCCCGGCGGATCAGGGCGTCGGTCTTCGTGTCGACCGCGCTCGTCGAGTCGTCGAGGATCAGGACCTTGGGCTTCTTGAGCAGGGCCCGCGCGATGCAGAGCCGCTGCTTCTGGCCGCCGGAGACGTTCGTGCCGCCCTGTTCGATCATGGTATCGTACCCGCCCGGGAACGCCATGACGAAATCATGCGCCTGCGCGAGCCGGCAGGCCTCCTCGAGCTCCTCGTCCGTGGCGTTCTTGTTGCCCCAGCGGAGGTTCTCGCGGATCGTGCCGGAGAAGAGCATGTTCTTCTGCAGAACCACCGCCACGGCGTCGCGCAGAACGGTCAGGTCGTATTCCCGCACGTCGCGGCCGCCGAGCTTCACCGATCCGACCGTCGTGTCGTACAGGCGGGAGATCAGCTGGATGAGCGTCGATTTCGACGATCCGGTGCCGCCGATGATGCCGACGGTCTCGCCGGAGCGGATGTGCAAATTGATGTCCTCGAGCGCATATCGCTCCGCCGACGCCGAATACTTGAAGCTGACGCCGTCGAAGTCCACGGAGCCGTCCTTCACCTCGGTGACGGGGTTCTCGGGATTGGTCAAGGCGCTTTCCTCGTCGAGGACCTCGGCGATGCGGCGCACGGATTCGGCGGAGATCGTGATCATGACGTAGAGCATCGAGAGCATCATGAGGGACATGAGGATCTGGACGCCGTAGGTGAGCATCGCGGAGAGCTGTCCGACACCGAGGCTCGTCCCGGTCGAGGAGACGATGAGGCGGGAGCCGACGAGCATGATGAAGACCATGTTGAAGTACAGGCAGATCTGCATCAGCGGGTTGTTCCACGCGACGATCTGCTCCGCGCGGGTGAAATCGCGGCGGATGTCCTCGGCTGCGGCGCCGAACTTCTTCTTTTCGTATTCCTCGCGCACGAAGCCCTTGACGGTGCGCATGGCCATGACGTTCTCCTCGATGGATTCGTTGAGGCGGTCATACTTGCGGAACACCGCGCGGAAGGTGGGCATGGCGAGCTTCGCGATGAGGAGCAGCCCCGCGACGAGGAACGGGATGACGACGACGAAGGTCCCGGCGAGCGGCCCGCCCATGTAGAAGCCCATGATGACCGAGAAGATCAGCATCAGCGGGGAGCGGATCGCGCCGCGGATGATCATCATGAAGGCCATCTGCACGTTGGTGACGTCGGTGGTCATGCGGGTGACGAGGGAGGCGGAGGAGAAGCGGTCGATGTTCTCGAAGGAGAACGCCTGCACGCGGGCGAAGAGGTCGCGCCTGAGATTCTTCGCAAATCCCGACGACGCCCGGGCAGCGGTGAATCCCGCCGCGCCGCCGCACGCCATGGAGATGAGGGCGAGGGCGAAGAGGATGACGCCGTTCTTGACGATCTTCTCCATCTCGCAGCCCGCGTTGATCTCGTTGATCAGATTCGCGATGATGAAGGGCATGAGACACTCGATCGCCGCCTCGCCGAGCATGAAGACGGGGGTGATGAAGGTGACGAAGCGGTACTCGCCGATACATCGCGCAAGTCGTTTGAGCATGGGAGAGGAACCACCTTTCTCCGAAGAACCGAATCAAATGACGATTTTCCTTATTATACGAAATGACGGGGGAACTGTCAATAGATATAGAGCATAAAATAATCGGGAAAAGTCAAGGTTTTGCATACATGCGAACAGCAGAGGGCCTGTCGCAAAAATAACTTGGTGCCGGTTGTCTTTACTGCCCAACTTCAGCTTGTCATTGCGAGGAGCAGGTCCCGAGACCTGCGACGTGGCAATCTCTCCAGAATTGGTGAGCACGATGGAAACCGGGAACAATGATGGTTCTGCTGAAAATGACATTGTCACCAATTCTCTGCGTCCGTCTTCCGGTTCGGAGAGATTCCCACGTCAGGCGTCTCGGGACGCCTTCCTCGGAATGACGATGTGCAGCGTTGGCGTTTCCGCATCCGGAACCCATTTTCAATGATACTTGTGTTTCTTGCAAGACGGCAAACGAAAAAGGCTGTCGCACTTCTCCGTTTTCAGGAGAGAATGCAACAGCCTTCAGGGGTCCGGTTTAATAGTCGATCTTCTCGACGTTCTCCACGAGCTTGTTCATCATCTTTTCAAAGGCCTTCTTCTTGGACGCGTACGCGGAGGAGAAGTTGCTGGACTTCGTGTTGTAGAGGATGTCGCGGATCAGGCTCTGGGAGATCGAGGACAGGCTGTAGGTGTGGATCCAGCCGAAGTCGATCTTGATGCCCGCCATCGCGATCTCGAGCATCTCGGAGGAGTCCTTGTCGCGCAGGTACTTGCCGTTCAGAACGACGTCGTAGTACGCCGGCGTGACGTAGCGGTAACTCTCTGCCGCCATCGCCTCGACCACCGCGCTGACCATCGCCGGATCCTGTACGGAGACCGGGATGCCGCCGATGGAGTACTGGTCGTGCTCAAACGTGTAGTAGTGGTCCTGCTCTTCGTTCCACTTCGGAAGCGGGATCAGGCCGTAGGGGCTCTCCATGTCGCGGATCTGGTCGGTGTGCATGATGCGCAGGGGGGAGAAGAGGATGCGGTCTTCGGAGAGCATCTGGGCGATGTCGTCCTGCTCCGGATCACCGCCGGGCGCGGGCGGGCACCAGACGTACTCGCAGTCGACGTAATAGCTGACGAGCTTGTCGAGGACGGCCTGCATCTTTTCTTCATCGAGCGCGATGGAGGGGATGTCGTTTTCGTCCTTCGAGCAGATCGTGAGGTCGAACGCGGACCAGTAGACGTCGAGGCCGATCAGGCCGCCCATCGTCATGCCGTAGGAGTCCGCGGCGTCGCGCTTGCCGTTGCCGTTGTTGTCGACGTAGACCGCGGAGGCCAGCTCCATCTCCTTGTCGAAGGTCCACTTGCCCTCGCGCACGAGGTTATAGGGGTTTTCGAGCTGATAGTCGTCCACCAGCTTCATGTTCGCGTAGGTCACGAACGCGAGCTTGATGAGGGAGGTGAAGAGATCGCCGGTGGCAAAGAACGCCTTGCCCGCGACCGATTCCTGCTGGGTGTAGTACTGGCTCCACCACGGCTGCTCCAGATTCAGATAGGTCGGATGGTCGCCGAGGAGGTTGTAGTAGTTGCCCTTGACGCCGTACTGGACGGTATCGACCGCGGAGCCGATGTGGAACGCGAATTCGTCCGAACCCGCCGTCACGTTCTTGTTGATGAGGGCGTTGGTGTCGCTTTCGAGGTCATAGTTGACGACGACGTTGAGCCGATCCTCGACCTTGGAGTCGCGGTTGTACACGGCGTCGTTGAGGGTCTCGCCGTTGAGCTCCTCGACGTACATTTCCCCTTCGAACCACGCCTTGCTGCGGGCGAGGAACATCAGTTCCTGTCCGTTGAAGTCGAGATCGTCCGGAAGGTCGTCCTTCACGTTCGCGCGGGTGAATTCGGTCTCTTCCTCGACTTCGACCTCCGTGTTCGTGTCGGAGGCGGGGGTGTTGGCGTCCGTTTTCGTATCGCTGTTTTCCTTGTTTTCCGAACATCCGGCGAGGAAGCACGGCAGGATCAGCAGCGCGGCGAGCAGCAGGCTGAGAATTTTCTTGTTCATGGGAGTCTCCTTTGAGCGGTTTGGGCTGCGCGTCAACACGGGGTTGGGTGCGCAACCGTTTTAACTTATTTATTATACAATACAACACCCGGAAAATCTACCGGTAATTTGTCCAAGTTTTGCTCTTCATTTTATACAATATGTTTAAAAATTCGCGCAAAAAACCGCCGCGGGCATCCCATTTCTGTGAGACACGCCGCGGCGGATGTTGGTCTTGGGATCAGTTCCCTTCGTCGAGTTCGAGGTAGGCGTCGATGATCTTCCCGAAGGTCTTCTGCGCCATCTTGTCCTTCGCCTTGTAGGCGGATTCGCTGTCGTTCGAGTTCTTCGAGACGAGGTCCTGGATGACGAACGCCATGCCCCAGTCGCCGCACATGTAACCGAAGTCGAAGACGCGGCTGGACATCAGCAGATCGAGCATTTCGGCGGATTCCGTGTCGCGGGAGAACTTCACCTTGAGGGAGGTGTCGTAATACGCCGGGACGACCTTCTTCCACGTCTCCGCGTTGAGCGCCTCGAGGATCAGGCCGACGCTGTCGATGTCCTTCACGGTGATCGGCACCATCATGCCGCCGTGCGCGCCGTCCGACATGGTGTAATAGGAGGTCTGCCCCTCGTCGTACTTGGGGTACGGGATGATGCCGAAGTCAAAGTCGAGATCGCGGTACCCGCCCGCGCTGTTGAAGAGACCCGTGTAGCAGAGGAGCCGTCCGCCGTTCCATGCCGTGCTGCCGGTGCCCCAGCCCTGCGTGTAGCTGCCGGCCGATTCCCAGTACAGCGCGTTGAGCTTTTCGACGATGCTGTGCGCCTTCTCGCGGTCGAAGGTCATCTGCGGGATGCCTTCCGCATCGAGGGTGAAGAGCGGGTTGTCAAAGGCGTACTGATAGGTGACGACGGCGGAATACGGGTCGCCCGAGAGCGCGAGGCGGTCGTTCTCGTCCTTCGTGCCGTTGCCGTCGAGGTCCTCGTAGATCAGATCGGTGAGGCTCTTCAGATAGTCGTAGGTCCACTTCCCTTCCTTGACGATGCCGTAGATCTCGTCGAGGTTGTATTCCGCGGCGATGCTCTTGTTGTAGTACATGCAGTAGGTGAACCGGAGCACGTCGAGGTCGAATTCGCCGATCATGACGTAGGCGTGGTTCTTGACGGAGAGCGCTTCGGCGGCGTTCCCGATGTACCACGGGCGCGAGAGATCGATGTGCGGGATCGCGGTGTACCAGTCGAAATAGCCGCCCTTGTAGCACACGGCGGTCTGCTGGATGATCTGCGCGAGGCAGACGTCGTAGGAATCGTCGCCCGCCGTGACGCAGGACTCCATGATCGGGACGGGTTCGCCGACGTAGTCCGCCGCGAGGCTGATGTTGAACCGCTCGGACACGGCCATGTTGCGGGCGTAGATCGCGTCGTTGATGACGTCGCCGTTCATTTCCTCGTCAAAGCTCAGATCCGCCACGAAGTCGCTGCGGTCCCGGTTGAGGACGCGGAACTCCATCCCGCCGAGGTCCTTGGATCCGAGTCCGTCGTCGACCTTTTCGCGGACGGCAGCCTCGTCGGGGGCTTCGGTCTCCGCGGCCTCTGCGGGAGCTTCCGCCTCCGAACCAGGCGCGGTCACCCCGTCATCTGGGCCGGTGTTGTCCTTTGTCTCGCTGCATCCCGTGAGCGCGCTTCCGAGCAGAACGAGCGCAAGCAGCAGCGCAAGTACCTTCTTTGCCATGATGGTCTCCTCCTTGGTTCGCATGGATTTCGTTTTCAGGATAGCACAACCGGCGCGCGTTGTCAACAAGTTTTCGAGAATTCGCGCAGAAAAAGCCGATCATCGCGCACTCAGCCGGCTTTGGAGGAGCGGGATGCCTTCTTTCACCCACCACTGGTTATCCACGCCGCCGGAGCTCATTCCGCCGTGCGCAAACTGCTCGATGACGGCAAAATCCATGTATTCATCGGTCAGCGCCTTGCCCGACAGCGAAAAGTATTCCCGTCTGATCCACTGCTCGAGCTCATCCGGAGAAATCCACTCCATCGTCTCCGCGCGCTCCTTCAGGTAATCCCAGAAATACGGATCTCCCCGGAAGCCCCATCTTTCCGGCTTATCTTCAAATATGGTCGACAACTTCATCATAACGCTCCTCTTCAGCGATCGCAGTCATCATGATCAGAATGAGCCTGCCGGTGATTCAGCAGGCTCAAACGAACAACTCAATACAGCTTTGCCCCGGCGGGGATGTGCGGATCGACCGTCAAAAGGTGCAGCTTTTCTTCTTCGCCTTCCTTGTGAACGGCGGAGATCAGCATCCCGCAGGATTCGATGCCCATCATGGCGCGCGGCGGGAGATTCACGATCGCAATGCAGGTCTTCCCGATGAGCGTCTCGGGCTCATAAAAGGCGTGGATGCCGGAGAGGATCGTGCGCTCCTTCCCGCTGCCGTCGTCGAGGGTGAATTTCAAGAGCTTCTTCGACTTCGGCACGGCTTCGCATGCGAGCACCTTGACCGCGCGGAAATCGGACTTCGAGAAGGTCTCGAAATCGACCGTGTCCTCGAAGAGCGGCTCGATCACGACGTTCGAGAAGTCGATCTTCTCTTCCGGGACGTCCGCGGGAGCCGGTTCGGCCTTCTTCGCCTCCTGCTCCTCGCTGCCGGTCTTGGGGCTCTTCATGGTCGGGAAGAGGACCACATCGCGGATCGAAGAGGAATCCGTGAGCAGCATGCACATGCGGTCGATGCCGTAGCCGATGCCGCCCGTCGGAGGCATACCGATCTCGAGCGCGTTGAGGAAGTCCTCGTCGGTGTGCTGCGCTTCCTCGTCGCCCTTTTCCGCCAGGGCGTCCTGCGCCGCAAAACGGGCTCTCTGATCGATCGGGTCGTTCAGCTCGGAATACGCGTTCGCCATTTCCCAGCCGTTCATGAAGAACTCGAACCGCTCGACGTAGTCCGGATTCTCCGGCTTGCGCTTGGTCAGCGGGGAGATCTCGACCGGGTGGTCCATCACGAACGTCGGCTGGATCAGATGCTCCTCGACGTAGGTCTCGAAGAAGAGGTTGAGGATGTCGCCCTTCGCGTGGCGTTCCTCGTAGGCGATGGAGTGCTCGTCGGCGAGGCGGCGCGCGTCTTCGAGGGTCTTCACTTCGTTCCAGTCGACGCCGGCGTACTTCTTCACGGCATCGACCATGGTGATGCGCTCGAACGGCTTGCCGAGGTCCATCTCGACGCCGTTGTAGGTGATGACGGTGGTCCCGAGCACGCGCGAGGCGACCGTGCGGTACATGTTCTCCGTCAGATCCATCATGCCGTGGTAATCGGTATAGGCCTGATAGAGCTCCATCAGCGTGAATTCCGGGTTGTGGCGGGTGTCGATGCCCTCGTTGCGGAAGACGCGCCCGATCTCATAGACCCGTTCCAGCCCGCCGACGATCAGCCGCTTCAGGTAGAGCTCGAGGGAAATGCGGAGCTTGAAGTCCTCGTCGAGCGCGTTGTGATGCGTCTCGAAGGGTCTGGCCGCCGCGCCGCCCGCGTTGGAGACGAGGATCGGCGTTTCGACCTCGAGGAAGCCCTCGTCGTCGAGGAAGTTGCGGATCTCGCGGATGATGCGGGAGCGCTTGACGAACACATCCTTCGATTCCGGGTTGGTGATGAGGTCGACGTACCGCTGACGGTAGCGCTGGTCGACGTTGGTGAGGCCGTGGAATTTCTCCGGCAGGGGCTGGAGGGACTTCGAGAGGAGGACGAATTCCGACGCGCGGACGGAGATCTCGCCCGTCTTCGTGCGGAACACCTCGCCCTTCACGCCGACGATGTCGCCGACGTCATCCTTCTTGAATTCCGCGTAGGCTTCCTCGCCGAGGGTGTCGCGGGAGGCATAGACCTGGATCATGCCGCCGAAGTCCTGCACATACGCGAACGACGCCTTGCCCATGATGCGCTTGGACATCAGACGTCCGGCGATGGTGACTTCCTTCTCTTCGAGCTCGTCGAAGGCTTCCTTCACCTCGTTCGAGCGGTGGCTCACGTCCCAGCGGCGGATCTGGAACGGATCGCGGCCCGCATCCTGCAGAGCCTTCAGCTTTTCCCGGCGCACGCGGATGAGGTCGTTGACGTTCTCCGCCGCCTGGGGTTCCATTACGTTGTCTGCCATATCGTTCTCCTCTGTCCGGGTTACTCTTCGTGCTTCGTTCTTTCGACCTTCAGGACCTTGAAGCGGACAATGCCGCCGGGGGTCTCCACGTCCACCACGTCGCCGACGGTTTTGCCGACCATCGCGGCGCCGATCGGGGAGCGGTCGGAAATGCATCCGTTCATGGGATCCGCTTCGTTCGTGGAGACGATGGAATACTCCACTTCCTCGTTGTATTCGCAGTCGAGCAGGAGGATGGTGGAACCGAGGTTCGCCACATTCTCGTCGATCTCGCTCTCATCGATGATCTCGGCATTCTTGATGAGCTCCTTCAGCTCGTTCTTGCGCGCCTCGACCTGCGCCTGTTCATCCTTCGCCGCGTCGTATTCGGAATTCTCGGTCAGGTCTCCGAGCGAACGGGCAAACGCCAGCGCCTTTTTGACCTCTTCGGTCTTCTCGCCTTCGAGGTACGCCAGCTCGTCGAGCAGCGCCTGATAACCGGCCTCTGTGTACTTGGTGGTGTTCTTCTTTTCCATGGATAATCCTCACTTTTTTATGCATCCCGCAGTCAGCCGCCGAACGTTTTGGCTGCCGCTGCGAGCTGATTGTCTTCTTCGTCGGTGATCTTATAGATGTTCTTGTCCTCGAGCGCTTCATCGAGCTCGACCTCCACGTCCGGGATCACGCCGATACCGTGGTAGTTGTCGGAGAAGGGCGGATTGTACATGCGGTAGGTGATCGACACCGCGCTGTTGTCGGAGAGCGGGATCGTCGTCTGCATGCAGCCCTTGCCGTAGGTGACGGTGCCGACGATCGTCGCCTTCTGATAGTCCTTCACCGCGGAGGTGAAGAGTTCCGCCGCGCTCGCCGTGGAGCTGTTGACCACGACCGCCATCGGCATATCGAGCTCGGAGGCGTCGGAGTAGTACGCGTTGACCTGATTCCCGTCCGCGTCCATGATCCGCACGATCGGACCCTCGGGCAGGATGTAGTCGAGGACCGACACGATCGAGTTCAGCTCGCCGCCGGGATTGTACCGCAGGTCGATGATGAGCTTGTCGCAGCCCGCGGCTTTGAGATCCTCCACCGCGCCCGTGAACTGGCCGGGCGTCCCCGCGTCGAAGCCGGTCACCCGGATGACGCCGATCGAGCCGTCGAGCGCGTAGACATGGGACATGACCGTGATCTCGGTCACCCGCGCGCGCTGGATGCGGAAATCGACCTCTTCCCGGTAGCCGTCGCCGCGCAGGACGGAGAAGATCGCCCAGGTCCCGATCTCGCCCCGGAGCCGCGCGATGGCGGGATAGTATCCGAGATCCGAGACGAGGTCCTTTTCGTCGCCGACCGTCCAGATCAGGTCCCCGGGTTCGACGCCCGCCTCGAGCGCGGGAGAATCGGGGATGACGTTGAGCACCTCGATGCACTTGTAGTCCGTGTTGTAGATGACGTTGACGCCGATGCCCGCGACTTCGCCCTCGAGGTCGTTCATGAAGTCCTCGAACTCCGCCGTGTTGTAGTACGCGCCGTAATCGTCCCCCGTCCCGGCGATGTAGCCGTCGAGGACGCAGTCGATCAGAAGGTCGTCGTCGATCTCGCCGATGTAGTAGCGGCGGAAGAGCCCGTCGACCTCGGCGAGCTTCGCCGTCACCCGGTCGAGGAAATCGCGTTCTCCGGTCTCTTCCTGCGCCGTGCTCTGGGATTCGGTCTTCCCGCCGAGGCGCACCTCCTCGAGGGCGCTCGAGAGATACCGGTGTTCGAAGCGGTTTTGCAGATAGAGGAACGTCGCCTGAAACGTGGCGAGGCTGCACAGGAGCGCGATCACGATCGCGGCGCCGATGGAGATTCTTTTGCGCATGGTTTTATTCCTTGATGCATGAGATACCGGCGGACACGGTTGGATCCCCGCCCGCCGGATGAAATTTTACGGGAACGCGAGATAGGGTTTCGGATCGGTGAGTTCCCCGTTGATGTGGACCTCGAAATGGAGGTGGTAGCCGCTGGTCGACCCCGTCAGCCCGACGTTGCCGATCTGCTGTCCGGCCTCCACATAGTCGCCCGCGGACACGAGCCGGTTCGCCATGTGTGCGTAGAGGGTCGCGAGCCCGCCGCCGTGGTTGATCACGACGTAGTTACCGTAGCTGTAATGGTACGCGCTCTTCTCGACCGTCCCGCCGCTGTATGCGTAAACCTTCGTACCGGCTGCGCAGGCGAGGTCGATGCCGCGGTGCAGATTGCTCACGCCCCAGAGCACGCGCCAGCCGAAGGTGGAGGAGATCCGGACCGTGACGCCCGCCTCGAGGGGCCAGCAGGACGTGGCAAGCGCCGTCTGCTGCTGCTGGGCCGCCGAAAGCTGGGCCTGGAGCAGAGCGGCCTGTCTCGCCGCTTCGTCCGCAGCCGCCTGCTGTTCGGCGAGGATGCGCTCCTGTTCCCGGCGCAGCTCCTCCTCCGCCAGCTCCTTCAGATAGGCTTCGAGCTCGGCGCTGAGCTTTTCCTCTTCCTTCTGGTTGTAGGAGTACTCCTGCGTCCACCAGACCTCGTTGTTCTCGAGATACTGGACGTAGGCGAGCTTCTCGTCGCAGAGGGTCTGGTTGTATTCGATGATGCCGTCGATCTTTTTGAGCTGCTCGACCTGGGCCTGCTCCGCGGTCTCGAGAAAGGCCTCGTCCGCCTCGAGCTGGGCCTGGTATTCGGAGAGCGAGGAGATGATCTGCTGGTCATAGCGGAACATCGCGTCGACGTAATCGAGTTTTTTCAGAAAATCGAAGAGGCTCTGGGCGGTGAGGAGGACTTCGATGTAGTCCACCTTCGCCTCCATGTAGCTATCGCGCATCCGCTCCAGCAGGACGTTCTGCTGATGCTCCATCTTTTCCTTCGTCCGCTCGATGGACTGCTGCTTTTCGCGGATCTGCCACTGCGTTCCGTTGAGCTGCTCCTCGGCGAGCTGCCTCAGCTCGTTGTTGAGCTCGATCACGGCGTCGTACTGGGCGATCTCCTCGTAGGCGGCGGCCTGGTATTTCTGGATGTCCTCGAGGACTCCCTGCGCGTATTTGAGCTTTTCCTCCACGGCGGCGATCTGGTCGTCGTAGGACTGCACCGTCGCGTCGGTCAGGCCCGCCGAGATGGTCGAAGGTACGGAGAGCGCCATGACGCAGGCGAGAAGGACTGCCGTCCAGCGTTTCCCGATCCGGATCCTGTTTTTCCGCGTCATGCTTCCCATCATCCCCTTTCCGCGGAAATCTGATTGATCGTATGTTCTGCGACCGCGGGAGAGGTCTCCCGGATCACTGCATGTATTCCTTGAAGGTCATGTAATTGCGCGGGTTCTGCACGGCGTTGTTCTGACGGACCTCAAAGTGCAGATGATACCCGTAGGCCGAGCCGGTCATCCCGACGTAGCCGATCACGTCGCCCGCATCGACCCAGTCGCCGACGACCGCCGCGCGCTCCGACATGTGGGCGTAGAGCGTCGACAGCCCGTCGCCGTGATAGATCAGAACGTAGTTGCCGTAGCTGTAGTGGTACTCGCTGATGAGGACCTTGCCGCCCTTGTAGGCGAGGATCGGCGTGCCCGCGTCGCAGGAGAGGTCGATCCCCATGTGGAGGTCGTCCTGCCCGAAGAGCTCGCGCCAGCCCTGCTCCGAGGTGACCATGTAGTTGTCCTGGCTCACGTCGAGCGGGAACGAGATCCGGTCGCTCACGGAGCCGAATTCCTCGTAGTTGTCCTTGTAGCTCTGGACGTAGGTGAAGTTCGACCACGCGTCCGTGCCGTCGGCGGTGTAGCTGCTGTCATAGCCGTCGCCGGGCGCCCAGGTATAGGGCTTCGCGCCGCCGGAGGAGGTCCCGGAGGAGTTCGAGGTACCGCCGTTGTATTCGGTGTAGCCCTCTTCCTCTTCTCCGTAATCTTCATAATAGGTATATCCGCCGCTGTTCTGACCGGTGGTGTTGCTCCAGCGGTCGCCCTGTTGAACGGTCGTGTCTTCCGTCCAGGTATCGGTGTTCTCGGCGGGCTCGGTGACGGTGATGGTCCATTGGCTGCTGGCGGCTTCCTGCTGCGCGGCTTCCTCGGCGGCCTTCTTCGCGGCGGCTTCTTCCTCCGCCCGGGCCAGCTCGAGGGCCTTCTGCGCTGCCTCCGCTTCCGCGGCAAGCCGTGCGGCCTCTTCCGCCTGTGCGGCTTGTTCGGCCAGTCGGGCTTCCTCCGCGAGTCTCGCGGCTTCCTGTTCCGCGGCGATCCGGGCAGCCTCGGCTTCCTGACGCTCGCGTTCCGCCTGCTCCGCCGCTGCCGCCGCTGCGATGGCCTCCGCTGCCTGACGCTGCCGTTCCGCTTCCGCCGCGGCTTCCTGTGCGATGCGCCGCTCTTCCGCCTCCTGCCATGCCTTGCGCGCGGCTTCTTCCTCGGCGGCTTTCCGTGCGGCCGCTTCCGCCGCCTCGCGCTGGATCTCTTCCTCGACGATCTCGTTCAGGCGCCGGGCGATGCTGTCCTGCACCTCGATCTCGCTCTCCTTGGCGTAGGCGTATTCGGCGTAGCGCTTCGCCTCGTCCTCCCGGAGGGAATCGACGAGCTCTTCCTTGCTGTTGTAGAGAAGCTGGCGGTTCTGGATCGCCTCGCTCAGCACGCTGACCTGATTGACCTTATCCTCTTCGGCTTTTTCGAGGATCGCGGTGTCCGCGGCGAGCTGTTCCTTGTCCGCCTCGAGCTGCCGGATGATTGACCGGTCGCTCTTCAAAATGGAGGTCACGTAATCGACCTTCGTGAGGAAATCCTTGAGGTTCACCGCCCCGAGGATCAGCTCGACATAGTCGGTTTCCTTCTCCATATAGTTGTCGAGCATCCGGCTGTAAAAGGCGCTCTGCTGGGCTTCGACGCGCGCGGTGAGCTCCTCGATGCTCTGCTTCTTGTTTTCGATCTGTGCCTCGATCGATTCGAGCTGGCCTTCCACGAGCTGCTTCTGCTGGTTCATGTTGTTGATGAGCTCGTCGATCTTCTGCATCTCGAGCTGTGCGGTCGCCTGCTGCTCGTGGATGTCGAAAAGCTCGGTATCCAGCTGCTCGCGCTTTTCCCGGATAGCCGCCAGCTTTTCCTCATAGGACTGCACCTGGGCGTCCGTCGCAGCCGCGTCCCCGTCGGCATGGACCGGCAGGGGCGGCACAAGAAGAGCCGCCGCGAGGAGGGCCGCCAGGAGGGACCGGGTTGGATGTTTGCATGTCATAAGAAACCTTCTTTGCTGTGAACGCCGACCGCGCCTCTTACTGCTTCAGATACCGCGCGAGGGAGATGATACTTCCCACGACGCCCAGGAATACGCCGAGCCCGAGGAAGCCCCAGAACACATAGCCGCGGATATCCGAGAACTGCAGGATCGAGATCATCTGCAGATCGGTAATGACCATTTCTTCAATATAAGAATAGATATACCATTCGATGAAGTACGCCGCCACCGAGGAGACGAGGCCGATGACCGCGCCCTCTATGATGTACGGCAGGGAGATGAACCACCCCGTCGCACCGACGTACTGCATGATGGAGATCTCGTTCCGGCGGGAGAAGACGGAGAGCTTGATCGTGTTGATGATGATGAAGATGCTCACCACGCCGAGGATGACGAGGAACCACACGAACACGAGCATGACGCCGCGCTTGAAGCCCTCGATCTTGGTGGCGAGATCCAGACGGTTGTTGACCTTGGCGATCCCCTCGATCTGGTTGAGCTGATAATCGAGGTTCGGGACCTTTTCGTTTTCGAGATAGGTGATGACGAACGAATCCGGCAGGGGGTTGTTCGCCTCGCTCACGTCGTCGTAGATGTCGTACTCGGCCTTCATCTGCTCGAGGCCCTCTTCCTTGGTGACGTGCTGGACCGATTCGATGTTGTCGAGCTTGCCGATGGCCTCCCCGATCTCGGCGATCTGCTCGTCCGAGGCGTTCGGATCGCAGAAGACGACGATCTGGTTGATGAGGCCGAATTCGCTGAGGTTGACGTCGATGTTCGTCACGAGGAGCGTGAAGCCGCCGATGACGACGAGGAGGGACATGAGCACGGCGATGGAGGCGAAGGACATGACGCCGTTGCGCCACAGGCCTTCAAACGCCTGGCCGATGAAGTAAAACGGATTATACCTGCGCATTGAACATCCCTCCTACGCGGTCCTCAACGATGAGGCCCTTGTCCAGCATGACCACGCGCTGCTTGTAGTAATCGACGAGATCCTTTTCGTGCGTGACGACGATGACGGTCTTGCCGAGCTTGTTGATCTTCACGAGCAGGCTCATGATCTCGAGCGACATTTTCGGGTCGATGTTGCCCGTCGGCTCGTCCGCGATGACGACCTTCGGATTGTTTGCGAGCGCGCGGGCCAGGGCCACACGCTGCTGCTCGCCGCCGGAAATCTCGTTCGGGAAGGAATCCTGCTTGCCGTTGAGGTTGACCGTATTCAGAATGGCGGGGACGCGGCGCGCGATGAGGGATTTCGGGGTCCCGACGACCTCCATGGCGAACGCGACGTTCTCGAACACCGTCTTCTTCGGGAAGAGACGGAAGTCCTGGAACACCACGCCCAGCTCGCGGCGGTAGTAGGGGACGCGGACGTTCGACAGCTCGGAGAGATCGTAATCCCCGACGGTGAGCTTGCCGGAGGAAATGCGCTCTTCGCGGAGCAGGAGCTTCATCAGCGTCGATTTGCCCGCGCCGGAGGGACCGCACACGAAGACGAATTCGCCCTCGTCGATGTGCAGATCGATCCCCTTCAGGGCCATCGTTCCATTCGGATACGCTTTTTTCACATTTACAAAGTCGATCATAGATGCCTTTCAGAGCCGCGGGATTTCCGGCGCATTGCACACAATCCCTCCCGGCAGAATGGAGCGGAGCGCGGCATGGCGCAGAATTTTTGCGGTATAATTTGTCTTTTTATCGGTGATTTTGTTGATAAACCGTCCGAAAACAGCCACAGGGACGCGATCCATTCCGGATGCGGTCCCTGCGCGGCACTGCCCTCTGTCTGTTCGGTTCGGCTTCTCTCGGAAATCAGTATTTGACCGGCTTGGTGGTGAGATACCGCTTGACCATGAGCGCGACCTTGAACGTGATCGCGTGGTCGAATTCGCGGAGATCGAGGCCGGTGAGCTTGCGGATCTTCTCGAGGCGGTACACGAGGGTGTTCCGGTGGACGAAGAGCTTGCGGGAAGTCTCGGAGACGTTGAGGTTGTTCTCGAAGAAGCACTGGATCGTCATGAGCGTCTCGCGGTCGAGGGAATCGAGCGAGCCGTTCTTGAAGACCTCCTGCAAAAACATTTCGCACAGCGTCGTCGGGAGCTGATAGATCAGGCGGCCGATGCCGAGGTTCTCGTAGCTGATGATGTTCTTTTCGGTATCGAAGACCTTGCCGACCTCGAAGGCGACCTGCGCCTCCTTATAGGAGCGGGCGAGATCCTTGATGTTGTCGACCACCGTGCCGATGCCGATGGAGACCTTGACGTAGAATTCGGAGTTGAGCGTGTCCGCGATGCTCTTCGCGATCTTCTCGATCTCCTTGATGTCCGTGCCGGGCTTCACTTCCTTGACGAGGACGATGTCCTGCTCGCCCGTGGCGATGACGTAGTCCTTGTTCTTGTCCGGGAAGATGTTCTGCACCATATCGAAGGACAGAACGTCCGACTTTGAGTGGAACTTGATGAGGAAGACGACGCGGCTCTCCTCGGCGTTGAAGCGCAGCTCCTTCGACTTGATGTAGATGTCGCTCGGGAGGATGTTGTCGAGGATGATGTTCTTGATGAAGGAATTCTTGTCGTACTTCTCGTCGTAGAGGTTCTTGATGTTCGCAAGGGAAACCGCGAGGATCGTGGCGATCTTCTCGGCGTACTTGTCTTCTCCTTCGATGAAGACGATGTACTCCCACTTGGAGCCCGTTCCGATCGGCTTGTAGGTATAGCCGCCGGAGGTGACGGCGTCAGAGGTGTAGGCGAGCTCGTCGCGGACGCCCTGTCTCATTTCGCCGATCTTGACCAGTTCGCTGCACGCGATGATGACGCCGTTGTCGTCGATGACGCCGATCACGCGGTCAACGGCATCTCTCATTTGGTGAATGATTCCCTGAAAAAGACGGTTTGACATAATCTGACCCTTCCTGAATTCCTTATTTATTTTTTATTGTAAATACTATACTATATTCTATCGCACTTTTTGTGTTTTTTCAATAGGGAAATCGGAAAATTTCATAGTTTTTGTGTGTTTTTTTCGTGTCGCTTCATCTTTTAGCACAAGGTACGCGCCAAAACCGGGTGATTTCCGTCGTTATTTCGTGAATTTGGTGTGAACAACCGGGAAGGATGACATAAAATGGCTTGACGGAATCTCTTCATGATCTGTCAAGCCATCGGGTCGGGAGCACCGTCCGTTTACTTGTAAAGCAGCACGGTGTAGATGTAATACACGGCGAACAGCACGCAGCCGATCACGGAAACCGTGTAGAACAGCGGGGGAAATGACGTGAAGCGGTCGTAGAACAGCGCCGTCAGGGAGAGGTAGAAGCCGATCCCCACGAGCATTTCCGGGGTGACCCAATGGGTGGAGGTGTCGATCTTCTTCACGATGGTGACGACGAGGTAGGCGACGGCCGCGGCGAAAAGGACCGGGAACGCCAGGCGGAGCACCGGCAGGGTGTAGGTATGGAACGGGAATTCCCGGATCGCGTCACCGCGCACGAAATCAAACAGGATCCCGACGATGAGTGCGACCAGAACGATGACCAGGATCCGAACGAGGACGATTTGCCCCGCTCTCGATTTGCTCACCGCCTTCATATTGTTGGATCCGCTCTTCTTCACGGACTTTCTTGCCTTAGCCATATCCAATGTCCCGATGGACCTCCCGAGGGGAGGCCTTCTCCTTTCCCTGCCCCGACGCACGCCGTGCCCGGAGCTCTTCTGTATATTCTGAACTGAAGGCTGTTGTTGTTTGAATGTATGGTTATGTCCGCCCCATCTCGTACCGGCAGGAGAGACAGGCGAGCACGGCGGGCGCTGCGGTTTCCGTCCGCAGGATCCGTCGTCCGAGCCCCGTCATCTTCATGCCGAGGGCCCGCGCTTCGTCCGCTTCCGCCTCCTCGAATCCGCCCTCCGGTCCGATCACGACGGATACGGTCCCGGGGATCTTCTCCGGTGAGAGATGCACCGGCAGGGGTTCGGTCCCCTCCGCTTCGTAGCAGAAGAGGGGGAGGTCCGCCCGCGCGGCTTCGGTGATCGCGGCGGTGAAGGGCACGGGATCGGTCACTTCGGGGATCCTCGCGCGGCCGCATTGCTTGGCGGCTTCCGCGGCGATCCGCTGCCAGCGTTCCCGTTTCTTCGCGTATTCCTTCGCCTCGAGCCGGACCGTGCATCGCGCGGAGGCGACGGGGACGATCCGTGCGGCGCCGAGTTCGGTGGCCTTCATCAGAACCGTCTCGAACCGGTCGCCCTTCACGAGCGCCTGATAGACGACGGCTCGATACGGCGGCTCGTTTCCGGACGGCTTTGCGGAGAGGATCTCGCATTCCACCCGTTCGCCCGTGAGAAGGAGCACCGTCTCGTATTCGACGCCCGCTTCGTCGCAGAGGGTCACATGCTCGCCCGGTTTCATCCGGAGCGCTCTCGTGATGTGCCCGGCGTCTTCGCCCGTGATGACGGCGCGGCCTTCGGAGATTCCGGCTGACTGGATGAAAAATCTCGGCATACCGTCCTCCGCTCCGACGCGCCGATCATGCCCGCGGCGCTAAATACCGTTATAGTATAGCACAAATAGAGCGATTTGTCAAACATTTTCGGAGATTTTCCGGGGCAAAAGTTGCATTCGGAGCAAATGTTTACAAATACACGACGTTTGTATCAGTCAAATCAGCGTGGGTTCCCCGTCCCGCCAGATCAGCTCGCGGGGAAAATCGCCGAAGAAAATGGGCAGCATCGGGGCGACGCCGGACGCCAGCGGCAGGGATGCCACCTCGTCGCGCTTCACCCAGAAGACCTCGCCCTCGTCGGAGGAGCGAAGTTCGCCGCTGAAGCGGTCGGTGCGGTAGAGGAAGACGACGTAGCGCGATCCCTCGTGGTCGACGAACTGCTTCACGCCGCAGAGCTCGGGCCGCTCGATCAAAAGTCCCGTCTCCTCGCGCACCTCGCGGATCACGGATTCGACGAACGCCTCGCCCTCCTCCGCGTGTCCGCCGGGAAACACGATCCCCGGCCAATTTCGGTCGCTGCGCCGCTGTACGAGGACCTCATCCCCGCGCTCCACCATGCACATGTTGGTAAAGACCGCACGCTCCGCCATATACGCCTCCCGAATCGGATTTGCCCCCTATTATACACGGTTTGCCGCGTTTTGTCAATGCATGCGGGAAAAGAGCTCCGGATCCCGCAAAAGGACCGAAGCTCTGTGCCGTCAGGCGGTATAGTCGACGGACCCCGCAAAGGGGATCTCTTCCCCGTTGACACGGAGCACGCCCGCCTTCCCCGGCTTTCCGACGGCGGAGCACTTCACGACGCGGCCGTTCTTCCAGACGGCGTCCACCTTGAAGCCGCCGCGCGCCATGAGTCCCCGGAAGGCGCCGTCCTTCCACGCGCCGGGCAGCGCAGGGAGCACGTCGATCGCGCCGTCGTGGCTCTGGATCAGCATTTCCGCGATGCCGGCCGTCCCGCCGAAGTTGCCGTCGATCTGGAACGGCGGGTGGTTGTCGAACAGATTCGGGAGGGTACTCTTGCAGAAGAGCGCGAGGAGGTTCTCGTGCGCCGCTTCCCCGTCCCCGAGCCGCGCGAAGAAGTTGATGATCCACGCCCGGCTCCATCCGGTGTGGCCGCCGCCGTTTGCCAGCCTCCGCTCGATCGTCTTCCGGGCGGCCTCGAAGAGCTCCGGCGTCGCGCGCGTGATCTCGCAGCCGGGATGGAGGCCGTAGAGATGGGACATGTGGCGGTGGCCCGGTTCGGCCTCCTCGAAGTCCTCGGACCACTCCATGATCGTGCCGTGCTTTCCGATCCTCAGCGGCGGGAGTTCTGCCGTGAGCGCTTCGAGCTTTTGGGCGAATGCCCCGTCCTCGCCGAGGGCGCGCGCCGCGTCGACGGTGAAGCGGAAGAGCTCCCGGATGATGCTCATGTCCATGGTCGGACCGGCGCAGACGTTGACCCGGCTCCCGTCCGTCGGACTGATGAAACTGTTCTCCGGCGAAGAGGCGGGCGCGGTGACGAGGTACCCCGTGCGCGGATCGCGGACAAGATATGCCGCGAAGAATTCGCTCGCGCCGCGGATCACCGGATAGAACTCACGGATGACGGCATCGTCGCCGCTGTAGAGCCAGCGCTCCTTGACGTGACGCAGGCACCACGCTCCCGCCGCCGCGAACGCCCCGTACACCGGGTTGCAGCCGAGCGAGGTGTAGCCCCACGGATTCGAGACGACGTGCGCGACCCATCCGGGGCATCCGTAGGCGATCCGGGCCGTCCGCTCCCCCGCTTCTGCGATCATGCGGATGAAATCGAAGAACGGCCGCACGAGCTCGGGCATGTCCGCGACCTCGGCGAACCAGTAGTTCATCTGGATGTTGATGTTGATGTGGTAGTCCGCGCTCCACGGGGCTTCGTAGTCCCTGCACCAGATCCCCTGCAGGTTCGCCGGGAGGATGCCGTTCGACGACGCCGCGAGCAGATACCGCCCGAAGTTGAAGTAGAGCTCGGCGAGTCCCGGATCGTTTTCCGGAGCCCGGAGCCGCTCGTCGGTCGGGACGTCCGCTTTTTCGCCCGCTCCGGGGAGGGAGATCGCGGCCCGCCCGAGCAGATCCGTGAAATACGCCCGCGCGTCGTCCCGGAGAGCGTCCGTACCGGCAGCCATGGCGGCATCCAGCGTTTCCCGGCAGACCTCGCGCGGATCCCGGTCGGTGTGATAGGCCGTCGAGGCGGTCGCCCATACGGTGAGCTCGTCCCCGCGGGTCTCATACCGCACGAGCACGGCAAAGGCAAGCGGCAGATAACCCACCGCCGTGATTTCGCCGTCGTCGGGGAGGATGGCCGTGTTCTCCCGCGCGTACCGGACCGACGCCCCGCCGACCGCTCCCCGGAACCGCGCGGCGATGGTGTTGTATCGATGGGAGACGAACACCTCCCGTTCGACGCCCGGCCACGAGACCGCCGCCCGACCCTCGTCGAGGAGGAGTTCGCGGCGGTAGCCGTCCGGGACCGCACCGTCCAGCTCGGGGAACGTGACGGTCAGCTCGCCGGCGGTCTGATACGAGCCGTAGGCCCCGCGGACGTTGTGATGCCCGTCCCCGCGGCAGACCATGTACCGGTCGCAGAGCCGCTGGGCTTCGGTGTAGCGTCCCTCGAAGATCGCCCGGCGCATCTCGTCGAGGTGCTCCTTCGTTTTCGGGCTGTCGGATTCGGGCCATATCCACCCGGACCACATACACTCCTCGTTGAGCTGAAGGCGCTCTTCTCCGACGCCGCCGAACACCATCGCGCCGAGACGACCGTTCCCGATCGGAAGCGCTTCGTTCCAGTCGGCGGCGGGCGCGGCATACCAGAGTCTGTTTTCTATCATGTCCCCGCCCCCCTCACGCGTTCGCGGTCAGCTCCTCAAAGACGGGCCAGCCGTCCTCGGGATAAAAGCGGTGGCCGCCCTCTCCGATCACCAGACGGCACTTGTCCGGCACGCCCGCGGCCCGGTAAACGGCCTTCACCGTCTCGAATCCCTCGAGAACGCCGTCGAGCGGGAAGATCGGGTCTTCGCGTCCGCACACGATCACGGCCGGGGTGGGCGCGGTCAGCATGGCGAGATCGGGCATTTCCATGTATTCGAGGATGTGCGGGATGTGGTTGCAGATGCAGTGGTCCATCGCAAAGATCGATTTGCGGTAGAGGTTGAACGCGCAGGACGGCATGACGCCCGCCAGCCGGTGCTCGATCGCCGCCGCGTGCCAGGTCGCGGTCCCTCCGCCGGAATTGCCCATGAGATACACCCGCGCGGGATCGGCGGCATCGCACAGACCGCCCTCGATCGCGTCGATCAGGCGGCCGATGTCGTAGATGCGCTCGCCGAGGAGGGTGCGTCCGAGCAGAAGCGCCTGCGACGCCGGAAGAAGGCATCCGCCGCCGTGCTTCAGCTCGCCGAGTCCCCGCTGTTCCATCGCGACGGCAATGTATCCGCGCGCCGCGGCCTGAAGGGCAAAGTCCCGGCCCCCGGCGATGGTTTCAGCGTCCCCGGGGAACTTCGCGCGGCCGATGGAGATGTGCATCCCGGTCGAATGGCCCTGCAGGCAGATCATCACGGGGAGTCTGCCGTCCTGCGATAGGGCCGACGCCTTTTTCGGGATCAGAAGATGCGCCGGGACGCGGAAGCCGGGCTCGCTCTCGAACGTGAAGCGGATCTCGGTGAAGCGCAGATCTTCGTCGGAGGTGAATTCGACCGCGACATCCGGGGCAGAGGCCGGCTCCGGCATCCGGTCATAGCCGAGGAGGCTGCGGAAGACGCGGTCCGCGCGGGCTTTCTGGGGCTCGAGCGGCATCGCGGGATCGAACGAATAGGGCAGACGCGCCGCGAGATCGGCGTCCGCCAGGGAGGTGTGCAGATCGTAGAGCGACATGGGAAACTCCTTTCTCATCCAAAACTCAAAGACGCACGGCGAGGGAGACGTCGGCATAACGGGTGACGATTCTCTGTCCGTCGGGGAGCACGATTTCCTTCTCAGACCCGGAGGCCGAACGGACGCGCAGGGTGAAGAGGCCGTCCCTGAACGTCCACGCGACCGTCACCGGCCCACATCCCGTATGAACGGTGCCGTGCGCGTGATCCCGGCCGTCGATGCGCGGTGCGATGCGGATCTTCTTTTCCGCCGCCGAAACCGTCCGCACGCCGAGGACCACCGCCGCGAATTCGTAGATCGCGATGGCGCCCCAGGCATGACAGTCGCTGCGCGGCGCGTCCGGCGTCTCGGGGATCGTCGTGCAGTTCAGGGAAGGCAGCGCGCGCAGGCGGTCGATCATCGGCTCGCATTCGTCATACAGCCCGACCTGCTCGAGCGCGCGGAACCAGAAGTATGCATAGGCGAAGGTGCATTTCGTCCCGAGGCCCACGGCGTTTTCCATGATCCGGCGGGCGCGGGCTTCGTCGGCGATCCCGGAGAGCGTGCACCAGACCTGCATATGCTGGCTGAAATAGGCGTGCTTCGTCTCGTCGGCATAGAGGCCGCGCGCCTCGTCCCAACAGAGCCGCTCGATCGCCTCGGCGCACCGGTCCGCACGCGCGCGGTATTCGTCCCCGGTCGACGTCCGGCCGCAGAGATCGGAGAGCTCCGCCGCCGCGCGCAGGAAATAGACGTACATTGCCGACGCCGCCGCGATGTGGCAGTCGTCCCCGACCGACGGGACCCCGGCGTGCCACGTCGTCGCCCAGTCGATGAAGTCCCAGTACATCGAGGTGCGGATCAGCCCGGTTTCATCGACGCAGCCGCCGAACCACTCGAGCACGCCGTCGATCGCGCGGAGATTCTCGCGCACGAGGGAGAGATCCCCGAACCGGCGCCAATGCTCCGCGACCATAAAGATATAATAGAAGGAAAACGACGGGATGAACTGCGCCTCGACCGTCGGGTAGCGGCTCGAAAGGAGGCCGTCGGCGCGCTGGCTGAGGCGGAAATCCCGAATAGCCTTGCGCGCAAGCAGATCGTCGTCCGTGAGCTGGTAGTTGAAGAGCATCTGGAGGGAGGTGTCCATCGCATACTGAAGCTGTTCATAGTACGGGCAGTCCTCGTAGCTCTCCTGCATGCACCGCATGAGCGT
This sequence comes from Clostridia bacterium, assembly GCA_017412675.1. Taxonomy (GTDB): domain Bacteria; phylum Bacillota; class Clostridia; order Oscillospirales; family CAG-272; genus UMGS1696. The sequence continues at coordinate 24,105 of JAFPWV010000007.1, forward strand.
CGCGACGGAGATCTTCCAGAGCGCGTTGTCCGCCTCGCTGCCGAAGTCGCATCCCGCGGGAGCCGTCAGCGGATAGCCGATCTCCGTGAACGCGAACGAGACGAGCCGCACCCCCTCGCCCTCGATCCGCAGGATCCGCGCGCACCGGGGCCAGAACGGTTCCCACGTCAGCTCCCCGTCGACGTCGATCACGTCGTAAACGCCGCGGAAGGGGAGCGAGCGGTCGAGGCGGTCCCCCTTTTCATGCCCGCTGCCGAAGGATTCGGCGTACGTCACCCGGACCCGTCCCCGCCCCTCGAAGGAGAAGCGCGGGAAGCCGAAGGTCAGCTCGTCGGCGATTCGGTAGCCGTCGCCCGCGTCCCGAAACGGCACGTCCTTCTGATAGAGCATCGGGATGGGCCGCGGGATCACGAACATCGGGTTGACGATGCCCCACGGATAGGGCTTTTCGCGGAGGGAATCGACCCGCGCGGCGACCTTCGCGGCACACCAGACGGGCTCCCCGCCGTGCGCGTGCTCCTCGAACATCGCGGCCGCGGCATCCCAGCTGTGCGATTCCGGCTCCGACGTCGGCGAGGGCGCGGTGAGCCAGCTTTCATCGGTGCGGATGACGGTTTCCCCGCAGTCGAGCTCGACGGCGAGGAGCATGTTCCCGGTCCGGCGCACGCCGTAGACGAGGGTCGGCTTGGTCATGTCGCTGTTGTCCGCGAGCGCGAGGACTTCGCAAAAGAGCTCGTTTTCCCCAGCCCGCAGATACGGCGCGAGGTCGAGCGAATCGTAATACTTCTCCTCCGCGGACGGGCGGCAGGGACCGAAGGCGGCGCGGCGTCCGTTGACGAAGAGCTTGTACCGCGCCTCGGCGGAGATGTTCACGGGGGCGTGCTCCGGCTTTTGTGAGAGGGAGAAGGTTTTTCGGAAGAGCCAGATCCGGTTCTCGGAATAGACGGCATCGGGGTGGGTGATCCACGCGGATTCAAACATGGCTTGTCTCCTTATCTGTTCCTGGTTGATGGATGGTCTGTCATTTCATGATCTCGCAGAAGACGCCCTCTCCGTTCTCCATCGAGAAGGAGATAAAGCCCTCCGCGTCGGGAGCGAGCCGCTTCGCTTCGCCGTTCTGCCAGAGCACGACGTCCCCGCCTGCCTTGACCCGCACGGTCGCCCCCTTGTCCTTCTGCAGGTCCTCGCAGTTGACCGCAGTGAAGGCGTATCCGCCCGCGCCGTCCGTGAAGCCGCCGAAGAGGACGCGGTTCTCCGTCTCAATCGCAGGCAGGACCGCCGAGAAATCGAGCTGCCCGGAGAACTTCATGTACGGCGCGCGGGAATCGTTCACGGTGAAGGCGCCGAGGTTTTCGGGATAACGCGCGAAGGCGTCGTCGAGGGCGGCGAACTCCGCGTTGATCTTCTTCGCGGCGTACCAGCGCTCCGTCGGCTGGAGGTCATGGTCGATCAGGGCGGGCTTGAAGTCCTCCGCGCTGCTGTACGGCGTCATGTAGGTGAAGTAGATCGCCTCCGACGCGCCGAAGGACCGGATGCACCAGGTCTGCCATTCGAGATCCTTCTCCGACGGCGTCCGCTTGCTCGTGGCAAACGACACGCTCTGGAGATAGACGGAGAACGGGACCCCTCTCTCCCGGCATTCGCGCGCGACGACTTCGATGTTCTCCATATAGCCGTCCCAGAGGCCCCGGGTGTTGCAGGGGTAGATGTCGACCGACGCCCACGGCGGGCTCACCGTCTCGAAGAATTCCCGCACATGCTCACGGTAGGTCGGGTTGCCGAGCTGCTGCTCGTTCGCGTACATCGGGAAGAGGTTGATGAACGGCACCTGATCGGTGACGGCGCGCATCTCCTTCACCGCGGAGGCAAGTCCGCCGAAGATCGAGGAATTCGGCTCATCGCAGAGGTAGAGGCCCCAGACGTGCGGCGCGTTCACGGCGTCCCCGAGGCCCTTCCACACCGCCTCGCCGAACCCGTCCCACGAGACGCCCGTCCAGAGCATCTCGAGATCCCAGATCGCACACCAACGCATGAGGTTCCGGCAGAGCGCCTTGTCGCGGATCCCGGCAACGCTGATCTTGGTAAAGCCCGCCTCCGCCGTCTGCCGCACGAGCGCTTCCGAATCGTACGCGTCGCCCGACGTGCACCACCCGGAGATCGAGAACGCGCGGTGCTTCGCAAAATCGGGGAATTCCCCCTCCGCGAGCGTCAGATCGGCGGGCGGATTCTCCGGGATCCCGAGTCCGCCGTCCGTCCCGAGCGCGCCGTAGAGCAGGCCCTGATAGAGCGCGCGCAGATCGGCCCACGGGTTTCCGCCGCCGATGTGGAGATCCCGCCCGTCATACTCGACGAGATAGCCGAGATCGTAGTCCCGCGGCGTGAGGGGGGAGGCGGTCCCGACGAGGATGGAATGGGCCGCGTTCTCCTTCATCCGCTCGCCCGTGAGGCGGTAGAAGAGATCCGCGATCCGCTCGAGGTCCGCGCGCTCCTCGTCCGTGTATTCCGGCGGACAGACGATCGACCAGTCGCCGATCCTCGCGCCGTACAGCGTCATCCCCGCCGCGGGGAATACGTGTTTCTGCATGAGTTCCATAATGCCCTCCTCCGATGTTTTCAGCCGCCGGATGTATGCGTCCGCAAAGACCTCTGCCGCGCCGAGGATCGCCTCGTCCGACGCCGCGATGCAGTTCTCTTCACCGACGGTGATGAGGTAGTCGAACGGCTCCGCCGCGTCCCGGAATCTGGAGTACAGCGCTTCGGATTCCGGCCGGTTGGTCGGGCCGACGAGGATCTCGTTCGGGAAGCGTTTGATCTCTTCGCCGCGCTTCACCCAGTCCGTTTTGATGTCGACGGTGAGGCCGCGGGATTCGAGCAGCTTCCGCAGCGCGACGGCGGCATCCGTCACGGCCCCGCTCGATTCGTCCCCACGCACGATGGTGCAGACGAAATCCTCGGGGATCCCCTCTTCTGCCTCCGTCTCCGCAGCCGGACCCGCCTCCGGCTCCGGCTTCTTTTCGCAGGACGGAGAGACAAGCAGGACCGCCAGAAGGAACAGCAGCAGGCCGAACAGCCGCACCGCGCCGGTGGTGTCAGATCGTCTCAAGGACAGCGCCTCCCTTCCTCCCCCTGATCGGGGGTTCTGTCTGTATTATAAATCGTCGCGCCGGCAATGTCAATGCGGACGGGAAGAAATCCCCGCAAAATCGGCAGAATCGCGTGGGCGGCCGCCGCTCGATTGACACCCGCGCATTTTTCTGCTATAATGAAGCAAAGCCGTTCTGCCGCGGCGATCTCATGAAACGCGAGGATTCGACGATGAAAACCTTCCGCAATCCCGTCTCCCCCTTCGACGCACCCGATCCCTTCATGACCTACGACCCCGTCACCGGGTACTATTATGCGCTCTTCACCCGCGGACGGGTCCTCGAGCTCTTCCGCAGCCGCCATGCCGCCGAGATCTGCACCGCCGGCGATTCCAAGGTGATCTACCATGCGAACGGTCCGCGGGACGGGATCTGGGGCGACATCTGGGCCCCCGAGATGCATCGCGCGCCTGGCGGACGGTGGTACATCTACACGAGCGGGCGGATCCGCGAAGAGAGAGGCGCGCCGAAATGCCTCTTCATCATGGAGGCGCTCTCGGACGATCCCTTCGGCGACTGGCAGTTCAAGGGCAAGCCGTCCCCGGACGTGTTCTCCATCGATCCCACGGTCTACACGGCGGAAAACGGACAGCAGTTTCTGTGCTGCTCCCGCGTCGACCAGGGTCAGGTGCTCGATATCCGCGAGCTCGCCGATCCGTGGACCTTCGGACCTCGCCGCGCCATGATCGCCCGCGCCTCGTATGACTGGGAGACGGTCCCGCCCTACAACGGCGACGGCACGATCAACGAAGGCGCGTTCTTCGTCGAGTCCGGCGAGCGGCTCTTCATCATCTACTCCGGGAACGGCTGCTGGTCGGACCACTACTGCTTCGGCGTTCTCGAATACACGGGGGACGACCGCGGCGATCCCGCGAAAATGTGCGATCCCGCAAACTGGTTCAAGCACGACAAGCCGATCTTCGAGATGGCGAACGGCGTTTTCGGCCCCGGGCACGCCTCGTTCTTCCGCTCTCCGGACGGGCGGGAGCTCTGGTGCGCGTACCACAGCATGAAGGCGCACAACGAGACCGTGACCTATGCGCCGCGGTATTTCAACCTCCAGCGCGTATCCTTTGACGAGACCGGGTACCCCGTGATGGGCGAGCCCGTCGGATATGAAACGGACCTTGTCCCGCCCTCCGGGGAGGTGTGGGACTGCCGAAAGGAGCAAACCATGAAGGATCTCAAGGACATCCTCTCCCTCGCGGACCGGATCACGGTCAACACGCAGAACAGCATCCGCATCGAGGCCGAGGGCAGGACGCTGTACTTCGACCCCATCGAGATCGACGGGACCCCGCAGGACGCGGACGTGATCTTCGTCACCCATCCGCACGGCGACCACTTCTCCCCCGCCGCCATCGCCAGGATCCGCAAGGCCGATACGGTCCTCGTGGTCCCCGCGTCGATGGCGGACAAGGCGAAGGATGCGGGCCTCCCCCTCGTCACCGTCGTCCCCGGCGGATCCTGCACCGCGGGCAGCATCCCATGCGAAGCGGTCCCGGCCTACAATCCCGCGAAGCGCTTCCATCCGCGGGAAAACGGCTGGGTCGGCTATGTCGTCACCCTCGGCGGCATCCGCGTCTATGTGGCCGGCGACACCGACGAGACCGACGAAGCGGCTGCGGTGGCCTGTGACCTCGCGCTCATCCCGGTGGGCGGGACCTACACGATGACCCCCGCCGAGGCCGCGTCGCTCATCCGCCGTATAAAGCCCGCCGCGGTCATCCCCACGCACTACGGTTCGCTCGTCGGGAAACCGGGCGACGGCCAGACCTTCGTATCCCTCGTCGGCGACGCCTCGAAGGTGCTTCTGCGCCTCGGCTGATCCCCCCATCTTGGTCATTCCGGAGGAGCTTATCATGAAAATCTGTCTGATCCAGCCGCCCTACGCGAAAAGCCGCGAACGGGGCGACGACTGCTTCCGCCGCGAGCTCGCAATGCTCCGGGGCATCGACGACGCCGACTGCATCGTTCTGCCGGAGTACAGCGATGTCCTCTGGGCCGCGCCGGACCGCGAAACGGTGATCGCGGAGCACGAAAAGAACGCCCCGGTCCTCGAAGAAGCCTGCCGGGAGGCGGCTGTCCGCTGCGGCGCGGTCGTCTTCTTCAACACGCTCGACTTCTCGGATTCGCCTCTGGGCCGCAACACCACCTGGATGCTCGATCCCGCGGGAGCGATCGTCGGGAAATACGCGAAGCGGCATCTGCCCCCTCTCGAGCGCGACGTCCTCGGCCTCGACCTGTCCGTGACCGAGACCTGCGAACCGCCCGTGATCCTCTCCTATGACGGCGTGCGGTACGCGTTCCTCACCTGCTACGATTTCTATTTCTACGAGGCCTTCCCGATGATTGCGCGCGCCCGCCCCGACGTCATCATCGGCTGTTCCCTCCAGCGCAGCGACCGGCACGCGGCCTCGGAGATCCTGTCCCGCCACCTCGCCTACAACACGAACGCCTACGTCCTGCGCTGCTCGGTCAGCATGGCGGATGAGCCCGGCACGCCCCCGGACGTCTGCGGCGCGTCGATGGCGGTCTCCCCCTCCGGCGACGTGCTCTCCTCCCTCGGCGGCGAGGTCGGTATCGTGACGGCACAGATCGATCCGCACGCGAAGTATGAGAAGGCGGCAGGCTTCGGACGCGCCCCCGCCGCGCATTGGGAATACACGGAATACGGGCGCAATCCGCGTCAGTACCGCCCGGCAGGACCGGCGACGGTGCCCGAGGACGCGCGGATGCCCTACCCCCGGATCTGCGCGCACCGCGGCTTCAACACGATCGCGCCGGAGAATTCGATGCCGGCGTTCGGTGCGGCGGTCGCCATGGGCGCCGAGGAGATCGAATTCGACCTCTGGGAGACGGCGGACGGGGAGATCGTCTCGCTGCACGACGCGAACCTCGACCGCGTGTCAGACGGGACCGGGTTCGTATGGGAGCACACGATGGCGTCGCTCGCGGACGTCGATTTCGGGATCAAGACCGCGCCGGCGTTTGCGGGGATGCGGATCCTCACGTTCCGGGAGATCCTCGAGAAGCTCGCGTGCCAGGTCGTGATGAACGTGCACATCAAGTCGCGGGACGACGAGCATCCGCTCCCGGAGGCGTACCTTCAGAAGATGATCGGCCTGATCCGGCAGTTCGGCGCGGAAAAGCACTGCTATTTCATGAGCGGGAACCCGGCCCTTCTCCGTCAGCTGCGCGATCTCGCCCCGGACATCGCCCGATGCGCCGGCGCGGACGGGGACGTGCACGGGGATCTGGTCGACAAGGCGCTGGCTTGCGGCTGCGCGAAGATCCAGCTATTCAGCCCGCATTTTTCCCACAATCCGCCGGACTATGCAGCGCGGCAGATCGCCAAGGCGCACGCGAACGGCATTCGAGTGAATCTCTTCTACTCGGACGACCGCGACGAGGCCGCGAAATACCTTGCGATGGGCGTCGACACGATCCTCACGAACGATTACAACCGCGTCTCGCAGGCGATCCGAACGATAAAAACATAAAAGAAAAAGCCCGGACATGATCGGGCGAAGAGGAGAATCATGGAGAAGAGAAGATGCCCCTGGTGCGAGGACGGCGGCCTACTCATGAAATATCACGACGAGGAGTGGGGGGAGCCGCTCCACGCCGATCGCAAGCACTTTGAATACCTCTCATTGGAGGTCCTGCAATGCGGGCTGAACTGGCTCATGATGCTGAAGAAGCGCGAGATCTTCCGGGCTTGCTTCGACGATTTCGATTATGAAAAGATCGCGCTCTACGACGAAGCGAAGGTCCGGGAGATTCTCGATGCCCCCGGCATGATCCGATCCCCGCGAAAGATCCAGGCGATCATCCACAACGCCCGGCGGTTCCTCGAAATCCGAGCGGAATTCGGCTCCTTCGACGCGTATCTGTGGGGCTTTTCCGGCGGGAAATCCATCCTGTACACGGACCGGCAGCACTACGCGACGAGCCGCTTGTCCGACGATGTGAGCCGCGACCTGAAGAAGCGGGGATTCAAGTATCTCGGCTCGATTACGGTGTACGCGCATCTCGAAGCCTGCGGCATCGTCAACGATCACAGCGAAATCTGCTGGAAGTATCAGCCGCTCGCGGAAAACTGCGTGAGGATGGATCATTATTGACGCAGAAATATCGGGCAAAAGCAAAAGGCACCTCATATTGAGATGCCTTTTGTCGATGGGTGTTGGCGCATACCTATTTTACCGGGCCGTCGCCAGCCAAGTATCGTCGGCACGACAGAGCTTAACTTCTGTG
>JAFPWV010000008.1 GCA_017412675.1 Clostridia bacterium
CGCTGAGGGTGGATTCCCAAGGCGGGAACGGCCTTGGGCGGCGGTGATCCCCAAGAGGCTGGCCGCGGAAGCCTCTTGGGTCCCGTCCGGAAGGACAAAAAAACAATCGACTTGGTCGATTCCAAATCCGCAAGCGTCAGCGCGCAAGCAAAATAAGGGACCCGCTCTTCGCGGGCTCACCGTGTGTCTCCGGGCACCGCCCGGTCTTCGCGGGCTTGCGAAGTGAGCCCGCCGTGTGTCTCCGCGGACCCCGCGGACCCTCTTGACAGAACCCGCGCCGTGTGCTATAATGCTCTCAGAATCCCAACGAAAGGCCCCGAAACCGCGATGATGAACAGATAACTTCCGCAAGCGCAGCAGCAGATACAACAGGGTTCGCTTGATTTGATGCTCAAATCGGGGGAGCCGTTTTGCGGGCGCGCGCGGAGGCGATCTGTCGGCTCCTTTTTCGGGCGTCCGCCGTGCCGCAATCAGCAGCCAGCAGGCAGCAAACGAAAAGAGAAGATCGATCCTCCCCTCCGTCGGCGCATCGCACCCGGGAAGAGAGGTTTTTTATGTTGACTTGTCAAAATCTTACCATCACGCACCGGAAGGACGGCCGTGTCCTCGTGCGCGATTTCAGCTTCACCCCGAAAAAGGGCGAGCACGTGGCCGTCATCGGCGAGGAGGGCAACGGCAAATCCACCCTCGTGCGCCTGATGCACGATCCCGCCCTCATCGCGGACTACGCCGACTGGGAGGGCATCGTCTCGAAGGGCTCGGGCGCGGACCGCTCGGCGACGGCATACCTCCCGCAGGAACCGGAACCCGCGCTCGCCGCCCTGCCCGTCTGGGAATACCTCGGCACCCCCGACGCGGACGTGAGCCGGATGGCGTCGCTCGCCGACGAACTGGCCCTCGATCCGGGGATCTGCTGGTCCGAGCGCGCGATCGGCACGTTCTCCGGCGGCGAGCAGATGAAGATCCGCCTCCTGCGTCTGCTGCGCGGGTCCCCCGACGTCCTGCTCCTCGACGAACCGTCGAACGATCTGGACCTCGGCGCCCTCGTGTGGCTCGAGGAGTGGATCGCCGCGCGGCCCGAGACCGTGATTTTCATCTCCCACGACGAGGTCCTGCTCGAAAATACGGCGGACTGCGTGATTCACCTCGAACAGGTCATGCGCAAGACCGAACCGCGGTGGACGGTCAGCCGGACGGGCTACCGGGCATACGCCGAGCAGAGACAATGGATGATCGACCGCGCCGCCGCACAGGCCAAGAACGACCGGGCGGCGTTCGAGAAGAAGATGGAGCGCTACCGGCACATCTACGAGCGCGTCCACCACGAGCAGAACGCGATCTCGCGGCAGAATCCGTCGGGCGGGCGGCTGCTCAAAAAGAAAATGCACACCGTCAAGGCCATGGAGCACCGCTTCGAGCGCGAGCGGGAAACCCTCACGAAGAAGATCGACGCGGAGGAGCAGGTCATGATCGACTTTCCGCCCGTGAAGGTCCCCGCCGGGAAGGTCATCCTCGACCTCGATCTGCCCGCGCTCTCTGCACCGGACGGACGGGTGCTCCAGCGGGACATCCGGATGCGGGTGACGGGCGGGGAGAAGTGGGTCATCACCGGGCCGAACGGGTGCGGGAAAACGACCCTCATGCGCGAGATCGCGGCGCGTCTCCTGCCCCGGCGAGACCTCTCCGCCGCGTACATGCCGCAGGACTACGCGGAGCAGCTCGACCAGGGGGCCGATCCGGTGACGTATCTGCGGCAGGCCCTCGGCGACTGGAGCGAGCCCACGGCGGTGAAGATCCGGACCTGGCTCGGGTCGATCAAGTTCACCGCGGCGGAGATGGCGCACCCGATCGCGGAGCTCTCCGGCGGGCAGCGCGCGAAGCTGTGCTTTCTCGAAATGATCCTCAAGGGGGCGGACGTGCTGCTCCTCGACGAGCCGACGCGGAACCTCTCGCCCATGACGGCCCCGGTCATCCGCCGCATCGTCGCCGACTTCACCGGCACGGTCATCGCCGTCAGCCACGACCGGAAGTTCATCGAAGAGGTGGCGGAGGAAGAGCTGGCGCTGAACGGAGGAATTCAGAATTCAGAATGAAGAATTAAGAATTAAAAAAACAGATTTCCCCCAGAACGAAGGACCGGCCGTGAAGCAGTACCTTATTATACCAAACCAAAATGCTCTTCGATCATGTGTAAAGTACGCTCGACCGTATCGTCTTCTGATCTTTCCTTATACTTGAATCCGCTGTTTATAAACATCTGTCTTTCGGAATCATTATCGATATTAAGTGCCTCATTCACATTCTTAAGAAGTTCTTCTCCGTCAGGAAATGAAAGAATAAATTGATAGACCTCATCTTTATCGGCACGATCGAAATAATGCTTTCTCTTCATCTCATCCGGAGCAAATAGAAGAAACACGTGGTCGTAGTCACTTATCTCCTTAAGAAGCTCTATTGGGATTATCCCGTCCACAATCACCCTCTTATCCCGTGGTCTGGCAAGAAGATCTGCTATCGTAAATTCTGCTTCTTCCTGAAGAGATGCTTTCATCCAATCCGCATACTTGCGAGGTGGTTGAGCGAAATAGCCATGCCAATCAGAGCTTCTATCCAATCCCATAGCAGGTTGTTCTTTGGGATCTACGATCAAGGAATACTCATCTTCGTGGTCACCCTGCCTGTATCTTATGAATCCATGTTTTTCTTCAAGTAGCTTAGCCATAGTGGTCTTGCCGCCATATGCGCCTCCGCATAAGAAGTACACATTCTTCAAATGCTCTTTAATTATGTTATTCGCAATCTTCATATACCCTACTCCTTAGCATGTTAAATTTAAAGATAATCTTTCCAGCCTATACCAAGGTATTATATATTATTGGGCGCCATTTTTCAAGTGGTTGTTTCAAGAAAAAGAGGCGAGCATTTTATTATTTTCTTGCCCACCTCCAGTAATTTGCTGCTTACGTAAGTATCAAATATTATTTCTTGTTATCCTGCTCTTCCCTCCATTTTTCCAAAAGAGAAATAATGATGCGCTCCCGCTCCGGTGTAGACATATACTTCGGAAAATACTGATTAAGTTTTCTCCTGGTGAAGATAATCTTTTCAGGAGCATCCGGTACGTTCTTCTTCCCATTGAGATACTCGTACAGATTACACAAAGTACCGCCGCACGGCCGTTTCCGGTTTTCTGCGGTCAATTCTGAATTCTGAATTCTTAATTCTGAATTTTCACCCTGATCACGTTCCAGCTGCGCCGGCCGAGTGTCGCCTTGAGCGTGCCGTCCTCCGTCTTCGCGTCTCCGTTCGCTTCGGGGACGACGCGGTTCGGATCCTTGGCCGTGTTGACCGCTTTGAGATCCGCGTCCGTCATGGTGATGTGCTCGATGACCGATGCGTCGCCGAACGCCGACAGGTCGCAGGAGAAGGCCATGTCTTCGTCAAGCGAGCGGTTGACGGCGAAGAGGTCGATCTCGCCGCGCTCTTCGTGGTACACCGCGCAGGATTCGAGGTACGGGACGTCCTTCGCGTTCTTCGCGTCGTAGGTCGGGCATACCGCGCGCCCGTCGAGGACCGTACCGCGGCCCCAGGCGGAGCAATGCATGAACGGGTAGAAGATCGTCTGCGCCCACGCGCGTCCGCCGTCCTCGGCGTTCTCCGTCATGATCGGCGCGATGACGTTCACGAGCTGGGCGAGGCAGGCCATCTTGACGCGGTCGCAGTGCTTCATGAGCGTCATGAGCAGCGTGCCGACGACGAGGGCGTCCTCCATCGTATAGACGTCCTCGAGCTGATGCGGCGCGACGGACCACTTCTCGAAGGGCGCGCCGTGGCTGTGGAACCAGACGTTCCACTCGTCGAACGAGAGGTACATCGTCTTCTTCGACCGCTTGACGTGCTTGACGTAGTCCGCGATGGCGCAGACGGTTTTGATGAAGCGGTCCATGTCCATCGAGGAGGCGAGGAAGGACGGGGTGTCGTTCGCCGCGTTGCCGTAGTACGAATGCAGGGAGATGTAGTCGACGTGGTCGTAGGTGTGCTTCAGGACCTCGGCCTCCCAGTCGCCGCACATGCCGCTTCCGGACGAGCCGCAGACGACGAGCTCGATCGAGGGATCGGTCCATTTCATCAGCTTGGCGGCTTCGCAGGCGATGCGGCCGTATTCCGTCGCCGTCTTCGCGCCCATCTGCCACGCGCCGTCCATTTCGTTGCCGAGGCACCAGACCTTGATGCCGAAGGGCTCCTCGAAGCCGTTCGAGCGTCGCAGGTCAGAATAGTACGTGCCGGATTTGAAATTGCAGTATTCGACGAGCTGGCGTGCTTCCTCGGGGCCGCGCGTGCCGAGGTTGACGGCCATCATGACGGAGGTGTCGGCCTTCTTCGCCCATGCCTGGAATTCGTCGACGCCGACCTCGTTGGTCTCTGTGACGCCCCAGGCGAGCTCGGGACGGCGGGGTCTCTTGTCCTTCGGGCCGGTCCCGTCTTCCCAGCGGTAGCCGGAGACGAAGTTGCCGCCCGGGTAGCGCACGATCGGGACGCCGAGCTTCTTCACGAGGTCGATGACGTCGCCGCGGAAGCCGTCCCCGTCAGCCGTGGGGTGGCCGGGCTCGTAGATGCCGTGGTAGACGGCGCGGCCGAGGTGCTCGATGAAGGAGCCGAAGAGGCGGGGATCGACCTCGCCGACGGCATAGGCGGGATGGAGGATGAGGGTGGAGGTGAGCATGAGGGAGGTCTCCTTTTTCTTTTTGTTGGGGGTGCTTTGTCCTTATTGTAACCGATTCCCGGGGAAAAAGCAAGGGAAAAATCAAAAATGTCTTTTTGGGGGCCTGCGGCGCACATCCTGTCAGCGCGGCTTCGTTTGCGCCGGGCGGTGCCCGGAGACAGCGGGGAGCCCCGCGGAGAGCGGGTCGCTTATTTTGCCTTGCCTGCGCGGCTTTGTTTGCGCCGTTTATTCGGCTGGCGCGCTGACGCTTGCGGATTGTATATCGGCGAGGCCGATTGCTTTTTTCGCCTGCGCGGCTGGCGGACAAGAGGGCTCCGGAGCCGCCCTCTTGTCGATCACCGCTCCCAGAGGCGCGGTTCCTCGCCTCTGGACTCCACCCCTCCAACGTGCGTACCTTGACGTTTCTGTACCGTTGCTCCATTTCGTTTGGTCCCACGGCGGATGGAACAAGTTCCATCTCGCCTTTCGCACG
>JAFPWV010000009.1 GCA_017412675.1 Clostridia bacterium
AGGGACGGATGCGGCGGGGCGACCGGCTCCTCCAAGTCTCACAATCTCCATTCGCTCGAAAGCAGCGGCGCGGAGGTCCAGAAGGGCAACGCGCCCGAGGAACGCAAGCTCCAGCGGCTCTTCCGCAACCCGGAGGCCTCCCTGCTTATCAAGCGCTGCAACGACTTCGGCGCGGGCGGCGTCTCCGTGGCGATCGGCGAGCTGGCGGACGGGCTTGACATCGAGCTCGACCGCGTTCCGAAGAAATACGACGGCCTCGACGGCACCGAGCTCGCGATCAGCGAATCGCAGGAGCGCATGGCGGTCGTCGTGGCGGCTGAGGACGCAGAGCATTTCATGTCTCTCGCCGCGCGCGAAAACCTCGAAGCGACCGTCGTGGCGCACGTCACCGACACCGACCGCATGACCATGACCTGGCGCGGCAAGACGATCGTCGACCTGTCCCGCGAATTCCTCAACTCCAACGGCGCGGAGAAGCACATCGAGGTCTCTCCCGCAAAGCCCGGGACCTGGGCAAAGGAGATCCCGGCATCCTTCGGCGGCGGCATGACCGCGCTCGTGAAGGATCTCAACATCGCGTCCCAGCGCGGCCTGTGTGAGCGGTTCGACTCGACCATCGGCGCGGGAACGGTGCTCATGCCCTTCGGCGGCAGGCGTCAGCTCACCCCGGCGCAGGCGATGGCGCACAAGATCTCCGTCGAGGACCGCGACGCGTCGACGGCTTCCCTCATGGCGTGGGGCTACAACCCGATGATCGCCGAGAAGAGCCCGTACCACGCCTCCTATCTCGCGGTCGTCGAATCGGTCTCGAAGCTCATCGCGTCCGGCGCGTCGTTCGAGGACATGTACCTGACCTTCCAGGAGTATTTCGAGAAGCCGCTGCGCGATCCCGCACGGTGGGGCAAACCCATGGCGGCTCTCCTCGGCGCGTTCGAGGCGCAGATGGACCTCGGCATCGCGTCGATCGGCGGCAAGGACTCGATGTCCGGCTCGTTCGAGCATCTCGACGTCCCCCCGACACTCGTCTCCTTTGCCGTGACGACCGATCCCGCCGCGAACGTGATCTCCCCGGAATTCAAGGCGGCGGGCCACCGCGTGACCATGCTCTGCCCCGATGTCGACGAAAACGGCCTCCCGACGGCGGAATCGCTGATCCGGAACTTCCACACGGTTCACGACGGCATCGCCTCCGGAAACATCGTCTCCGCATGGACGCCCGGTTTCGGCGGTGCGGCGGAGGGCATCTTCAAGAGCGCGCTCGGCAACCGGATCGGCTTTGCCGCGGAAGACAGCCTCGACAACGAGACCCTCTTCGGCTACCGGTACGGCGCGTTCGTCCTCGAATGCACGGGCGAGCCCGTCGGCCGGGTGATCGGCGAGACCACCGAAGATTACACGCTCTCGAAGGGGCGGGAATCGCTTCCGATCGACGACCTCGAAGCGGCATACAACGGCGTGCTCGAAGGCGTCTATCCCGTGAATGCGGCCGGTCAGGACAACCGGGAGCCGGTCGAGACGGTCTCGGCGAAATCCTATACCCGCGTCCGCACGACCGAGCACTTTGCGAAGCCGCGGATCCTCATCCCGGTCTTCCCCGGCACGAACTGCGAATACGACACGGCGAAAGCCCTCCGGCGGGCGGGTTTTGACGCGAAGATCATGGTGCTCTGCAACCTCACGGCGTCCGCGGTGGCCGAATCGGTCGAGGCGTTCGCGCGCGAGCTGAAGCAGGCGCAGGCGATCTTCATCCCCGGCGGGTTCTCGGGCGGCGACGAACCGGACGGAAGCGGCAAGTTCATCACGGCCTTCTTCCGCTCCGGCGCGGTCAAGGAAGGGACGAACGAGCTGTTGAAGACCCGGATGGGCCTGATGTGCGGCGTGTGCAACGGCTTCCAGGCGATCGTCAAGCTCGGGCTCGTTCCCTTCGGCGAGATCGTCGACACGGACGAGACCTGCCCGACGCTGACCTTCAACAAGATCGGCCGTCACCAGTCGCGGATCGTCTCCACGCGGATCGCGTCGAACAAGTCCCCGTGGCTCGCGGGAACGGAGATCGGAGACATCTACAGCGTGCCGATCTCGCACGGCGAAGGGCGCTTCATCGCCTCCCCGGAAATGCTCGAAACGCTTCGGGCGAACGGTCAGATCGCGACGCAGTACGTCGATCTCGGCGGGCGGGCGACGATGGACATCGCCCTCAACCCGAACGGATCGGTCCTCGCGATCGAGGGGATCACCTCCCCGGACGGCCGCGTGCTCGGCAAGATGGGACACACCGAGCGGTACAATCCCGGCCTGTACGTGAACGTCCCGGGCAGCTACGACATGAAGCTGTTTGAATCGGCGAAGAAGTATTTTGAATAAGAAAACGCGGAGGATCGGTGCTCGCCGGTCCTCCGTACTTATTATGAAAAAGCCGCCGGTCGGTGCGTACTCCATAAAGAAGCTGTTTTGAGGCTGCAATCACCGGCTCAAAAGGATATGAAACCGGCGTGACCGCTGCGGTCACGCCGGTTTTTTCTTGGATTTTGTGGGGCAAAATCCGATGCTCGTTATAACTGTGGACAATAGAAGATCTATTCGGCAAACGAGAATTTGTCAGTCTCTTTTCAACTCGACAGATAGTATTTCCCGTGTTGGCCAAAAGGCGCATAAATGCAATCGGATTATCCGTCCAACAAATGGGTTAAAAGATTTCAAGACCACTGGCAGTGCCTCACAAATCGTGGACGGTTCATCAATCAACAACGTGACATGGGGCGTCCATGGGCGTTGTTGGGCTGGATTTGTTTCGCAAGCATTGTGCAGCAAATCCAATTCAGCGTTCCTTTCCGGAGCTCCGAAAAGTACTTTCCCTGGAGCAAATATACCAATATGACTGATATGAACAGGGTTTGGTGAAAACTCTCCCGCTACTTTATTGGTAAGCTCTACAGCCTCCCGTTCCTTCTCCAGCGGAAAAGTAGCCATACTAATATGGAAAGGAAGATTCGGAGTCTGTGTTCCCATGAATCCTGCATGATTTAGACTGTTATACCATGCAGACATGATCGCTTGTGAATCGTCGTCAAAATCCGCCATCAATGTCAAAAACTGTTCTGCCATCTTACACCTCCGATTTGCAGTAGAATGATGTCTCGACAAATCCCGATTTGTTTTAATCATTGTACCATTGCTGACCCGCGTGGTCAATTACCCTACTTTCAAAGGGAAGGAGGCACTTCCTTAAGAAGTGCCTCCTTCGCCCGACAGCTTTTTTGTTATTTATCCGAATCTTGCGCGGACTCTTTCGCACGTCTCCGGGTGGCATTCGATCTCCCGCGTCCGACGGATCCGGGCGAAGGTCTTCTCCTCCCCGTCGCGTGCGAGCATTTCGAGCCATCGCCCGAGGATGCAGGCGGTGCAGGGGTGCATCAGGGATTCCATCTGCTTCTTCGAGCGGAAGTATTCGAGCGCAGACGCGTCCGTGTACCGCTCGCCCTGATAGATCTTCGAGGCAGCGACGCGGTCGCAGAAGGATTCCTTCAGACAGTCGATGGGCATCCGGACGGGCTCGTAGCGGTGCGTCTGGGGGCTGACGTCGAACCAGTATTCCCAGTGGTGTGGATTGCGGCCCTTGTGGTGCATCCACGCCGCGGAATACCCGGTCTCCTCCCGCTCGCGCTCGTTCGGGGAGCGTTTGCCGTCCGCGTAGAACTTCGCGCCGGGGAGGAATTCCGTCGGGGAGAATTTCGAGAGGTCGTGCACGAGGCCTCGGAATGGGATCCCCGCGAGGAAGCAGTGCTTCATCACGAGCGTGCGGTGCCGGGTGACGGTTTCCAGGTGACCGAGGATGTTCAATCGATTCCCTCCCATTTTTTCATGTCTTCGGGGTTATAGGTCCAGCCGTATCGCGGTCCGAAAGGTTCCGCTTCCTCGTCGGTTGCGAGACACAGGCGGAAATCCGGATTGCTGATCGCCGGCGTGACGTCAAAATGCAGCCATTCCCCATCGATTCTGACAAGACTCCAATAGTGCTCAGGTTCTTCCAGAGTCGCGGGAATGTTGGGTATCCCGGCACGGGTGAGAAGCACCTCGGACATCGCATAGAAGGTATAGCAATTCCCGACCCCTTCGGTCAAGCCGATATACGCGGATTGAATCAGATTGCCCATCGAATCGATCACTTCGGGCTGAGGAGAATAATGCGAACGTCCGGTGATCCAGTCATAGATTCTCTCTGCCTTCTCCCGGTCACTCATGCCGTCCGTCAGAATATCGGCAAGAACATCGTCCACGAGGGCTTCCACGGTTTCGATCGTCACCGGATCGCCGCTGTAACCGTCGATGTAGACTTTCACGGTCTTCTGCGCATAATTCCCGGCTTCGTCCCATGCCTTGTAGACGATGGAGTATTCCCCGAGCTCGTCCCAATCCACGGCGGAATCGTCGACCTCCACGGGGACCTCCCCGTCTATGTCGTCGATCGCGCTCACTTCTTCCAGAAGATCCGGGATCGGTCTGCCGCGCGTGAAGTAAACCGGATGCGTCCCGAGAATCTCAGGAGACACGCGGTCGTCTGTCTTCTGCTCATGCGTCCCGCACCCGGCCAGCATCACCCCTGCGAGGAGGAGCGCGAAGATCCTGCGCCTCACGGCATATACGGCGTGCCGTCGTACGTGTAGTTCTCCGGCATGAGGAACGGGCGGATGTACCGGATCGTGAATTCAACGCCCCACTGCCCGCGCACGCCCATCCAGCGTCCGGAGTGCGGCTCGATGGACAGCATCCCGTTGTAGCCCTTCGTGTAGAGCATTTCAAAGACCTCGCCCCAGTTCACCTGATCGAGTCCCGCCGGCGGATCGTCGTAGTGCTCGCCGTCGATGTAGAGCGAGCCCTTGATGTGGAAGTGGTAGATCCGCTCGCCCCACTTCTTCATCTCGGAGAGGTAGTCTCCGCGGCGGCCGAGGCAGTGCGACGTGTCGTACTTGATGCCGAGCTCCGGGAGCGCGCCGAGGACGGGTCCCCACGCGATGTCGTTGACGACGAAGTTCTCCCAGTCGCAGTTGTACGCCGCGATCTTCACGTTCTTGCCCTTCGCGTAGTCGATCAGCGTGCCGAAATAGTCGACGGCGATCTTCACGTTCTCCTCGAAGGTCTTCGACGGCGTGTAGTTGACGCCCGCGTTGAAGACCGGGCAGCCGAGCGCGGACGCCGCGTCGATGAGGTTCTTGTCGTGCCCGAGCGCCGCGGGGATCACATGGCCGTCCGGATCGATGCGGGTCTGTCCCCAGCGGCCGATGGAGCCGACGGAGACGCCGTATTTCTTCGCGTAGCCCGCGATCTCATCGGTGTGACCGGCGACTTCCATGCTGTCATAGTTGTGGTTGCAGCAGAATTCGACCGCTTCGAGCCCGAGCGCGGAAACGTACCGGAACGAGCCCTCGTCCCAGCCGTTGATGATGCCGAGTTTCATGATGCCAAGCCTCCTTTTGATTTGCAAGGTATACGGAACGTTGTTCTTTCCTTACGGCATGTACTGCCCCACGGCCTCCATGTACCGCTTCGACCATGCATAGGTGTTCGCGGCTTGGATGTTGTTGACAAAGAAGATGTCCGTGATGCCGTAATCCTTCAGCTGCTGGTAGACATTCATCCTCGTATGGCGCGTGTCCACCACGATGATGTTGCCGAAGTGCTCGCAGAGATAGGGCACGAACGCGTTGCCGAACGAATCCTTCAATACGAGCGCGTTCTTGTCCTGCGGATTCTCCAGGACGTTGATGACCGTGTAGGGGTGGTCCCCCGAGATGAAGCAGAGGTAGCCGCGGTTGGAGTTGATGCAGGAATTGTACTTCCACGTCTTGCCGTTCTTGTCGGTCACGGTCATGGTGTTCGCCTTCGTGGGATAGAACACCTCCACGCTGTCGTGGAACTCCTTCACCCGCGCGTCGAGGGTCCAGTCGTACATGGATCCCTGATACTCCTCCTGGTGGATCTCGAAGTCGAAATCCTCGAGGGGCGTGGGCTCGAGCCCTGCCGATTCGGCCCAGGCTTCGTAGGCGTAATAGGCGCCGCGCTGGGTCCAATGGTGGTCGGTGCGGAAGAAGAGGTAGTCCTTCCGGTGCTCATGGAGCTTATCGTAGCAGTTGACGAAGTTCACGCCGGAGGTGAAGAGGGCCTCCATCTTACCGAGCATTTCCTTCTGGTCGGCGATCTTCGATTTGACGTTCGGATTCTCGATCACCATGGAGGAGACCGGCGCGACGACCACATGCACATTGCATCCGAAGAGCTGCTTGTAATAGGCCGCCGTCTGGGCGTAGTACTTCGAGTTGGTTTCGGAATAATAGGCCTGGGTGTAGACCCCGTCGTTGTAGATGAAGAGGCCGTCCGCGAGGAAGTCCGCGATCATGTTCTCGTCGTAATCCGGCACGTCGACCTCGATCTCGGTGACGGTGACCTCGCAGGTCTCGCGGAAGTCCTTGCCGTAGGAGCAGGCGAGGGTCGCCTTGCCGGGTGCGAGTCCCCTGACGTCGATGCCGCCGTTCGGGTTGAGCGAGATCGCGACGACTTCCTTGTCGCTGTTCGTCCAGCGCACCGTCACGTCCTCGCCGCCGACCTCCGCGTTGATCGTGGCATACAGCACCGAGCCGCTGCCGACCGTGAGGGTCATCTTGTCGCGCGAGAGAAGCAGCGCCGTAACGGCGGGACCGGGCGCTTCCGTCTCCTCAGGCTCGGTCTCTTCCCCTGCGTCGAGGGTATCGGGCTGTTCCTGTTCTCCGGGCTCCTCCGGCTGTTCGGGATCCTCAGGCTGCGCGTCTATGCCGGATCCGTCCGGTTCGCGCTCGTCCGGCTGCTTCTCGTCGGAGGGCTCCGCGGGCGTTTCTGGTTCCTGATGTTCCGGTTCGGTTGGGGCATCGGTCTCGGGCGCTTCGGTCTCGGGCGCCGCTTCCGCCTCGGGGGCGTTCGTCTCCGGTTCGGGAGCGTTGTCCGTCAAAGGATCCTCCGGCTGGCCGGGATCCGTCTGTGCGTCCTGGGTGCCGCCGTTCAGAAGCGCTTCAAAGGCGGCGGAGATGGCGTCGGTGTTCTCCTCTTCACGGGGCTTCTCCGAGGTCGGATTCAAGAGAACGAAGTTTTCTTCCCCGCCGATGCTGTAATCGACGCCGGTGAGCGTGTCGAGCTTCTTCGAGAGGCCGACGAGCTGCTCGCGCCCGATGAAGGTATCGGAGATAAACGCCGAGATCCCGGCGAAATAGGAGCCGTCGGCGAGCGAGGAAAACGAGAAGGACGGCATCGAGGCCAGCGTGCGCTTCTCGGATTCCGAGATCGTGGGACGGTTCGGCTGGACGATGTTCCAGAGCGCCGTGCCCCCGAAGATCACGCCGACGAGGGCAACACAGACGATATCAACGATTTTGTTGTGCTTGTTCAAGGTAAGACCTCACAGAATCGATGGATTCGGATCAGAACCGGAAGTAGAGGAACGGGCTGTAGCTGTTCCCGACGAGGCGGACGGTCGACGCGCCGACGAAGAGGATCACGACGGCGGTCTTCAAGATGCGCTGTGCCGGATAGGGGATCTTTTCGCCGTATTTCGCCCAGAGCTTCGGGAAGACGGGGATCGCGAAGAAGACGGCGGCGGCGAGGAGGAAGAGGTTGTCTGCCAAAATCGACGAGGTGAAGAGATCGGTGAGGGAGGCGATCCCGACGCCGAAGAGATACCCGAGGTTTCGGAGCAGGTCATGGTCGAAGTAGAAGATCGCAAAGCCGAAGACCGTGATGAAGACGGTGTAGAGATGCCCGAGGATCTTCGACGGGATCTTCGGGATCCGCTCGAACCACTTGAGAAGCGTCGCTTTTTCGATCATCAGGAGCACTGCGTAATAGAGGCCCCAGAGAATGAAGTTCCACGACGCGCCGTGCCAGAGACCCGTCAGGAACCACACGACGAGGATGTTGCGCTGCTGATCGTGGCGGTTGCCGCCGAGGGGAATGTAGACGTAATCGCGGAAGAACGTGCCGAGGGAGATGTGCCAGCGGCGCCAGAAATCCGTCGCGCTCGTCGAGATGAGCGGGTAGTTGAAGTTTTCGAGGAACCGGAAGCCGAACATGCGGCCGAGACCGATCGCCATGTCGGAGTAGCCGGAGAAGTCGAAATAGAGCTGGAGGGTGAAGAACACCGCGCCTGCCCAGCGTCCGAGAAGCGTCGCTTCCTGGAGGCCGTAGAGACCGTCGATGACCTTCGCGCAGTTATCGGCGATGAGGACCTTCTTCGCAAGCCCGCGGGAGAAGCGGAACAGCCCTTCGTTGAAGTTCTCGGCGGTGACCGCGCGGGAGGCGAGCTGGGCTTCGATGTCCTTGTAGCGCACGATCGGGCCGGCGATGAGCTGCGGGAAGAAGGAGACGTAGAGCAGGAGGCGGAAATAGGATTTCTGGACCTTCGCGTCCTCCCGGTAGACGTCGATGACGTAGGACATGGTCTGGAAGGTGAAGAAGCTGATGCCGATCGGCATGGTGACCGTCACCGTCGGGATCGAGACGTTGAAGATCGTGTTGAGCGTTTCGATGAAGAAGCCGAGGTATTTATAAAACCCGAGCACGCCGAGGTTCGAGACGATCGCGCAGACGAGCCAGAGCTTGCGCATCGATTCCACGCGCGTCGCGTTGATCAGCCGTCCGAAGAGGTAGTCCGCGGCGACGAGGCCGATCATCAGAAAGACGCAGACGGGCTCGCCCCACGCATAGAAGAACAGCGAAAAGACGATCAGAACCCCGCGCCTGTACGAGTCGTTTTTGATGACAAAATACGCGAGAAAGAGTGCGGGGAGGAAGATATACAAAAAGAACAGATGCGAAAAGACCATGTCAGCTCGTTCCCTTTCCACAGCCCGAAACGGGCCGCCCGGCATCTCCGGGCACTTCGGTATATTATAGCATTTCCGGGCGAAAATGTAAACCGATTTTCGTCCGGAATCGGGGAAATTAAAGAGATATTCACAAATTGTTCGTTTGTTCGGCGGATCCTCGCCGCTGCGTCAGGACCGGCAGCCGTCCTCGGCGTGCTCTTTCCGCGCATCCGCCGGTCCGGTCCCCTCTGTCACGAGCTCCGTCAGCTCCTGCGGCGTCCCGATCAGAACAGATGCTCCGGCCGCGGCGAGCTCTTCCCTGTCCCGGAATCCCCAGAGGACGGAGATGCAGGGGAGGCCCGCGTTCTTCGCGGTGAGGAGATCGACCTCGGAATCGCCGACGTACACAGTCTCCTCCGGCGTGACGCCGAGCGCTGCCATCGCGCGGAGGACCATGTCGGGCGCGGGCTTGCGGCGGATCCCGGCGGCCTCGTTCTCCCCTGCGGCGGCGTGGATCTCGGGGAACCACTTCTTCGTCAGCCGCACCGTCGTCTCGTCGGGCTTGTTCGACACGACCGCCGTTTTGATGCCGCACCGGGCGAGCGTCCCGACGCATTCCGCGATGCCGTCGTAGGGGCGGGTCTTCTCCTCCGAATGGGCCGCGTAGATCCGGCGGTAGACAGCCGTCGCCTCCTCGAAGTTCTCATCCTCCGCGCCGCCGGGGAGGACGAGCTCCATGAGGCGGGTGACGCCGTTGCCCACATACGAGCGGACCGCCGCCTTCGTATGCTCCGGATAGCCGAATACGCGCATTGTGGCGTTCACGGCGTCGGTCAAATCGTCGAGCGTATCGAGAAGCGTCCCGTCGAGATCGAACAGAACAGCCTTGATGTTTTTCATAGCATCCTCGCAAATCTGAAATCGATGATATCATAGCACATCGCGCGGAAAATGTCAATTCCCCGCCGTCCCGAAATCTTCCCGGCGAATTCCGCATTTCTCTTGACTTTCGGCGGATTATCTGCTATCATCAGGACAGAACGAACGCCCGGAGGCGCTTCATGGAGAAAAAGACCGTCTGGACCCCTGACCGGTACGCCGCACACCGCATCCCGGGGATCGTCGTGACTGCGTGCGGCACGCTGCTCTTCACCTGCGAGGCGCGGGACACCTTTTCCGACTGGGCGCGGATCGATCTGCTCCTCTTCCGCTCCGAGGACGGCGGCGAGACGATCGAAGGGCCCCTTCTGCTGGCCTCCGGCGACAAGGAACACCCGACCGTCAACAATCCGGTGCTGATCCCCGCGCGGGACGGCAGGGTCTTCTTCCTCTACTGCCGGGATTATTCGGTGGACGGCGGGGACGTCTTCCTGCGCGTGTCCGGGGATGACGGGCTCACCTGGAGCGAGCCGCGGGATCTCATGTCCTCGACCCGGCCCGATGAACACGCGGCGTTTGCGTTCGGCCCCGGTCACGGGATCGAGACGCCGGACGGCACGCTGCTCTCGCCCGTGTGGTTCGTCCCGAAGGGCGCGCATCCCGATCCCCGCTCGCATCACCCGGCGAGAGTCTCTGTCTTTTATTCCGGGGACCGCGGCAAATCGTGGACCCTCGGCGAGGTGCTCCCCGAGAGGCCGGACTGCCCCGATCCGAACGAGACGGCGGCGGCGGTGACCTCGGACGGCGGTGTCTATCTGAACACGCGCCTGACGGGAGCCGGTTACCGCGCGTCCGCCTGGTCCCAGAGCGGCGTCGACGGCTTCACCCCGCTCACGCCCGCCCGCGATCTCCCCGATCCGACCTGCATGGGGAGCGTCGTGTCGGCTTCATGGAACGGACAGCACGTCCTCCTGGCGGTCCACTGCGCCTCGCTGACGGATCGGGTCAACCTCACCTGCCGCGCCTCCCTCGACGACGGGCATTCATGGCCCCGCTCGCTGACGGTGGAGCCCGGTGACGCCGGATACGCCGATCTCGCGGTGAAGGACGGGGTGGTCCATGTCCTCTACGAGCAGCGCTTCGGTGTAGTCGTCCGCCTCGCGCGGTTTGCGATCGGCGAGCTGTTCCCATGAATCCCGCGTCACCGGCCGGAACCGCGCCGATCCCCGATTTGTATCATATTCCCACCACATACAGAAAGGATCATCAAGCCATGTCCGATTATCTTGTCAAGCTCTGGGAAGTCCCCTCCCCCGAGCCGTATTACGCTTCCCTCCGCGAGAAGAACATCGTCATCCGCAAGCCCATCGGGCCGGAGAACTACGCCGTGATCGGCTGGATCCGCGAGCATTTCGGCGCGGGCTGGGCATCCGAGAGCGAGAACGCCTTCTTCCGCGATCCGAAGGGCATCTACATCGCGGTGCGCGAGGGCGACGGTCCCTCCGAAATGCTCGGCTTCGCCTGCTACGACGCGACCGTGAAGGGCTTCTTCGGCCCGACCGGCGTGAAGAGCTCCGAACGTCATCAGGGCATCGGCGCGGCGCTCCTGCTCGCCTGTCTCACCGCGATGCGGGAGGAGGGGTACGGTTACTGCGTGATCGGCAGCGTCGGCCCGGCGGAGTTTTATGAGAAGATCTGCGGCGCGACCGAGATCGAGAACTCGTCCCCGGGCGTCTACCGCGGGATGCTGCGCGCGTGATCTTCGGCCGCTCACCGTCCGGAAAAATCCGAATCCCATATCATATCAAGGAGGATGTCCTGCCATGAAACTCTTGCCGACCTGCGTCGCGTCCTATTCCTTCCACGGAATGCTCGGAGAAGGGACCTGCGACGTCTTCCGCTATCTCGACCTGCTCCGGTTCCGGTATCACGTCCGGTACGCGGATATCTGGACGGGATTCCTGCCCACGCTCGACGACGGCTTCCTCGGAAAGGTCCGCGCTGCCCTCGATCGGAACGAACTCACCCTGGCGAACCTCTGCGTCGACGGTCCGCACGTCTGGATGGACGATCCGGATGCGCGGGAAGCCCACAAAAAGCAGATGCTCGACATGCTCCGGGCGGCGGAAAAGCTCGGGGCGAAGACCGTGCGCGTCGACTTCGGCGGCACCGACGGTCACACCATGCCCGAGGAGGCGTTCGAGTACATCGTCAAGACCTACCGCGAGTATGCGTCGATCTCGGCGGATCGCGGCATGAAGATCGGCCCGGAGAACCACTGGGGCTGGGACCGCGTACCGGAATACCTCGAAAAGGTCGCCGCGGCGGTCGATTCCCCGGCTTACGGGCATCTCTATCACCTGCGCAACTTCTATGACGAGCCCGAACGCGGCGAAGCCTACGCGATCTCGAAGGCGATGCACACGCACATCCACGCGAATTCCATGCCCTATGCCAAGGACGTCATCCGCCGGCTCGCCAACCGCGGGTACGAGGGCGTCTACTCCGTCGAGCATCACTCCGGGCATCTCGAGCCGGAGCGCGTCGACTGGCAGCTCGCCACCGTGCGCGGCCTGATCGCGGAGCTCAATGACGAAGGATACGAAAATGAAGCAAAACCGTCGTTCTTCGACGGAATCTACAACATCGGAGGCTGACATGGCAAAAGACAAGATCCGCGTTGCCGTCATCGGAAACGGCATCATCGGCGAATCCCACATTCAGACGTACAAGAAGATCCCGGAAGCGGAGATCGCCGCGATCTGCGACATCAACGAGGCGCGGCTGAACGAGATCGGCGACCGGTATGACATTTCCCACCGCTACACGCACATCGGGAAGATGCTGCGCGACGAAGAGATCGACGCCGTGGACGTCTGCCTGCACAACAACATGCACGCGCCGGTGTCCATCGCGGTCATGCGCTCCGGGCGGGACTGCTACTGCGAGAAGCCGATGGCGGGCTCGTTCTACGATGCGCGGGAAATGCTCCGCGTGTCCGAAGAGACCGGGCGGAAGCTGCACATCCAGCTCGCGTTCCTCTATTCCAACGAGACGAAGGCCGCGAAGCGGTTCATCGACGCTGGCGACCTCGGACGCATCTATCACATGCGCTCCTACGGGTTCCGGCGGCGCGGCAGACCCTACGTCGACGGCTATGCGGCGAAGGAATTCGTCAACACTGCGACCTCGGGCGGCGGCGCGCTCTTCGACATGGGCGTCTACCACATCTCGCAGCTGCTCTATCTGACGGGCATTCCCGAGCTCGAACGCGTCTCGGGCCGGACCTACGCGGAGCTCGCGATGGATGAAGGCCGCCGCGCGATCAGCGGTTACAACGTCGAGGAGCTCGGTCTCGGCTTCGCCAACTACAAGGGCGGGCTGTCCCTCGACGTCCTCGAATCCTGGGCGGTGCACGGGCGTCCCTTCCCCTCCTCGGTCATCATGGGCTCCGACGCGGGCATTTCGCTGAATCCGCTCGTGATCCACTCCCGCCATCACGACCTCGAAACGGACACGACGGTCGATCTCGGGCAGATGGACTACCTCGCGCACACCGTCTATGCCGATTCCGCGCACTACGACAACTCCCAGCAGCATTGGATCCACGCGCTCCTCGGCAAGTGCGAGCTGCTCCCGACGGCGAAGATCGCGCTCGAAACGCAGCGGCTCCAGGAGGGCATCTACTTCTCCGAGAAGCTCGGCCGCGAGGTCACGTCGGAGGAGATCGAAGCGCTCTCCGTCTCGAAGGCGCTCGAGATCCCGAACATCGCGCTGTAAGACTGTTTTCCCTCTAAGATATCGCAATCAAGAACCGTTCGTTCCCCCTCATCCGCCCTTGCGGGCACCTTCCCCGCCCAAGGGGGAAGGCAACAAGATGAGGAAAGCGCCCGAACATATCGAAAGAACGCAGTCAGCCGGCTGCGTTTTTTCTGTGGAGTGAGATCAAAAACGGGTTGTCGCAAATAGGGCAAAAGTTTTCGCCCGCCTTTTTCAAAATGGCGTCCCGGGATGCGAAGCATCCCGAGTGTCGAGGGCAGAGCCCTGACCCGCACTCCGCAGAGTGCGGAAC
>JAFPWV010000040.1 GCA_017412675.1 Clostridia bacterium
CGCTCCTTGAGCTCCTCGGGGTAGTGCTTCATCCCTTTCTTTCCTGCCATCTCTCTCCCTCCTTCATGGCAAAAGCTCCTATGCAGTATTGTACCACATAAGAGCTTTTTTGTCATTGTCCGTTTTTACTGGAGCGGTTCAGTCGCTGGTCCGGCTTTTTTGTTACGGAATCAGTATTTCCCCGCTTCCTTCACCGCCGCGACGATCGCCTTCATGTTCTCGAGGCTCACGACGTTCGGGATCGAGTGGTCGGAGGAAAAGATGTAGCCGCCGTTCTCCTTCAGCCGCGGGATGTCGCGCTCGATTTCCGACACGATGGCCTCCCGGTCGTCCCAGAGGACCGCGTTGATCCCGCCGTGCAGCACGAGACGGTCGCCGACACGCTCCTTCAGGCCGATGGGATCCATGCCCGCCTTGACCTCGAGCGGGTTGAGGCAGTCGATCCCGATCTCGATGAGGTCGTCGATGCGGGTCATGACGTTGCCGCAGGAGTGCAGGCGCGCCTTGATGCCGCGTTCATGCGCCCAGTCGACGGCGCGCTTGTGCGTCGGCTAGAGCAGTTCGCGGTACATCTCGTTCGAGAAGAACGTCGTCCCCTTGTACCCCATGTCGTCTGGCCATGTGATCGCGTCGAAGTGATAGCCGGCGTCCCAGATCCGCCCGAACAGGGCCATGCACCGGTCGAGGTAGGTCTCAAACATGTCGACGGCCCATTCCGACTCCTCCATCATGGCGATGAGGACCGTCTCCGTCCCGGCCATCCAGGAGTGCGTGACGTCGAATCCGAACCAGAAGCCCGCTTCGATCCAGCGCCCCTCGGCATGGAGCCGCTCGAAATTGTTCTTGAGCCATTCCCACGGGATCCGGTCATCCTCGAGCGTCATCCGCGCCTTCGCGTCCGCCCATGCCTCCGGGGAGGTCACCTTGTAGTCGAGGAATTCCGGCGTGGAGTCGAGCTCCTTGAAGTTTTTCAGGGTCACGCCCCACGGCGTCGTGGCGATCTGATACCGGTCCGTGTCCTCGAGGACCTTCACCTCATACCGCGGCGTGATGTCGACCCCGATGGACTCCACCTTGTCGATCCCGAAATAATCCCGCCAGTCGACGCCCTCCGGCATTCCCTCGCGGTGCCAGCGACGCAGGGTCCCGGCCCACGGACTGTCGATGATCGGGATCCGGTCGGCCTCCCGGTGTTCGTACATCCTCTGAAATCGCTCTCGTGTCGTCATGGCGCACCTCTCGTCGTTCTTTTTTGTTCATTATAGCAGATTCCGGCGCCGGATGCAAGAGAAAATCCGGCGAAAACAGAGAAAATCCGCGTGCTGGACGATTGACAGCGGGTGGGGAGCATGGTATAATAGCGGCAAAGGCAGCCCGATCCACGGGCCATACCAGGAGGTCATCATGTCTGAATTCACGCTTGTCTCATCCCGCCTGACCCTCACGGGTTCCCCCGACACATGCCGCTATGCCGTCACGCTGCCGGGAGGTGCCGTCTGGGAGATGACGCGCCGCCCCGCGGTCTGCTTCTCGGACGGACGCCTCGTCCCCTTCCCCGCGCCTGCTGAGGAACGGCAGACGTCCACCGGCACCTACGACGGCATCCGCGCGGTCTACGAGGGCTTCGAGGGCTCTTCGATCACCGTCGTCACCCATGTCAGGCTGGAGCGCACGAACGGCGATCTGTTCTTCGAGATCTCCGTCGAAGGAGACCGGCCGGGCGAGATCGCCCACGTCGCCTTCCCCGCGCCCTTCGATTTCGGTGCGGTGCCCGGTCACGGCTACACCGTTCTCTCCCGGATGCAGGGCGCGCTCATCCCCGCGGGCGACCCGATCCCCTACGCGGGCGGTCCGATCTTCGAGCGCGACGGCTACATGCCGCTCTTCGGTCAGGTGCGGGACGGCTCCGGGTACGCGGCGATCTACGACACGCCCTACGACGCCAAGTACACCCCCGACGAGGACCGCATCGCGCCGCGCTGGATCCCCTCGCTCGGTCTGATGCGCGAGACCCGCCGGATGCTCTATCGCTTCCGCGAGCCGTGTGACTACAACGTCATCGCAAAGGCCTACCGGGCTTATGTGAAGGAGCGCGGCCGGCTCGTCACGCTGCGCGAGAAGGCGGCGCGGAACCCGAACGTCGAGCGTCTCTTCGGCTGTCCCGTCATCCATGCGGGCATCGCCGTGCACATCTCGCCGGAATCGGATTACTACGAAAAGGATCACCCGGAGAACAACGACTACTATACCCCGTTCGACACCCGCGCAGAAGAGCTCAGGGCGTTAAAGAAGAAGGGACTCGAGAAGGCCTATACCCACTTCGACGGCTGGGGGAATCACGGGTACGACAACCTCCATCCCTCCCCCTTCCCGCCCCATGAAGCCGCGGGCGGCGCGGACGGGATGAGGCGGCTCGCCGACACCTGCCGGGAGCTCGGCTACATCTTCGGCATCCACGATCAATACCGCGATTTCTACTACGACGGACCGGACTTCTCCCTCGACGAGGCGGTCGAGTACGCGGACGGTTCGCACCCCTACTGCTCCGTGTGGTACGGCGGCCCGCACTCCTTCCTCTGCTCCGCCCGGGCGATCGAATATGTCCGGCGCAACTACGACGAATTCGAGCGGCTCGGCATCGATGTGGAGGCGTCCTACCTCGACGTCTTCTCGGTCGTCGGCCTGGACGAATGCTTCTCGAAGGAGCATCCTGCCACGCGGCGCGACTGCGCGGAAAACCGCCGCCGCTGCCTCGACATCCTGACGGACCGCGGGATCATCCCGTCGTCCGAAGAGATCCTCGACTGCATCCTCCCCTCCCAGGTCCTCTGCCATCACGCGCCGTTCTTCACGTCGGATCTCGGCAGCGGGCATTCCAAGGCCCTGGGCATCCCGATCCCGCTCCTCAACCTCGTCTACCACGACTGCGCGGTGATCCCGTGGATCGGTCTGCCGGGCGAGCGGGGCGGCTGGGGCATCCCCGGATCGGACTCTGCCTACCTCTGGGCGATCCTCTGCGGCGACCCGGTCTACTGCCCGATCGACGCGGATGAAGCCGACATCGCGGCGGTCAAAACGGCGTGCGCCTCTTCCGAGAAGCTGGCTTATGCGGAAATGGTGAAGCACGAGTTCCTCGACGGGAATTTCCGCCGTCAGCGCGCAACCTTCTCCGACGGGACCGTGACCGAGATCGATCTCGACACCGGGGATTTCCGGATCATCCCGAGGGAATGAGCAAACCCGAAAAGAGGAAAAGAACGGCTGTTTTTCCGGCAGCCGTTTTTCTCATATCTCCCGCTCTTCACTCCACCCGGTCCCCGTTCTGCACCTGCTCGGCGGGGATGATCGGGATCTTTCCCTGCTCGGAATCCGCGCCGAGGACGCAGAGCTCGCCCCCGCCGTCCCCGTAGACGATCCGGCAGACCACCTGATGCCCGGTGAGCGCGTCTGCCGCCGGAAACGCCGACGACGGCACCGCAGCCTTCCTCACGCCGATGTCGCGGCCGAAATCGACGGCGATCGCGGTCATCTTTTCCCGGCGGTTCGCGCGGGCATAGAGGAGTGTCCCGACCCGCACTTCCTCGCGCTCCTTCTCCGGTGGCAGGAAGGAGAGCTGCTCGAAGCGCGCCCTGCTCTTCGGCGTCCGGGGATTCTCCGCCGTCTCCCGCGCAGGCTCCGCATCCTGTACGGCCGCCGACGGGACGAGCGCCGGATCGAGCGGGATCTGCCGGGCGCCTTCGGAGCCTTTCGCAGATTCCTCCACGGCGTCCGGGACATAGCGGTAAAATCCGAACTGTTTCAATGCCCACGGCGCGCTGTCGAGGAGGGCATGGAGCGCGTCGAGGTCCGGATTCCCGCAGAAATGGCGCAGATATTCCGCGGACACACCTACCCGATTGCGCCTCGTCTCCTGCTCCAGCGCGCGCCGGACAAGCCCGACAAACGGATCGTCCCGCGGGGGCATTTTCCGCGTGCTCCGGGCGGCGGATCCTTTGCGCTCCGGGCTTGCCGAAACGAACCGTCCGGGGGCGACCTCCCGCGCCCAGTCCGCTGCGGAGAGGATCTCGGCGATCACGGCCTCGCGGGTGATGAAGCCGGACGCCGCTTCGATTTCGGCCGCGGTGACCGGGCGTGCCTCGTCCGGCTCGAGCTCCCGGAAACAGGCGGCGATCTTCGCGTAAGCAGCCGGATAACGGCGCCGGACCCGTTCGTCGGCCGGATTCCCGACAGGCATCCCTTCTTGCTTCATGGTGCAGCTCCCTCCGTTTGACGGTTCCCGCACTCGGCGGTCCTCTTTTCTCCATTATACCACAGGATCTCGGAAAAAGAAAGAGGAATCGTGCGCCGTGTGCGATTCTTTACAACTCCGCCCTTGAAATCCGCCCCGCCGTCTGCTACGATAGCGTCAGAACGATTCCGAGCCGGAAAGGAGACCCTTCCCATGGCGAAAAGACAGTTTCTCTGGATCATGACCGATTCCACCGGATCCAACATGGTGAGCGCATACGGCTCGCCGATCCAAACGCCGAACATCGACTCGATGGCGGAGCGCGGGATGCGCTTCGAGCGGGTCTATACCTGCCAGCCCGTCTGCGGACCTGCCCGGAGCGCGCTCTTCACCGGGCTCTTCCCGCACTCGAACGGGAGCTGGGGGAATTCCATGCCGCTCTATGCGGACGTGAAGACCCTCGGACAGCGGCTGACGGCGGCGGGCATCGCGTGCGGGTACATCGGCAAATGGCACCTCGACGCCGGGGACTATTTCGGAAACGGGATATGCCCGGACGGCTGGGAGGCGAAATATTGGTACGACATGAAGTGCTACCTCGATGAGCTGACCCCCGAGGAGCGCCTCTTCTCCCGGAAGGCGGCGAACAGCGACAAAAACCTTCCGCCCGCATTCCTCTACGGACACCGGGTGACGGAGCGCGCGCTCGATTTTCTCCGGGAGCACCGGGACGACGACTTCTTCCTCGTGGTCTCCTACGACGAGCCGCACGATCCCTGCCTCTGCCCGGAGCCTTACGCGAGCATGTACGCCGGGAATCAGGGGACGCGGACGCCCGCTTATGACAACGATCTTTCGGCAAAGCCGGATTATCAGCGGATCTGGGCGAAGCGGGCGGGAGGCCTCGATCCGGCACGGCGCGGACACGGGATCGGCAGGCGGCTCGCGGCGTGTCAGAGCTACATCGACTCCGAGATCGGGCGAATCCTTTGCCTTGCGCGGGAAATCGCCCCGGACTCCGTGCGGATGTACACCTCCGACCACGGGGACGCGGCTTCGGCGCACGGTCTTTACGCGAAGGGGCCGGCGGTCTACGACGAGATCGCGCGGGTGCCGCTCCTCTTCGAGGGTCCGGGCATCCCGGCGGGGACCGTCTATCCGCACGTCGTCTCGCACATCGATCTGCCCGCGACGGTCCTCGATTGGCTCGGTCTGGCGAAGCCCGTGATGCTCGAGGGGGAGAGCCTTCGTCCGCAGCTCGCCGATCCGGCCCTCCCGACGGGACGCGCGGCGCACATCGAATTCGCCCGGTATGAGATCGACCACGACGGCTTTGGCGGGTTCCAGCCGATGCGCGCCGCCGTCACGGATGAAGCGAAGCTCGCCCTGCATCTGACGGACACGGACGAATTCTACCTCACGGCTTCCGATCCGTATGATCTCGAAAACCGCATCGACGATCCGGAGACGGCGGCTCTGCGCGACGCGATGCACGACGAGCTGCTCGGCTGGATGAACCACACGCGCGATCCGTTCCGCGGGTATCAATGGGCGTGCCGTCCGTGGAGGCATGACAGGGTGCCTTCCTGGGACGTCGACGGGTACACCCGGCAGCGCGAGAACGAGCCGGGCGAGTACCGGCAGCTCGACTATTCGACCGGACTGCCGATGGAGACGGCGACACGGAAAAAATGAGGCGGAGCAACAACGGGTTGCTTGCAATATCCGCCGCGCGGTGGTATCATGGTGGCAGCTGAAACAGGAAAGGGGATTCAATCATGGAAATCCGGGATATTCTCAAAAAACTGCGCGAGGAGCGCGGGATGACGCAGCAGGATCTGGCCGAGCGGGTCCTGGTGACGCGGCAGGCGGTTTCGCGCTGGGAAAACGGCGAGACGCAGCCGAACACGGACACGCTGAAGCTGCTGTCCAGAACCTTCGACGTCTCGATCAACACCCTGCTCGGCTCCCCGCAGAAGCTCGTCTGTCAATGCTGCGGGATGCCGCTCGACGACGACGCGACCCTCAGCCGCGAGCCCGACGGGGAGATCAACGAGGACTACTGCCGGTGGTGCTACGCCGACGGGAAATTCGTGTACGACACGAAGGACAAGCTGCTCGACTTTCTCCTCGCGCACGTGCCGAATCCCGACAACACGCCGGAGGAGACGCGCCGTCAGGGCTGGGGGATGTACCTCTCGGCCCTGAAGCATTGGCAGGCGTAAAACGGACGCCCCTGCAACAGCCCCTCGCCTCCGGTTTCCTGCCGGCGCGAAGGGCTTTTCTCGTGCCGCGCGCCGGCTGCAACAAAAAAACGCGCCGGACCGTTGCGAAATGCGGGAGGATGTGATACAATATCCCTATCACAGCGCAGGAGGCGGCGGAATGAAACAGAAACGCATTGAAGATTACGGGATCCGGATCGGCAGACTGCCCCGAGGAGAGCGGAACAAAATCACGGACGTGCCGGGCGTCACCGTCGGTCACGCGACGATCCGGGACGAGAGGCACAACACGGGCGTCACCGTCATTCAGCCGTCGGAGGGCAACATCTTCCGGGACAAGCTCGTCGCGGCGTCGTTCGTCCACAACGGCTTCGGCAAGACTGCGGGGACCGTGCAGATCGACGAGCTCGGGACGCTCGAAACCCCGATCGCGCTGACGAACACCCTGAACGTCGGGGCGGTCTCGGACGCCGTCGTTGCCTGGATGCTCCGGCGGTGCGAGGAGGACAGGATCGCGCTCCGCTCCGTCAACCCGGTCGTCGGGGAGTGCAACGATGCCTCGCTGAACGCCATCGCGGACCGCGCGGTCACCGCGGAGCATGTCTTCGAGGCGCTCCGGACGGCGTCGGCGGACTTCGAGGAAGGGGCAGTCGGTGCCGGCGCGGGAACGACCTGCTACGGCATGAAGGGCGGGATCGGCTCGGCATCGCGGATCGTCACGCTCGACGGGCGGGATTACACCGTCGGCGTGCTCGTGCAGTCGAACTACGGCGCGACGGCGGATCTGACGATCAACGGCGAACCGGTCGGCGAAGACCTCGCGCGCTGGATCCGCGGGGAGGCGTGCGACGAAGGCTCGATCATGGTGATCCTCGCGTGCGACGTCCCGCTCAGCGCCCGTCAGCTGCGCCGGGTGATCCGCCGTGCCTCGGTCGGCATCGCGCGGTGCGGCTCGTACATCGGGCACGGGAGCGGCGAGATCTTCCTCGGCTTCTCGACGGCGAACGTGATCCGGTCGGGCGGGGAGGACCTCTTCTCCCTCTCCGTGATCCGCGAGGACCGCATCGACCGTCTCTTCCGCGCGGCGGGTGAGGCGACCGAGGAGGCGATCCTCAATTCCATGGTCACGGCAAAGGAGACCGCCGCGCCGGACGGCCATCTCGTGAAGAGCCTCGGCGACTGGCTCGAAGCGCGGCAGAGAAAAACGGAATAAACAGAACAAATCCCCCGTCCGGGATCCCATCCGGTGCGGGGGTGTTTTTGTCGGATTCACGCGCCGTCGTCCTTCATCACGGCGTGCTTGGCGATCGCCACGGCGGAAACGCACGCGCATCCGAGCCCGATGGCAGCCTGCCCGAGCCAGATCTCCAGCGCGACTGCGGCGGGGAGGAAGATCGCAAAGGTGACGATGCTCCGGCGGCGGTGCGGGTTGATCTTCACGGCGACGGAGAAAAAGATGTAGAGCCCCGCGAGGACCAGGCCGACGGGCGTATGCCACAGGAGCGCGCTCATCTCGCCGAAGATCGTCGCGATGCACTTCCCGCCGCGGAAATGCCAGAACACGGAAAACGCGTGTCCGAGGACCGGGGCGAGCATCACCGCGGCGATCGGCCAGCGATGCCACGGGAGCCACTTCATCGCGGCGAACACCGGGAGAAACCCCTTCGCCATATCGCAGAACAGGCAGAACAGCCCCGTCTTCCAGCCGCAGGTCATGAACACGTTCGCCGCGCCCGGATTGCCGTCCCGGCTGTCCTTCGTGACGTCGACTTTTTTGATGAGGAGCGGGATCCAGCGGCAGAAATGCACGCTCCCGAGCAGATAGCCGCCGAGGATCATGAGGCCCCAGAGGACCCAGACGGCGATTTCGGATTCAAAGGTGATCGGCAACATAGGCAAGTACCCGTTCGGCCGCATCCGGAGGGATGTTCTGCCGCTGCGCTTTCCGCATGGCCTCTGCCGCCGCGGCGTCCTCTGCGAGGGATACCGCCGCCTCGGCCGCCTCCGATTCGCTCTTCGTCCGGCGGGACATGCCGCGCGCCTCGAAGAACGCCGCGTTTTTCGTCTCGCAGCCGGGGATGGTCATGAGGTGCACGAGGGGGACCTCCGCGACCGCCGCTTCCGTCGAGGAGAGACCGCCGGCCTTCGAGATCACCGCGTCCGACGCGCGCATCCAGAGGGGGACTTCCTTCGTGAACGGGACCGCCGTCACATGGTTGCCGGGGAAGTGCGCTTC
>JAFPWV010000041.1 GCA_017412675.1 Clostridia bacterium
CCCGAAGATGAAGACGCGGATCAAGGTTCGTCCCGCTTCCGAAAATGAAACAGGCGAGATGTTTCTTTGTTCCAAATGCAAGACGATGCTCGTCAAGGAAGACATCTACCCCCACGTCGTAACCATCCCCTGTCTCGGCTACGTCGAATGCTGAGACGATCCACAATTGAAAGTGCGCCATCCTCCCGGCGGTGAATTCGGGAGATAAGGGTGAGCGGCAGAAGTGTATGTACAGAGTGATGCTCTGTCTTCTTCTGCCGCTCGCTTTTTCTTTTCTGCGAGGTGATCGATATGCTCTCAGCGCGTCCTCCGCCCGTGCGGTAAAGACTGTGCGCTGAAAACGAATCTGAATACTACGAACGAGGTGATCGATTGAAACAGTCCAAGTATAGCTCCTATGACGAGCTCCCGTTGTTTTTCAATGCGGAAACTGTCGCCGCCGTGCTCGGCATCGCGCCGTCCTCCGCCTACGAGCTCATGCACGAAAAAGAGTTCCCCACGCTGCGCATCGGAAACCGGATCGTCGTCCCGAAAGAAAAGTTCATCGAGTGGGTGCAGAAGCGCACGGAGGGCGAGCGCGGGTGAGAAGAAAGAATCAGTATGTCCCCCGCGATCCCATCCGCGACTACTTCCCTCTGCCGAACGAAATCTTCTCCCTCGGACTGACTACCGGCGAGATCGCTGTCTACGCCTACCTGATGTACTGCGAGGATCGGAAGACGTTCCAGTGTCATCCGAGCTACAGCACCATCGGCAAGGCGGTCAAGATGACGCCGAAAACGGTCGCAAAGTACGTGAAGTCTTTGCAGAAGCGCGGTCTCATCGACACGGAGCCGACGACGGTCACGCTCAAGAACGGGAAGAAGCACAACGGCAATCTGCTCTATACGATTCTCCCCATCCAGCCTGTCATCGACCGTGTGTTCCAGAAACAGCTTGCCCTCGCACAGTACGAAGCGGCAGTACAAAAATACAACCGCGAGCATCCGAACGAGAGGCAGATTGAATTCCACCGGAAGTGATGTCTATCGTCTGAAAGCGCGGGACAACGGGACAGATCTTTCAAAACCGTTGTCCCGATTTGGTTTTCGCATTGTCGGTCAGACGGAAAGTCCGGGACAGACTTCGGGACGTGCGAAGGTGATATCGCCCACGTATATTTCATTCTGCTCGTGAATCTGTCAGCGAATCCGTTTGACTTCCCCTGTCGGAATCGTTTCTGTCCCGAACTCCTGTCCCGCACTTTGTCTTCGGAAACCGTTGTCGTTATTGGTTGTCCCGCTGTCCCGGAGTTTGTACGGATAGACGATAACGCTGCGGAAACCGCGCTTTCCGTCACGCGGAGGATTACGCAGATATCAAATCGGTATGTATCTTCTCCGAAAACGCGGAACTGTCGAACCAGCACCCCGCAAACCGTTGTCAGGATTGGTCTGAAGCCCGTTCCACCCTGCCCGGAAATCGTGGAACAAGGTATGGAACACCGGACAGATCAGGTTACAAATCCAACGGGAATGGCATTCGGTATCCCGACCGACAGGCGGCGGATCACATAGAATCGGGAATTCCGGGGAAAACGGGGGATTTACGCCCTCCGGGGAATCGGAGCAGGATAAAACTCCGCACTCACGGGGAGGACTGACCTCCCCGCGAGACACCGCAACGGCAACGCCGTGCGGGATTTGCGGAAAGGGACGCTTTGATACTCATGGATTTCAGGCTTTTCAGCCCATCACAAGGAGGTTTTCACCCATGGCAAATCTGATCGCGGACAGCGTCCGCATGACCGAGGAACAATGGAACCAATGCAAGGAGATGGCGAAGATCATGCACCTGCGGTCGAAGAACGAGTTCATCCGCGACGCCGTCGACTTCTACATCGAGTGGTGCCGTCGCCCATACAGTCAGCAGTTCCTGACCGCCGCGCTCGAGTCGGTGATCTCCGCCAAGATCCGGGAATCGGAAAGCCGCATCTGCCGGATGCTATTCAAGAATGCGGTGGAGCAGAACGTCAGCACGCGCCTCGCCGCATGGGATTATGATCTCAGCGACAAACAGCTCGACAGTCTGTATCGGATCTCTGTTGCCGAGGTAAAGAAGAACAACGGCGCGCTTGATCTTGAAAAGTATTTTGAGCTGTCCGAGGAGGAACAGGCTTCGTGGCAGGATTGATTCTGAAAGCGCCGTACTACAAGCCCGGTCACAAAACCAAAGGCGGCGAATCCCGCGGCGGCATGGCGGAATACATCGCCACCCGCGACGGCGTGGAGCTTTTGCGTTCCGGCATGGCGGACTATGTCAACGAGCGGTTGGGATCAAACGGGATGTTCACGGACGAGGGTGAAGTCATCAACATGGCGGCGATCCGAAAAGAAATCGACGAACATCCCGGCAATGTGTGGACGCTGATCTTTTCTCTCAGCCGCGAAGATGCCGAACGTCTCGGATACAACTCCGCGCGTGAGTGGATGAATCTGCTCCGGTCGCATCGGAATGACATCGCACGCGAGATGCGCATCAAGCCGGAGCACCTCCGATGGTACGCCGCGTTCCATCAGAAGGAAGAGCATCCGCACTGTCACGTCCTCGTCTGGTCGACCGATCCGAACGAAGCCTATCTCAACACGGACGGCATCCGCGCGATCAAGAGAACGTTCGCGCTGGATATATTCCGGCAGGACAGCATGGAGATCTACCGGAACCAGACCTACGTCCGGGACGAGCTGAAAGAATCGTTCCGGGACCGAATGGAGGAGATCCTGGAGTCGATCAAAGCCGAACCGTTCCCCGATCCGGAGATGGAACTGCTCTTGATGGAGCTGCGTCAGAAGCTGTCACAGCACAAAGGCAAAAAGGTGTACGGGTATCTTACGAAGGATACGAAGGCGGTCGTCGACGCCATCGCGAAAAAGATCGCCGCATATCCTCCGCTCGCCGAACTGTACGATCAATGGTACGAATACCAGTGCGACACCTACCGTCTCTACACGGACAAGATGCCGGACAAGATCCCGATGGAAGAGAACAAGGAATTCAAATCCGTGCGGAACATGGTGTGAAGATGGCGGCGGGATTCAAGCTCGCCGAATCGCTGAACGATTGGGAAGAGGCACAGCAAAGCTATGCTGCCGGGAAAGAGTACGTCGAGTGCGGCCGGACAACAAGCGGTCTTCTCCATCTCGAGGATGCCGCCGCGCTTGATCCGTGGTGCGAAGTCCAGCTTGCGCTGCTGTATCAATATCAGCTGCACGACACGGAGTCCTGCCGGAATCATCTGCGGCACGCGGCAGAGCAGGGATACAGACCCGCCGAAGAAATCCTCCGCCGCATCGAAGCCGGACAGAGCGCGTACATTCTCGGCAATCTGTCGTCGCTGGTGTATCACGCGGGCCGTGTCTTCGCGGACGAAGTGGAGGACGAGGTCGGACCGCTCATACCCGCGCCGTATGACGGGATCGATTCGAAGATCAGGCGGGAACAGTGGGCGAAGGATCACGGCGTCAATCCGACGATGGGCTGACCCCTGCGTCGTAAAACGGGACGGGGAAAAATCTGCGCCGCAGAAGTCAAAGAATAGCCTTCACCCGGAACGGCTCTCGAAAACTGTCTCTGATCCCCCTCTTGACTTTTCTTGGGAAAGCGTGATAGAACCAGAATTCATTATACACCCGGACGCTGATTCTGTCAATCGGACGATACCCCCACGTCGTAAACCGGGACGGACAGATGTGTCCAAACTGATAAAGTTCCGAAAGAGCTGGATATTCCCGCAGGGTTGTGGTATGCTGTGCGGTTGAGAAAGAGAGGTGAGATTCCATGGCAAAAGCGAAAAAACGACCGGACGGCGACGGCATGGTGCGCAGACGCCCGGACGGAACCTGGGAGGGACGGATCGTCGTCGGACACCGGAAGGACGGGCTGCCCATCTACAAATCGGTTTTCGCAAAGACGCAGAAAGCGCTGATACCGAAACTGAACCAGCTCAAGCGCGATTACGCCGGAGCGGAGCTGACCGAGGACTGCCGGATGCCGCTCGGCGACTGGCTGGATCTCTGGCTGAGCGAATACAGCCCGAACCTCCGCCCGTCCACCATACAGAACTATACCCACCACATTGAGAGAATCAAACCCTACCTCGGGCAGAAACAGATCTCCCGCGTGACCCGCGTGGACGTGCAGACCATGTACAATGACCTGAGGAAATCCCTTTCGGGCAGTTCCGTCCGGGCGATACACATGATGCTGCATGAGGCAATGGACGCCGCCATCAAGCGCCGCCTGACCGTTGCCAATCCCACGGAGGGAATCGTCCTGCCGAAGAAAGAATACGCTCCGATCCAGATCCTGAACAACGAACAGCTTGACCGGTTCATGGAAGCGATCCGGGAAGAGGTGGACTGGCACGACCTGTTCTACGTAGAGATCACGACCGGATTGCGCCGCGGCGAGCTTTGCGGACTGCGCTGGGAGGATTTTGACGAGAACTCCGGTAGATTGACCGTCCGGCGAAGCGTCAGCTATGAGAGAAAAAGCTTACAGATCGGCGAGCCGAAAACCGACGCGGGAAAACGGACGATCCTGCTCCCGCCCTCCACGGCGAACCTTCTGCGGAGCCGAAAAAAGACAAGCGGTTCCGAATGGATCTTCCCCTGTTTCGACGACCCGTCCCTTCCGGTCAAACCGCAATCGGCCTACAATGCGCTGAAACGGATCCTCAAAAAGAATGGCTTGCCGGATGTAAAATTTCATGCGCTTCGTCACACGTTCGGGACGCAGGCTATCTCCGCCGGAGTAGACGCGAAGACGCTCTCGACGATCCTCGGCCATACCGACGCCAGCTTCACGCTTGACTGCTATACCCACGTCACCCCGGATATGCAGAAAGACGCTGCTGTGCTGGTAGGCGGGATCGCGGAGGACATCCTCGGAAAGGATTTACAGCCATGGCAAAACGCAAACCCGGCGACGGAAGCATAAGGCTCCGGAAAGACGGGCGGTGGGAAGGCCGCGCCGTCATCGGATACGACGAAAAAGGGCTTCCCAAAACCAAAAATGTCCTCGCCAAAACGAAGACGGAATGCGCCGAAAAGCTGAAGCAGCTGAAAGAAGAAATCGGGGCGGAATCTCCGAAACCGAAGGCGAACCGGACTTTCGGCGAGTGGATAGATTTCTGGTACCGGACATATTCCAAGCCGCATCTGCGTTCCTCTACCGCGCAAGAATATGAGAGTAACATCTACAAGCACATCATTCCCGCGCTCGGAAAAACGCCGCTGACCGCCGTCACGACGGAGGTGCTGGAGAAATTCTACACGCACCTTAAAACCGACGGCCGTATCGCGCGCCGGGATCGATTCGGCCCGGGGCTGAGCGATAAATCGGTCCGTGAATGCGCCTTATGCTGCAAAGCCGCGCTCTCCCGTGCCGTGCAGGACGGACTGATCCGCAAAAACCCCGCAACCGACTGCAAGCTCGCGCCTCGAAAGGCGGAAGAAATTCAGACCTTATCGAACGCGGAAATCCAAAGGTTTCTCTTTCAAGCCAAAGAGGAAGGGTACTACGAGATGTTCCTCCTCGACCTGTTCACGGGGCTGCGGCGCGGCGAGCTCGTCGGACTCCAGTGGAATGACCTTGACTTCACGACGGGGGAGCTTCACGTGCAGAGGCAGATCCACCCGGCG
>JAFPWV010000042.1 GCA_017412675.1 Clostridia bacterium
ATGTGCTGGCCGCCCGCGCCCGAGGACTTGTGCGTCGTGATCTCGAGGTCCGCCTCGTTGATCTCGATGGAGCCGTCGTCCGTGAATTCCGGCATGACCTCGACCGATGCGAACGAGGTATGGCGGCGGCCGGAAGCGTCGAACGGAGAGACGCGCACGAGGCGGTGGACGCCGTTCTCGCTCTTCAGGTAGCCGTAGGCGTTCTCGCCTTCGATCATGATGGTCGCGGCCTTGAGTCCGGCTTCTTCGCCGTCGAGCCAGTCGATCAGCTTGACGTTGTAGCCGTGACGCTCGCCCCAGCGGGTGTACATGCGGTACAGCATCTGGGCCCAGTCCTG
The DNA here is from genome assembly GCA_017412675.1 of Clostridia bacterium. Taxonomy (GTDB): domain Bacteria; phylum Bacillota; class Clostridia; order Oscillospirales; family CAG-272; genus UMGS1696. The sequence continues at coordinate 339 of JAFPWV010000042.1, forward strand.
CGCCTCGGTCCCGCCTGCGCCCGGATGGAAGGAGAGGATCGCGTTGTTCTGGTCGTATTCGCCGGAGAGCAGGATCTCGATGCGCTGGGTCTCCTCGTCTTTGCGGATCTCTTTTTCCGCGGTCTCCACCTCTTCGATGAGGGATTCGTCGTTCTCCTCGATGGCGAGCTCTGCGAGCGTGATCGTGTCTTCGAGCTTGGCGGAGAGGGCCTCGAACTTCTGGATCTTGTCCTTCAGCCGCTTGATCTCCCGGAGAGTCTTGCCGGAGGTCTCCTGATCGTTCCAGAACGCGGCGTCGGAGGTCGTGGCTTCGAGATCCTTGACCTTCTGCCTCAGATCGTCGATGCGGAGCGCGCTGCCGAGCTCCTTGATGTCGGCGCGGAAGTTTTCGAGTCTGTATTTTGCTTCTTCAAGTGCGAGAATCATGAGGGTGTCCTCCGTTGTTCAGTCGATTTCGGGAAATTCGAGTTCTTCGCCCGGGACGGTCTTTCTCGGCCTGCCCGGCGTTCGCTTCAGGGGATCGTAGCGGAAGCGGCGGCAGCAGAACGAAGCCTTCACCACGCCGAGCCGCCGGCAGAGCATGCTGTCGGGATCGGAGAGGGTTTCGGCCGCCGCACAATATTTGCAGATTTTCTCGATTCTGTCGTCCGCTTTCATAAAAGCCTCCCGGAGAATTTCCGCGGGCATACGCCCATCTACTCTATTATACGGGACAAATGTGAATAAATCAAGTGTTTCGGGAGATTTTGCGCCCGCATTTTTCTCCGGGATCCGCAGATTTCCCGGCGGGCATTCCGCACGATTCCCCCATCCTTCCGCGGGCGTTCTGTGGTCAAATCCACGAATTCGTCCGGGCGGCGCGTTATTTTCTCTTTCCCCCTTGACAGGGAGGGGAAAAGCGCGTATAATTATACGAAATACTGATAAATTATACCCAAACGGAGGACGGTCAGGTGACGAAGGTCTTCATCGACGGCAGCGCGGGGACGACGGGGCTCCGCATTCACGAACGGCTCGCGGCGCGGCGGGATCTCACGCTCATCACGCTCCCCGAAGAGCGGCGGAAGGATCCCGAAGCCCGGCGGGAAGCCCTGAATACGGCGGACATCGCGTTCCTCTGCCTCCCGGACGCGGCAGCGGAGGAAGCGGTCGGGCTGACGGAGAATCCGGAGACCGCCCTGATCGACACCTCGACGGCGCACCGTACGGCCGACGGCTGGGTCTACGGCTTCCCAGAACTGCCCGGCTTTCGCGAACGGATCCGGTCCTCCCGGCGCATCGCCAACCCCGGCTGCCACGCGAGCGGATTCATCGCCCTCGTCGCGCCGCTGGTCCTCTCCGGCATCCTTCCGGCATCCGCCCCGCTGTCCTGCTTCTCCCTCACCGGGTATTCCGGCGGCGGGAAGAAGATGATCGCGGCGTATGAAGCCGAGGACAGGGACCCCCTCCTCGACGCGCCGCGCGCTTACGGCCTCGGGCAGGCGCACAAGCATCTTCCCGAGATGAAGGCGGTCTGCGGGCTTCTGTCCGCCCCGGTCTTTCTGCCGGTCGTCGCGCCGTTTTACGCCGGGATGGAGGTCACGGTTCCGCTCGTCTCCCCGATGATCCGCGGCACGCCGGACGATATCCGGGCCTGCTACCGGGAGACCTACCGCGAAGGCCTGATCCGCTTTGCGCCGCACGCGGACGAGGACGGATTCCTCTCCGCAGCCCGGTACGCCGGACGGGACGACATGGAAGTCGCCGTCTTCGGAAACGAGGAGCGCATCGTGCTCGCGGCGCGCTTTGACAACCTCGGCAAGGGAGCCTCCGGCGCGGCCATCCAGAACATGAACATCCTGCTGGGCGTCGACGAGACCTCGGGATTGGTGGTTTGAAGCATGATCAATCAAATACTGCTGGAGCCGATGACCATCGAGGATTACGACGAGGTCCGGGCTCTGTGGATGACGATCTCCGGGTTCGGGATCCGCGCGCTGGACGACTCCCGGGAGGACATCGACCGCTTTATCCGGCGCAACCCAACCACCAGCGTGGTCGCCAAGGTGAACGGCCGGATCGTGGGCTCCATTCTGTGCGGCTCGGACGGGCGGCAGGGGGCTTTGTACCATGTATGCGTGGCCAAGCCCTGGCGCCGTCACGGGATCGGTACCCTGATGGTGGCCTACTGCATGCGGGAGCTCAGCAGCATGGGGATCAACAAGGTCTCCCTGATCGCCTTCCGCACCAACGACGTGGGCAACGCCTTCTGGAAGAACATCGGCTGGACCCAGTCGGACGTCAACTACTACGAATTCGTCCTGAATGAAAACAACATTACGCAGTTTATTGGAGATGACAATGGAAATCCGTAAAATACCAGGCGGCGTGACCGCTGCCATCGGCTATTCCGCCTCGTCCTGCATGGCGGGAATCAAATATCAGAACCGCACGGACATGGCGATGATCTTCTCCGACGCGCCGTGCGCAGCCGCAGGGACCTTCACCAGCAACGTGGTCAAGGCGGCGCCCGTCCTGTGGGATTGCGACATCGTGAAGAGCGCCCAGCCGGTGCGGGCCGTGGTGGTCAATTCCGGCATCGCCAACGCGGGAACCGGCCGGGAGGGGATGGAGATCTGCGAAAAGACTGCCGAAGCGGTCGGAAAACAGCTCGGCATACCGGCCCGCTCCGTTTTGATCGGCTCGACCGGTGTCATCGGGATGCAGATCCCGCTCGAGAAGATCGAGACGGGCGTCGCGCTCCTGGCGGCCGGCCTCGGGGACAGCCTCGAAAAGGGAACACAAGCCAGCCGCGCCATCATGACGACGGACACCGTCAACAAGGAGACCGCCTATGCGATCGAGCTGCCGGACGCCGACGGCACGGGCACGGTGACGGTCACCGTCGGCGGCATGAGCAAGGGCTCCGGCATGATCCACCCCAACATGTGCACCATGCTCGCCTACATCACCACGGACTGTGCCGTCGATCAGGCGCTCTTGCAGAAGCTGGTCAGCGGGATCGTCGCGGACACCTTCAACATGATCTCCGTGGACGGGGACACCTCCACCAACGACACCCTTCTCGTGCTGGCCAACGGAAAAGCGGGCAACCGTCCGATCACGGAAGAGGACGAGAGCTGCCGGGTGTTCGCCGAGGCCCTGTTCGCCGTATGCCGCGAGCTCGCCATGAAGATGGCCGCCGACGGCGAAGGCGCGACCCGGCTCATCGAATCCACCGTGCTCCGCATGGACACGAAGGAAAACGCCCGCGTGCTGGCGCGATCCGTCGTCTCCTCCAGCCTCGTCAAGGCGATGGTCTTCGGGAAGGACGCCAACTGCGGACGCATCCTCTGCGCGCTCGGCTATGCGGGGCCGGCGTTCGATCCCGACCGGACGGAGATCCGCATGAAAGGCGAGAGCGGCGAGGTCGTCTTCTGCCGCGGGGGGAAGGTCCTCCCCTTCGACGAGGAGCTGGCGCTGTCCATCCTCTCCGAAGACAAGGTGTGCTTCCTCTCCGACATGAACATGGGCGGGGAGTCCGCCACGGCCTGGGGATGCGATCTGACCTACGAATACGTGAAGATCAACGGCGATTACCGGACATAAGGAGCGAAGAATGCATCATATTTCCAATGCGGAGCGCGCGGAGGTCCTGACTGCCGCCCTCCCGTACATCCGTCAGTATTACGGCAAGACCGTCGTGGTGAAATACGGCGGCAACGCGATGACGAGCGACACCCTGAAGGAACAGGTGATGGAAGACCTCGTCCTGTTGCGCCTCGTCGGGGTCCGGGTCGTCCTCGTGCACGGCGGCGGGCCGGACGTCAGCGAGATGATGACCAAGCTCGGCAAGAAGCCCGAATTCGTCGACGGCCTGCGCGTGACCGACCGGGAGACCGTGGACATCGTGCAGATGGTGCTGGCCGGGAAGATCAACAAAACGCTTGTCAACCTCCTCGAGATGAAGGGCGGCCATGCGATCGGTCTCTCCGGCATGGACGGGCGGATGATCGAGGCAAAGCAGAAGGACACGCGGCTCGGCTACGTCGGCGAGATCACCTCGGTCAA
>JAFPWV010000043.1 GCA_017412675.1 Clostridia bacterium
TCCCCTCGCGGAGCGTCACGCCGACGTTTTCCGATTGATCCGCACCGATCCTCAGCGTGACCTCCGCGCTGTCTCCAGCGTTCAGCTTCACCCTTGCGAAGTCCGCGAGCTCCGAGAGGCGCGGGACCACCGATCCGCTCCGCCGGTGCGTGAAGAGCATCGGGACCGCGCATCCCGCCCGCTCGCCCGTATTCGTGACGCGGAAGGTGACGCTTCCCTCTCCCACGCGCACGTCATCGATGACGAATGTCGTATAGCTGAGGCCGTACCCGAAGGGGTAATCCGGGCCGCCGGGGGTGTCGGAATAGCGGACCTCGTAGGACGCGCGGCGGTTGTAGGCGGCAGGGATCTCCCCCGTCGTCCGCGGGATCGACACGGAAAGCCGCCCGGACGGGTTCGTCTCCCCGAAGAGGATCTCGGCGACCGCCTGCCCCGCGGCCGGTCCTGCGTAGAATGCGGCGAGCAGTCCGTCCGAGAGGGGCGCGTAGGAATCCGAGGCATAGGGCCGCCCCGCGTTGAGGATCACGATGAGGGGCTTCTCCGGGATCGCCTCGCGCACGGCGGAGAGGAGCCTTCTCTGCCACGCGGGGAGCGAAATGTCCGAGACGTCGACGCCCTCGCCGCAGTCCGTGAGGTTCCGGGTCAGCCGCCCGTCCTCCGTCTGACGCGCCGCGCCGTTCTCTTCAAACGTCATGCCGTGGAAGCGCGAGGACGACCCGCCGAGCACGAGGACCGTGGCCTCCGCCCGCGCCGCCTTGTCCGCCGCCTCCCGGATGTACCCGTCCAGCCGCGCTTCGTCCGCCGGGATGGGGCCGGCATGGTCGAGGATCCTGCATCCCGTTCCCGCAAGGACCTGCCGGATGCCCGCGAGATAGGACACGGCCATGCCCGGCTTCTGCGGCGGGGTGTAGTCGCCGAGCTGCGCGTAGACGTCGTCGGCAAACGGCCCGATCACGGCGAGGGAGCCGATGGATTTTCTGAGCGGCAGCACGCCGTCCTTATTTTTCAGGAGCACGACCGATTCCCTTGACAGCCGCACCGTCTCGGGGTGATCGGCCATCGCGTAAACCTTCGGCTTGCCCTCCTCCATGAAGGGATGCTCGAAGAGGCCGCGCGCGAATTTGAGGGTCAGGACGCGCCGCACCGCCTCGTCGATCCGTGTGAGGGGCACGAGGCCCCGCTCGACGGCTTCCTCGAGGGCGGTGAACCCGCGGTCCCAGAGGCTGACGTCCACGCCCGCGTTGATCGCCGCCGCGCCCCGGGAAGCGTAGTCCCGCGCGGAGATGAGGTCCAGCCGGTCCACCGCGACGCCGTCCGCCATGACGATGCCCCGGAAGCCGAATTCCCCGCGCAGCACGTCCTTGAGCAGCCAGGGATTGCCGTGGCACGGGATGCCGTCGATCTCGTTGTACGCCGCCATGACGCCCGAGACGCCCGCCTCTGCCGCCGCGCGCACCGGGGGGAGGTGGATCTCCCGGAGTTCCCGCTCACCGATCCTGGCCGCGCTCGCGTTGACGCCGCCCGTGGTCTCGCCCTGCGCCGCGCAATGCTTCGCCACGGCGTCCATCCCGCCCCGACGCAGTCCGCGCACCGCCGCCCCCGCCAGCCTTGACGCGAGCAGGGGATCCTCGGAATAGCACTCCTCGCTCCGGCCCCAGCGCGGGTCCCGGCACATATCGAGCATGGAGACGAGCGCGAGATCGGTGTGGAGGCCCTTCATCTGTTCCCCGACGACGGCGAAGGCCTCCTCCGCGAGCGCGGGATCGAACGTGCAGCCGAGGGTGAGGTTGACCGGGAGCAGATACCCGCCGAGCGCCTGATGGCCGTGGGGGCTCTCCTCGCAGAGCAGGACGGGGATCCCGAAGCGCGAATGCGCCATCACGGTGCGCTGGACCTCGTTATAGATGCGGGAAGCAGCCGCGCCGACGAGCCCGTTCGTGAAGTCCTTCGCTGACCACGGATCCGCGCGGTAGAGGCCGTAGAGGAGCCCGAGCCCGCCCCAGCGCTCGACCTCGCGGAGGAATTCGTCGGAGAGGGCGAACGTGTCGCCGTCCCTCGTGTAGCTGTCGAAGCCGTGCAGCCGCTGGTTGAGCTGGCCGACCTTCTCGCACAGGGTGAGGCGTTCGGTGAGATCGGCTGCCCGCTCGGCCGGGGACAGCGCGGGATTTTCATAGGGAAGCATGGGAAACTCCTTGGCTTTTTTTGTTGTCTCTATTATACCACAAACCGCGGGAAATTGCAAGCAGGACGGGACCATCCGGAAGAAGGTCGGCAGCGCTTCTTCTGCCGGTACGCAGGCAAAAGAAAAGGCGTACCTTTTCAGGTACGCACTTTCTATCTTGGTGAACGAACTTGCCTGAGGCAGGCTTTACGAATGGGACAGAACCCTTTGGCCGAAGGCGAGTTCGTCTCTTGCCCGCGGGGGCTCCCCGCTGTCCCCGGGCACCGCCCGGCTGAGGCCCTGCCGGGTCATTGATGCTCGGCGAGCCAAATGGACGCGCGGGACTGGATCTTCTTTGCGCAGTCCTCGGCAGAAACCGCCCCGGCGAAATACGCGGAAAGCTCCTCGTTCACGATGGCGTCGAGGTCTGCGGGGGCCTTCGAGAGGATCGGCATGACCGGCCGGTCGCAGAATTCCTCGAACCACGCGGTGCCCGCAGGGGTGAGATCCTTTTCGAGGTAGGGCTTCCCGTTCTGCCGGATCATGTAGTCGTGGTCCATCCCCTCCGCTGCGACGGAGACGGAGCCGTTCGCCCACATCGCCAGGCTGCCGCCGAGGTAGTCTTCGATCATCTCCCGATACCGGGATTTCAGGGCGGGGATGCTCCGGGTATCGGCTGTCCGCTGCCCGCCCCCCTTCAGGAAGGAGGCAACGAGGGAGAACGCTTCGTCCTTCGCCTCCGAGGATTTCAGGATGACGAACGCCAGCCCCGCGTTGATCCGGTTCCCTAGCCCCTCCTCAGTTGGATAGCCGACGGGGATCCAGTCCTCCGTGCCGAAGATCAGCTCCCGCCCGGCAAAGGCATCGGTCGCCGCTTGGAAACGCACCTGCTTGAGGGCCACCTTTCCGGTGAAGTACAGCCGGAAGTACTCGTCCGGATCCGTGACGGATTCGATCGTGCCCTCGTTGCGTACCTTCTTCCAGTCGCCGAGGTTCCCGGCGAACGTCAGGACGCGGAGGAAGAGGGGGGAATCGAAGGAGCAGGTCCCCGCCTCCCGGTCGATGAATGCCTCGTATCCGCCGAACCATTGGCTGATCACCGTCCGGTTGAGCATCCGCTCCCCGCCATAGACGCCCGCGGGCAGGGCTTCGAGGAAGTCGAGCATCTCCCCGAGCGTCCAGCCCCCGGTGTAATCCCCGATCAGACCGGGATACACGGCGATCGTCTCGAGGTAGAAGTCCGGCGCAAGGGCCCAGATCCCGCCCGCCCCGTCGTCGAAGGCCGAGAGGACGCAGCCGAAGAGGTTGTCCGGATTCACCTCCGGATCGGCAGCGAGATACGGCAAGAGGTCCTCGCAGTAGCCCTTTTCAAAGAGCGTCGAGAATTCCGCGCTGTCGGCATTCCCGATCACGATGTCCGGCTGGATCGTGCCGGTGACAAGATCGATCATCATCCGGCGGGTCCCCTGATCGTCGTACATGTCGCTGTTGTACCGGTCGTAGTCGAGAAGCACCACGCGCGCATCCCGGCTCGTCTCGTTGAACGCGGCGATCGCGGCCTTCATCGCCGGTTCCAGCTCCACCGCGTGGGCGACGGTGATCTGCCTCAGCGCGTCAAGATCGATTACCTCGTGCCGGTAGAGCGTCGGGGTGAAGACCGCCCAGCGGTCCGGGACCTCCCGCTTCACGAAGACGAAGGTCTCCCCGTCCGCCGCAGCCCGGAAATTCGTCCACGCCTTGAGGTACTGCCGTAGATCGGACACGACACCGCTCTCGCCGAAGTCCATGAGCAGCTCCCGCTCCCCTGCCGCGCCGCCTTCGATCGTCACACCGTAAACCGCCTGATCGTCGGACCAGAAGAGATCCCACGGACAGGACGGATCCCGGGGAAAGGCGATCGAAACCTGCTCCGCCTTCGTCATGGTGAGGGTCACGGTCTTCCCCGGCAGAAAGCCCGCCCGCTCGATGGGGGTCGCGCCCCAGCCCTGCCCGAGGTCGGAGGCGTACCACACGGTCCCTTCTCCGTCCGTCGAAAGGGAGCCGATCTTGCCCTGCTCCGCCGCGATCTCGCCGATCTTCGAGAGCGCCGCGTCATAGATCCGGATCCGGTCCGGCTCCGCGACATAGAGATTCCCGTCCCCGTCCGCCGCGAGGAAGGTCATCTCGATCTGCGAGGGCATCGAAAAGCGTTCGGAGAACACCGCCTCCCCGGAGGTGCGGTCATAGCGGGCATAGTACATCCCGCCCCCGCGCCGCCAGACGACGTAGTACACCGCGTCCCCGTCGATGAGGAAGTACGCGGCGTAGCTGTCCTCCGCAGGCATGGGCAGGGGAACGGACTCCGCGACGCTCCCGTCCGCCTCGATGGCAAGGAAGCGTGAATCCCCCACCCCCTCGCCGTCCTCGCTCCGCGAGAAGACCACGCAGAGCATCCGCCCGGTCTCAGGATCGTAGACCGGCGTGCTGCAGGAATCCATATAGTATGGCTCGGGGATGGGGTATTCCGTTTTTCGGTAGGTGTAGAGAAGCAGGTTTCCCGCCTCGCCGTCCCCGTCCCCGGCCTTCCCCCTCCGGCAGCCCGCCGAAAGGAGCGTGAGGAGGGCGAGGAGGACGGAAAGCCATCGGACAGCGATTGTCTTTTTTCTCATGCGGTCCTCCTTATTTCCGAACGGCAAGAAGCTTAGCAAGCGTTTCCGCATCGCCCGCGCCGACGCCCTGATTGCAGTAGACGCCGTCGCCGCCGAGCGCATCGATCACGCCGAGGACTTCGGAGGGTCCGCCGACGACCATCATCCGCTTCCCCGCCGCGCGGATCTTCCGGTAGACGTCGAGCCAATGCATCGGCCCCGGCTTCCCCGCCCCGTACACCCATTGCACCGCGTTCAGCTCCGGCAGCGCGAGGATGCTGTCGAGGTGGCAGAGCTCCCCGATCCCGTCGAGGTGGTAGATCGTGTTCGTGAGGCGCTCGGTGTCCCGGGCGAGGGTGGGCAGCACGAAGCGGCGGAACATCCCGTTGCCGATCATGTAGCAGAAATCGCATTGAATGATGTACGAGGGCACGGGGCTGAGCAGACCGGACCAGTCGGTGTATCCGGCGCTCGCGGGATGCAGCACGGACGCGAAGTCCCGGTACGCGTCGACCCATGCCGCCTCCACCTCCCCGACGAGGCGCAGGACCTCTTCCGGATCGTCGTAGAGGTCGGTCAGGAGATTCTCGGTCCCGCGGAGGGAGGCCGCCACGTCCATCACGCCGCCGAGATCGGGCATCCCCATCACGACGCACTTCCCCCACTTCGCCAGCCCGGCGCGGTAGATGTCCTTGATGCGGCGCGCCCAGACGTTGTCGGGATCGTAGCGCGGGTGGAGATCGGCGAGCGCGTGTTCCCCGTCCGGGAAGAACCAGACGCCGCCGGAGGAGTTGTCGAGCTTCGCACCGCAGAACGCCGCGAGCACGCCCGGTCCGAACGCATCAAAATTCACGCGCGGGTAGGCGTCCCCGGCGAATTCGAGCGTTGAGAGCTCCTCGTCGAGGGTCTCGATCAGCTCCTCGGGGGACCAGCGGAAATCCGCGCAGGAGGCCTGGGAGAGGGCGGGAGCCTTCGAGCCGCCGGGCTTCGGATGCGCGCCGTAGATCGTCACGGCCATGAGGGGGCCGTCGAGGGTGCCGCTCCACCACCGCGCGTGACGGTCGAGGACTTCGGCCATGCGGGACTCATCAAAATCAACAGACATAAGAACCTCCCGAAGTGGGAATTCAGAATTCAGAATTCAGAATTAAGAATTGGACGGAGCGTTTTGTGAGGTTGGAATCCGTGTTCTTTGAAACCGGGTTGCGGGTACAGTCATGCCGCCGCCGCACATCGTCATTCCGAGGAAGGCGTCCCGAGACGCCTGACGTGGGAATCTCTCCGATATTGGTGAGCACGATTGAAACCGGGTACCAATTTCGGACTGCTGTACATGACATTGTCACCAATTCTCTGCCTACGGTCTCCGGTTCGGAGAGATTGCCACGTCGCGATTCTTGGGAATCGCTCCTCGCAATGACAAGCTAAAGTTGGGCAGGGATGACAACCAGCACCAGTTTCATGAAAGAGTACGGATTGCCACGGGCTGCGCCCTCGCAATGACACGTGTCGTGCAGCTCACCGCCGAAAGTTCAGCGGGAAAACGTTCGGCTCAGTTCATTCTGAATTCTGAATTCTGAATTCTGAACTCTCTTCATTCTCTCGCTAACTTGTAAATCAAGTCGTATGCAAATGCGAGGTCCGCGATCGTGCAATGGTTCTGGACAAAATGCGTGGTGCAGCAGACCCATCGCTTGCCGCGCAGCAGCCCGAACACCCGCCGGATCTCCCGCTCGAGCTCGTCCTGCGGCAACAGCCCCAGCACCGTCTGGATGCAGATCCCGCCGAGGATCGCAAAGGTGTTTTGATACTTTTCGAGATACAGATCGTAGCTCATCCCCGCGCTCTCCTGCCACGGATGCACCAGATCGATCCCGAGCTCGGCGATCCCGTCCGTCACCTTGGCGATGCAGCCGTCCGAGTGCAGGGAGCAGAAGCAGCCGCGGCTGTGGACGTAATCGACGACCCGCTTCATGTGGGGGAAGACGATCTCCCGCCAGAGCTTCGGGGAGAACATGAGATCCCGCTGCGCGCCCCAGTCGTCCGAGATGTGCACCATGTCGATGCCGAGATCGATCGCGTGCCCGGCGAACTTCACCGTCCACTCCGCCTGCCGCCGGTACAGCTCGTCGAGCTCCTGTGGGTACATGGCGAGCCAGAGCAGCTGGTTCTCGATCCCGAAGACGCCGTTGAACTGCTCGAAAAAGCCCGGCGTCTGGAGGTAGCAGAAGCGGCCGCGCTCCTTATGAAAGGCCATGGCGTCCTGGATATTCCGATACTCCGCGAGGTTGTCGGGGTCCGTGAAGATGTCCTCGTCGAGGAGCAGATCGGGCGTCAGCTCGTCGTTCTCCCGGCGCACCCGCTCGATCACGTCCCCGCGGAACGAGCCGGGTCCTCCGAAGATGTGGCTCATATCGAATTCGTATCGGTCCTCGAACGCGGCGACGGATCCGTAGGCCTCGTTCAGTTCGTTCGTCAGATTCGCCGACACCCAGCCGTAAATGGGCTGACGGTCCGTCGGCAGGCCGAGGATGGTCCTCTTCACTCTCTCCGTGCTGTCCATGATGGCGCCCCCCTTCTTTGGTTCGATTATAGCATAAACGGGGGGAGAATGCAAGGGGAGGGGGGAGGGGGAATTCAGAATTCAGAATTCAGAATTAAGAATTGGATGAGACGAACAATTACCCGCTGCACGTTGTGAGCCTCCCCTTCCGGGGGAGGTGGCCGCCGGATTCGCGGGCGAATCAGGCGGTCGGAAGGGGTGACCATCGACGGTTCTCTCTGTGATGAACGAAGAGCTCCTCCTCCCTTCCCCCCTTCCGGCTCGCGGGTTTTCGGGCAAATCGCACGCCACCTTCCCCGGAGGGGCAGGCAGAGGGGCGGCGGCATGACCGTACCCGCACCCCGGTTTCAAGAACGCGGATCACCGCATCACAAAACTCGCAGCCCAATTCTGAATTCTGAATTCTTAATTCTTCATTCTGAATTCTCCCCGCTCCTCATTTCATTCGTGTTCCGAAAGCCAGATCGATACTCTCGACTGGATCTTCGCGGCGCAGGATTCGGGAGTGCCGACGCCGCCGAGGTATGCCGAGATCTCCTCCGCGACGATGGCCGCGATCTCCGGGGACAGCGATTCCGTCAGGGGATAGCCTGCCCGCTCGTCAAGGAACGCGGCGAACCGGTCGTACTTCTCCCACGTCGGGATCGAGATCCAGCCGGGGTTCTGCAAGCTGTCGAGCGTCGGGTAAACGCCGTCCTCCGTGTACCCGCCGCCGCGGATGCGGGAGCCGCCCGAGAAGGTCGTGGTATTGTAGCTCCCCCAGTCGAGCTCCTGCGCCGCCTGCGTGCGGAAATGCTCCTTCAGGGCCGGAAAGGCGAAGTGCGCGGCGGAGGTCTCCGAAACAAAGGTCCGGATGAGCTCCCACGCGAAGTCCGGTTCCCGGCAGAAGGACGTCATCACGACCGCCGCGTCACATTCGATCGCGGTCCCGTCCCCCTCTCCGACGGGGAATCCCGGAACGATCCAGTCCTCCGTGCCGAACGGGACCTCCAGCTCCATCAGGTCGCGAAACCCGTTCAGCAGCCGGAGATAGGCGAAGGCGACGCCGCCCGTCCAATGTGCTTCGAGGTTGTAGCCGCTCATGTAGTTCATCGGCGGATCCATGGCGGAGAGCGCGGCGTATTCCTTCGGCAGACTCCCCACGATCCGCAGCCAGCGCTCGAATTCCGGGCTGTCAAAGGAGCAGGAGGCAGACGCCCGGTCGATGAACGCCCCATACCCCGTCGGACCGAGGAGGTACGCCGCCGCGGTTTCCTGCGTGAGCCCGGTCATGAGGAAGGTGTCGGGCGGGAGCGATTCGATGAAATCGAGCATCTCCCCGAGTGTCCAGCCGTCGAGCGCTTCTCCGATCAGAAGGGGGGAGACTTCGAGGGTCTCGAGCTTGAACGCGGGCGCGATGCCCCACATCCCGCCGTCCTCCGTCGCAAAGAACCGCTGGATCGCGCCGAAGACCGTCTCCCGGTTCACGGTATCGTCCGCGGCGAGGTAGGGCGCGAGATCGGTGTAGAGCCGCTTTTCGGCGATGGCGTCCGCAGCAATCCCCTTCGGCCCGCCGAGCCGTGTGCTCCGGGTCGCGGTGACGACGATGTCCGGGCGGTAAACGCCGGTCAGCATGTCCATGACGAGCCGGTTCTCGCCCCCGTCCGGGTTCTCCGAATTGTTGTAGATCGAATAGTCCTTCATGAGCACCCGGCGGTCGGGATGCGATTTGTTGTACTCCACAATGGCCGATGTGAACCCGAACGCGTTCCCGCCATCCGGGTTGAAGGTGAACGCGATCTCCAACAGGGCGAGCGCGGACAGGCTCACGTCCTCCGACGCGCGGTAGAGCACCGGGACAGCCCCGCCGTCCGCTGGCTCCGCGAGAAGGAACGCATCCTCCTCAAATGCCCCGAGGAGCGCGCTCTGCAGCGGATCGACGCCGGAGTTGTTGTAGTTGAGGAGCAGCTCCAAGGTCACATTCCCGTCCTCGTCGAGGTCAGCGCCCCAGATCCCCGCGGAGGACGCATAGCAGAAATCGTGCTCCCCGGCAAAGACGATGCGGTCGGCGGGCATGTTCACATCGAGGCGGCGCGGCTTGTCCGGGGCAGTCTTATCCATAATCAGAATACGCTTCGTTTCGGCAAGCCAGACCGTCCCGTCCGGGGATGGGGTGGTCTTCATCGGGAGGTTGTATGTGCCGGGGATCTCGCAGATCTTCTCCCCCTCCGGCGAGACGACGGCGATCATATCCGCGGAGCCGAGCCAAAGATCCCCGTCCGCATCGACGGTCAGCGCTGAGACATGGCATCCGAACCGGGACGTGTCTGGGAACAGCGGCCGCAGATCGGCAATCTCGCGCATCTCCCCGCTCGTGCAGTCGAGGCAGCAGAGCATCGTGACAAGGTCGTCTTCCCAAATCGCCTCCCGGTTGATGTCCACATCGGCGGCGAGATACCAGAAGAGGTCCCCGGCGAACGCCCCGGCGGAATAGGTCAAGCCCTCGGGCAGGGGGACGGGAATATCCCGCAGGACGCCGGGTTCTACGCCGGTCGTGACGGCGAAGCCTTGCCCCGCTTGGTTTTCGGTGTAGACCGTGACCGCCCCGATCGCGGGATCGATCCACGGGACTGTCACGGCGAAGCGGCTCACGCTCATTGAGCGCTCCCCCTCCGGCAGCGCAAGCGTGACAGGTCGGTAGACGCCGGTGAGGACCTCGGTGCGCGCGGACTGGCTGTTCTCCGATCCCGTGATCACGGGCCCGGACGTCTTGCCGTGGTCCGGCGATCCTCCCCGGCATGCCGGAAGAGCGAGGAGACAGAGCGCGAGAAGAAAA
>JAFPWV010000044.1 GCA_017412675.1 Clostridia bacterium
ATTTCGCTGTACATCCCCGCAAACGTTAGTGCGCAGACAAAATGAACGACCCGCTCTTCGCGGGCTTGCGAAGTGAGCCCGCCATGTGTCTCCGGGCACCGCCCGGTCTTCGCGGGCTTGCCAACGGTGAGCCCGCCTCCTGTCTCCGGGCACCGCCCGCTCTTCGCGGGCTTGCCAACGGTGAGCCCGCCTTCTGCCCGCGGGGGCTCCCCGCTGTCTCCGGGCACCCCCCGGTCTCCGCGGGCTCTCTTCCTCCCACAAGAAAACCCCGTCTCCCTTTCCGCTTTTTGCCGAAAAGCCCTTGCATTCCGCGGCGTTTTTGGGTAAAATATCGTCAGAGCACCCAGATCTTCATCACGGAGGCAGCTATGCAGTACACCGTCGTTTCATCCGCCGAATTCACCTACCCGGATCGCTTCGCCTACCCGTCCTCCTCGTCCGCCGTCGACGCCTTTTCCGCCCGCGGGACGTATGCCGCCTGGCAACTCCTTCTGAACGGATTGGACAGCCCGGCCGTCGACGTGCGCCTCGATGGGCTCCCCGAAGGCGTCACCCCCGAGATCTACACCCTCGTCCCCGTTCAGGTCGAGCGCAACCACGGCATCCCCGAGGATCAGTTCCAGCCCCATTGGCCCGAACGCCGCGCTCCCTATTGGCTCTACGACTGCTTCCGCCCGTTCGACGGGACCGTCGAGGTCACGGATGGGCAGGGAGGCCTCTATTTCGCCCTGAAATGCGGGCGGGACATGACGCCCGGCGTCTATCACCCGACCCTCGCCGTGAACGGGACATCGATCCCCGTGACGCTCGAGGTCTACCGGGCAACCCTGCCGGAGGAGACCCTCAAGATCATCCTCGGGTACAGCCGCGCGCCCCTCGAGAAGTTCCACGGCCTCACCCCCGGCACGCCCGCCTACGACGCGCTCGACCGGAAATACCTCGCCGCGCTGCGCAGACTGCACCAGAACATGATGTACGTCGGCGGCGTCGGCGCGGAGGAGATCGCCCCGAATCAATGGAAGTTCGATTTCACCGGCCTCGTGAAGCAGATCGAGACCTATGAGGCGGCCGGGATGAAGTACTTCAACCTCCCCTCCGTCGGCTGGCGGAAGAGCTGGCACGAATCGACGATCCTGCTCCGCGGCACGATCCCGTCGATGAGCTACGAGGGCTACTGCTACCTGACGCAGTACCTGCCCGCGCTGAAGGAGGTCCTCACGGCGCACGGCTGGCTGGATCGCTGCGTCATGGGCGTGGCCGACGAGCCGAATGCCGAGAATGCCACGGAATTCCGCGCGCTCTGCGGGCTGATCCACCGCATCGTCCCCGAGATCCGCCTTTGCGACGCCATGTCCTACGGCAACCTCCACGGCGCGCTCGACGTCTGGGTCCCGCTCAACGCCGAGTATGACTGCCACCGCGCCGAGATCGAGACCTTCCGGCAGAACGGCGCGGAGATCTGGCACTATGTGTGCTGCGGCCCGCGCGAGTTCGGCTACATCAACCGCTTCATGGACTATCCGCTCCTCTCGACCCGGTATCTGCACTGGGGCAACTACAAGTATGACCTCACGGGCTTCCTGCATTGGGCGGCGAACGTCTATCAGCCCGGTCAGGACCCGTTTGTCCTCAACTGCCCGGAGCACCACAACACCGACGCGGTCTGCTTCCTGCCGCCGGGAGACACGCACCTCCTCTATCCCGGCAAGGGTGAGCCGTGGATCTCCGCGCGTCTCGAGGCCGAACGGGAGAGCGCCGAGGAATACGAGATGCTTAAGAAGCTCGCCGAAACGAACAAGCCCCTCGCCGACGAGATCTGCGAGAGCGTCTTCCGCTCGTTCAAGGACGTCGAGTATGACGTCGCGAAATTCACCGCCGCGAAGAGAAGACTGCTCGCCGCGCTGTCATAAAAAGCGGCATCTTTGAACACCCAACGATCGGGGACGTCCGTTCCCCCTCATCCGGCCTTTGGCCACCTTCCCCGCCCAAGGGGGAAGGCATCGTCCGGAAGTGCGTCTTCCGCGCAAATCGCGGGTTCGTTCACCCGAACCGAAACAAATAAGAGCTGCCGCCCGATTGGGTGACAGCTTTTGTCTTTACGGCTCCTGTGCCCCCTCGACGAATCCCTCGGGGAAATCGAACGAGAGCATCGCGCGGAACAGCGTGAGGTTCTGCTCGTGGATCGCCTCGGCCCGCCGTTTCCCCGTCAGCGCCGAGAGCGTCGGCAGGGTCCGCATCGCGAGGATCGCGTCGTCCGGGAAGATCTGCGCGGCGTCGTAAAAGCGGCAGAGCTTCGTGTCCGCGAACCGCACGCCGCAGTCGTCCACCGCCGCGGCAGCCACGTCCTCCGGGACCTCGCCGAAGACGTCCGTGAGCTTCATGAACCCGCCGGAGGAGGCCACGAGGTCGTACTGTGCGGGTGAGAGGATGCAGATCGGCGCCTCCCCGCCCATCACCTGATAGGTGAACCGCTCCGAGGTCCGCGCGTTCGCGAGCCGGTCGACTGTCATGTCGAGATCGTTCTCCTCGCAGAACTTCGCGTAATCGGCGAGCTGGGTCTCCGTGTAGTACACGACGTCGTTGAGCTGGACGTAGGTCTTGCCGTCGCCGTTGAAGTCGTCCGCCATCCCCTCGAGGATCGAGCAGAACGCGCGGTTCCCGGTCGGGGTGATGTAGCTCGGCCCGGCGTAGATCAGCGTCGCGTCGGGGTTCGAGCGGGACGCGTACTGGCTGACGCCGACGAGGATCACGAACGCGAAGAACGTCCCGATGATGACCTTCCACTTGTGGTGATACCAGAAATTCGCCAGCCGGCTGCCCGTAGCCGCCTCGCCCTCGTGGATCGTGTCGACCGGCTCCTCTGCCTCCTCCCGCGCCTCAGCCCGCAGCCGCCGCGCCGCGTTCGATTCGTATGCTTCTTCCGGGGTCTTCTCCCGTCTTCCGTCGTCCGCCATGATCGTCCTCCTGTCCGTCTTTTGAATCAGTATAGCAGACGGATGCGAACAATGCAAGGCTTCTTTGTAACATTTTCCGCGCCGGACGGAGAAGTGTGGGCCGTGCCCGCCTTGCCGAATTCCGTCACGAATCCCCCAACTATTCTTGACTTTTCCCCGACGGCGGAGTATAATATAAACTGAATCATCAGGCGTTCGCGGAGGAGATCATGGACAGGTACACAGTCGGCGTCGACTTCGGCACCCTATCGGGACGCGCGCTGCTCGTGCGGGTCTCCGACGGGCGCGAAATGGGATCCGCCTCCCTCGCCTATCCCCACGGCGTCATGGACACGAGCCTCCAGACCCCGGACGGGGAGATCCCCCTGCCGCCGAACTGGGCCCTCGCGCATCCCATGGACTGGCTCGAAGTGCTCGGCACCGTCGTGCGGCAGGTCCTCGCGGAATGTGATGTCCGTCCGGACGAGGTGATCGGCATCGGGATCGATTCGACGACCTGCACGCTGCTCCCGACGGACGGGGAAGGGAACCCCCTCTGCACCGATCCGCGCTTTTCCTCGAATCCGCACGCCTACGCGAAGCTCTGGAAGCACCACGCCGCGCAGAAATACGCGAACCGACTGAACGAGATCGCGGCCCGTCGCGGGGAGAGCTGGCTCTCGAACTACGGCGGCGCGATCCAGAGCGAATGGACCTTCCCGAAGCTGATGGAGACCCTCGCCGAAGCCCCGGAGGTTGCCCGCGCCGCATCGTTTTTCATCGACGCTGCGGACTGGCTCGTATGGCGGCTCACCGGACGCCGCACGCGCAACACCTGCATCAACGGCTACAAGAGCATCGCCCCCGACGGCGTCCACGGACCGACCGACGACTTCCTCGCCGCCCTCGATCCGGCGCTCCCGGCCCTGATCCGGGACAAGATGAGCGCGCCAGTGGTGCCGGTGGGTTCCCGCGCGGGCGTGATCTCGGAGGAGGGCGCGGCCCTCACGGGGCTCCTCCCGGGAACCGCCGTTGCGACCGGACACGCCGACGCCCATGTCGCGCCTCCGTCCGCCGGGGTCCCTGAGGCCGGGCACCTCTTCGCTATGATCGGCACCTCGACCTGCATGCTCCTGCCCGCGGCGGAATTCGTCCCGGTCCCGGGGGTCTGCGGGATCGTGAAGGACGGCATCGTGCCGGGGTACTGGGGCTATGAGGCCGGACTCGGCTGCGTGGGCGACACCTTCGCGTGGTTCGCGGAGAACTGCACGCCTTCCGCCGTCGTCAGGGAAGCCGAGGAGCGCGGGATCTCCACGATCGCCTGCCTCTCCGAGAAGATGGCCGCCCTGAGACCCGGGGAATCCGGCCTGATCGCGCTCAACTGGTGGAACGGCAACCGCTCGCCTCTCGGCGACACCGATCTCTCCGGGCTCTATGTCGGGCTGAACCTTGCGACCCGCCCCGAGGAGATGTTCCGCGCCCTCGTCGAGGCCACCGCGTTCGGCACCCGCGCGATCATCGAGAACTACCGCGCGCACGGCGTCCCCGTCACCGCCTTCACCGCGTCCGGGGGTATCGCCCAGAAGAACCCCGACGTCATGCAGATCTACGCGGACGTGCTCGGGATGGACATTGCCGTCGGCGCGTCGAAGGAGGGGCCTGCCAAGGGTTCCGCGATCTATGCGGCATCGGCGGCCGGGTTGGAGCGCGGCGGATACCGCGACATCTTCGAGGCTGCCGCGGCGATGGGATCGGTCTCGGACCGCGTGTACCGACCGGATCCCGCGAGCCGCCCCGTGTACGACGCGCTGTACGGCGATTACCTCCTCCTGACGGACACCTTCGGGCGCGGACGGAACGACGTCATGAAGCGCCTGCTCGCGATGAGGACCGCGGCGCGCCTCCGCTGACAGAATCATTCAAGCATCAATAAAATCAATCAGATAAAGGAAAAACACCGCCATGTACAAAGACAAGAAAGTCGTCTTCTCCGGCGTTCAGCCGTCCGGCGTGCTGACCATCGGCAACTACCTCGGCGCGATCCGCAACTTCGCGGACTTTTCCGAGACCTACCACTGCTACTACTGCGTGGTGGACGAGCACGCGATCACCGTGCGCCAGGTCCCGGCCGATCTGCGCCGCCGCACCTACGAGACCCTCGCCCTCTACATCGCCTGCGGCCTCGATCCCGAGAAAAACACCCTCTTCGTGCAGAGCCACGTCTCCGCGCATGCCGAGCTCGGCTGGATCCTCGACTGCTACACCATGTTCGGCGAGCTCTCCCGGATGACCCAGTTCAAGGACAAGAGCGCGAAGAACGCCGACAACATCAACGCGGGGCTCTTCACCTACCCGACCCTCATGGCGGCGGACATCCTGCTCTATCAGTCCGAGCTCGTCCCCGTCGGCGTCGACCAGAAGCAGCACCTCGAGCTGACCCGCGACATCGCGCTGCGCTTCAACCAGGTCTACGGCGAAACCTTCGTCGTGCCGGAAGCCTATATCCCGAAGGAGACCGCGAAGATCATGTCCCTCGCCGATCCCGAGAAGAAGATGTCCAAGTCCGACGAGAACGAAAACGCCACCGTCCGCATCCTCGACCCGAAGGACGTCATCATCCGCAAGTTCAAGCGCGCGGTCACGGACTCCGGCAGCGAGGTCCGGTACGCCGAGGACAAGCCGGGCGTCTCGAACCTGATCTCGATTTACTCCGCCTTCACCGGCAAGACGGTCGGGGAGGTCGAGCGCGAATTTGAGGGCAAGGGCTACGGCGACTTCAAGCTGGCGGTGGGCGAGGCCTGCGCGGATGCGCTCGCACCTGTTCAGGCGGAGTTCGCGCGTCTCTCCGCGGACAAGGCCTACCTCGAGGACGTCATGAAAAACGGCTCCGAAGCCGCCGCGCACGATGCCGCCCGGACCATGTCGAAGGTGCGCCGCAAGATCGGCTTCACCGAGCTGAAGCGCTGAATCCGTTCACACAAACCACATCACATAAAGGAGAATCACGAACGCCATGAAAACCAAAGCTGTGCGCCTTTACGGCGTGATGGACCTCCGCATGGAGGAATTCGAGCTGCCCGAGATCACCGACGGCGAGATCCTTGCGGAAGTTTTCTCCGATTCCATCTGCATGTCCTCCTACAAGGCCGCTTCCCAGGGCGCGAATCACAAGCGCGTGCCCGCGGACGTGGCGGAGAACCCCGTCATCATCGGCCATGAATTCTGCGGCAAGCTCGTCAAGGTCGGCGCGAAGTGGGCGGACCGCTTCAAGGCGGGCGACAAGTTCGTCATCCAGCCCGCGATCAACTACAAGGGCTCCCTCAACTCCCCCGGCTATTCCTATCCCTACTGCGGCGGCGCGGCGACCTACGTCATCATCCCGGAAGAGGTCATGCTCATGGACTGCCTCCTCCCGTTCGACGGTCCCGCCTACTATTTCGGCTCCCTCACCGAGCCCATGTCCTGCATCGTCGGCGGCTACCACGCCAACTACCACGGCAAGCCGGGCGTTTACGAGCATGAGATGGGTCCGAAGCCGCGCGGGAACATGGCGATCCTCGCAGGCGCGGGCGCGATGGGCCTCGGCTGCGCGGACTATGCCATCCACGGCGGCAATCCCCCGAAGCTCCTCGTGGTGACCGACATCGACGACGCGCGCCTTGCCCGGGCCGAATCCCTCCTGCCCCCGGCGGACGCGGCGAAATACGGCGTCGATCTGCGCTTCATCAACACCAAGGAGATGGAAAACGCCGTCGAGACCCTCCGCGCTCTCACTGACGGCGAGGGCTTCAACGACGTCTTCGTCTATGCTCCGGTCAAGCCGGTCGTGGAGATGGGCGATGCCCTCCTCGCGCGGGACGGCTGCCTGAACTTCTTCGCGGGCCCGACCGATCCGAACTTCTCCGCCATGTTCAATTTCTACAACGTCCACTACGGCGCCACCCACATCGTCGGCACCTCCGGCGGCAACACGGACGACATGCGCGAATCCATCGCCCTCATGGAGTCGGGACGCATCAATCCCGCGGGCATGATCACCCACATCGGCGGTCTGAACGCGTGCGCCGAGGCCACGATGAACCTGCCGAAGATCAAGGGCGCGAAGAAGCTGATCTACACCCACGTCGACCTGCCGCTCACCGCGATCGAGGACTTCGCCAAGGTCGCCGAGGAGAACCGCGGGACCGAATACGGCAGGCTCTTCGCGGATCTCGACGCGATCTGCAAGGCTGCCGGGGAGCTCTGGTGCCCCGCCGCCGAAGCCCGTCTCTTTGAGTACGCGGGCATCGACGCATAAGTGCGGAAAACGAAATCACACAGCGACAACCGGCGCGCAGCCTTTCCGGAAACGGGAGCTGCGCGCTTGCGTATGCACGGGTTCCCGTCAAAACAACCTGCGGTTGGGAAGAATCCGAATACAAATCCATTGCGCCTGACATTCAAATCTGCTATACTATAAGCAGAACGAAAGCCGGGCCCGGTTTTTATCTGAACCAGCATGAGGGAAACAAGATGGATCACATCGGACAGAAAATCAAAACCTTGCGTAAAACAGCCAATCTGACACAGGAGGGACTCGCGGAGCTGCTCGGTGTCTCGTCACAGGCCGTTTCCAAATGGGAGGTCGGTTCCGCGTCGCCGGATTTGTCGCTCATTGCGCCTCTGTGCCGGGTGTTCGGCTGTTCGGCGGACGAGCTTTTGGGGATCGGGAGGCAGGAAAGCCCGGGGGCGGGGAATAGAAACAGCTTGCCGGGCCTCTATATCGGCAGACCGGATGACGGGAAAACCATGGTCAAGGCGTCCTTTGAAATCACCGCGGACAGGCTGGATTTCGATGCTGTCCGAAACAAGCTGTCCATGGAGCCGGTTCTGTGCCGGAAGAAAGAAGAATTTCCTCTCGTTTCCCGGCAGAAGGGACTGGCAAAGGACCAGTGCCTCTTTTCAACGCTCTATCGTGAGATGACGGAATTGAGTGATCCCGAGCCGCTCCTGAATCTCCTGCTCGATGATCTGCTCGGAAAAGAGAATATCATCAACGAATTGAAAAAAGAATATCAGGCATCGACCCGGTTTGTCGTCACGTTCTCGACATTCCGGAATCCTCAAATCCGTTTCTCGGGACGATTGTTGGATTTTCTCTGCGCTACGCAGACAGCGTTGGATGTGGATTCCTATATCTATCAACTGTCAACATGAATGCGTCTGAAACGGAGGAAGCGGTACAGAGAAATCTTTTCCTCCGCCGGACCTTCTCCGTTGACAGCGGCGCAGATTCCTGCTATAATAGGAGCATAAATCCACCGAACTCCAACGGAGGCAGTTATGAGCGAACTTCTGAAATCCCTTCCCTGTGTGCGCCGTTACCCGGGCAATCCCGTTCTGACGGCGGCGGACGTCCCCTATCCGGCAAGCCTCGTCTTCAACGCGGGCATCATCCCGTGGGGGGACGGCTACGCGATGATCTTCCGCAACGACTACGGCACGGATCAGGCGGCGTTCGAGGCCGGACACGGCTTTCGGGGAACGAACATCGGCCTCGCCCTGAGCAGGGACGGCATTCACTTCGAGGTTGAGCCGGAGCCGGTATTCGATCTCTCCGGTGCGGACGGCGGCGAGATCGGACGGGCGTATGATCCCCGGCTCACCGTGATCGACGGGGTCGTCTACATGTCCTTTGCCGTCGACACGAGGCACGGGCTGCGCGGCGCGATCGCGAGGACGGAGGATCTGCATCACTTCGAAATCCTGTCCATGACCGTGCCGGACAACCGCAACATCGTCCTCTTCCCGGAGAAGATCGGCGGGAAATACGTACGCCTCGAGCGTCCGATGCCCGTGTACAGCCGGGGCCGCGACCGCTTCGATATCTGGCTGAGCGAGAGCCCCGACCTGATCTACTGGGGCAACGCGAAGCTCGTCGCGGGCGTGGAGGACTTCCCGTACGCCAACGACAAGATCGGACCCGGCGCGCCGCCCGTGAAGACGGATCTTGGCTGGCTCGTCATCACCCACTCGGTCGACCGGGACAACACGCGCGGCAAGAACGGCTGGGAGCCCAAGTGGCCGAAGCGGTATTCGGCGGGGATGCTCCTTTTGGACCTCGAAGACCCGTCGAAGGTCCTCGGGATCTGCCGCGAACCGCTCCTCGCGCCGGAGACGGACTATGAAGTGAAGAACGGATTCCGCACGAACGCCATTTTCGCAACGGGCGCCGTCCTCGTGGGCGATACCCTGCGTATTTACTACGGCGCGGCCGATACGGTGATCGCGCTGGCTGAGGCGAAGATCGGCGACCTCGTCGACGCGTGCCTCGCGGGAGGGACAAGATGAAGGACTGGGAGAACGATCTGCTGACCGTCGGCTTCCTCGGCTTCGGGGAAATGGGCTCCGCCATCGCCGCGGGGATCGGACAGGCGGACGGCGAAGCGCGGGACCGGGTGCGCTTCCTCGCGTGGGCGCCGCACCTCGAGACCTTGAAGGTCCGCGCGGAGCAGACGGGGGCCGAGGCCGCTTCCTCGCCGCGGGAGCTGTGTGAGAAGAGCGACGCTGTGATCCTTGCGATGAAGCCGGACCAGTGCGCCGCGGCGGTGACCCCGCTCCGGGACGTTCTGCGCGGCCGGCCCGTGCTCTCGATCGTCAACGGCTGGACGCTCGCCATGTTCGAGGAGATCCTCGGAGAGGGGGCGCGGGTGCAGTGCGTGATGCCGAACACCCCGGCCAAGGTCGGGCGCGGCGCATTCCTCTTCGCGGAGGAGAACACCCTGCTGCCCGCGGAACGTCAGCGAATGATCGAGCTGTTTTCGCTGGCGGGCGCGGTGATCGAGCTGCCGGAGAAAAAGATCCCGGCGGCGACGGCGATCACGGGGTGCGGCCCGGCGTTCCTCTATATGGTGATTGAAGCGCTCGGCGACGCGGGCGTGAAGAACGGACTGAAGCGGCAGGCGGCGTATGAGTTGGCGGCCCGGACGATGCTCGGCGCGGCGGAAATGGTACTGCGCGGGGAAGGGCATCCCGGGGCTCTGAAGGATGCAGTGTGCTCGCCCGGCGGAACGACGATCCGGGGCGTAGCCGCGCTGGAGGAGGCCGGGATGCGTGCGGCGTTCATCAAAGCGGTCGACGCGACGCTGGCGAAATGAAAGAAGCACATAAACAGAAAGAGCGCGCGTCGAAGGTGCGCGCAGAGAGACGGCTTGCGCCGTTTCTCTTTTTTGCGCACTAACGTTTGCGGGGATGTACTCGCTGAATCCATCGTTTTTTTCGCCTGCGCGGCTGGCGGACAAGAGGCCTCCGCGGCCGGCCTCTTGGGGATCACCGCCACCAGAGGCGCGTTCCCCGCCTCTGGACTCCACCCCCTCCAACGTGCGTACCTCAGCAATTCTGTACCGTTGCTCCATTTTGTCTGGTCCCACGGCGGATGGAACAAGTTCCATCTCGCCTCTCGCACGTTGGATTAACAGGGCCTTCACCATGATGAGTGGCACGGATAATGCAGTAGCTCGCTCAACGCCGAGGATGCAGCGGTTCGTGTTAGTCTTTTCGACTTCGTCGAGGCAATGAGTGCACAGCGAGCCGTCAGGGCTGGATCGAGCACTTGCCCGCTGCACCTTTGCGGGGACAAGTCTGACGAGAAAATCTGTATCCTCGGCGTTGAGCGTATTTTGTGCGTTTTCAGCTTCCTGGCGTGGAACTGGCCCCTGTAATCAAGAATGGATGAGGCGTTATGCCCCATTGGACGGCGCTTCCCGAACAGAAGGGAGGTTGTACCTGAGGCAGGGTGGATTCCCAAGGCGGGAACGGCCTTGGGCGGCGGTGATTGACAAGAGGCCGGCCGCGGAGGCCTCTTGTCCGCCAGCCGCGCAGGCGAAAAAACAATCGACTTGGTCGATATACAATCTGCAAGCGTCAGCGCGCAAGCAAAAGAGCATAGAAAAAGCGCGCGGAACGGGGAAAATCCGCGCGCCTCTCTGTGATGTCAACTCAATCATCTAAACTCTTGAGGAACTTATCCAGCGCTTTGTTCGCCACCTTCGCGGAAGACGCAAACTTCGACGTCACCACCGTCGGATCCGTCATCCCGCAGATCGTGGAGAACACCGAGCCCCAGTCGAACGCGATCCCGAGGTCGAAGTTGCGCGTGCTCATGATCAGGGCGATCATCGGCTCCGATTCCACGTCGCGCGTCGACTTGCCGATCAGCGTCTGGTCGTAGTACGCAGGGGTCAGCGTGTAGACCGACAGGTGCGCCATCGCTTCGGTGATGTCGCCGACCTTGTCGATGTCCGTGATCGTCACCGGCAGCGCGTACGCCGTCAGGTTGTAGATCGAGTAGGAGGAATAGTACTGCTTCTGCGTCTCGTCTTCCTTCGGCGCCGGAATGATGCCGAAATCCGTGTCCGCCTCGCGGAACAGCGTGATGTTTCTCATGCCCGCATAGTAGAACAGCGCACGGCCGATCGCAAACTGATTCTCGCGCGTGTTGTCCTGGAACGAGCCGCCGCCCGTGACCGTGGACTTCGAGCCCATGTTCGAGAACGGAGCGTACTGCGCTTCGATGATCCGCATCAGCGCGGATACCTGGCGCTCGCCGTCGTAGGTGTAGTACGGGATGTCGTTCTCGTCCTTTTCGCAGATCTTGTACCCGAAGCAGGTCCACATCGCGATGTTGTTGTACGTCTCCGTCACATAGCCGTAGGTGTCGGCCATCGTCCACTTGCCGTCGCCGTCCGTGTCGCGCGTCGCCACCTCGGCCATCTCGTTGTGCTTGTCGAGCGTCCACTTGCCGCTGTCGACGAGATCGTAGGGGTTCTCGAGGCTGTAGTCCGTGATCAGCTGCTTGTTGAAGAGATAGCACCATGTGCCGTAGTTGTCCATGACCGAGATGTCGCCCGTCATCATGTACGCGCCGCCGCCCACGGAGAGCTCCTTGTACAGCGCCTGATCCCACCACGCGTTCTCCGGGTGGATCGTCGGAACGTCGTTGAAGTCGAGGATCATGTGCTGCGTGATCAGCGGTGCCAGCGAGTTCAGACCGTCGGTGAACGTGTCGTAATCGTCCGTGCCCGACGTGATCGACGTCTTCACGTTCGATGTGACGCCGTCAAACGGCACCTCGACGATCTTGATGTTCATCGTGTCCTCGAGGACGGTATTGCGGTTGAAGACCGAGTCGTTGATGACCTCGCCCGTGATCTCCGACGAATAGACGTCGAAAGTCATCCAGTCGCCCGACGCGCGGTCCGCGATGCGGTAGGAATAGCCGTTGTAGTTGCGGTCCGCGTATTGCAGCTTCGCCGTGTCGAGGCCGATCTCCGGCTCCTCCTCCTGCACCTCGGGGGTCCCGGCATCCGCAGAAGCGCCGCCGTCCGCCGCACCCGCGGTCTTTTCTTCGTTCGTGCCGCTTTCCGAGCAGGCCGCCAGCATCGGCAGGACCAGCACCAGCGCCAGGAGAAGTGCAAAAATGCGTTTTGTCATGGGTTTCGCCTTTCTTCGTCCCCACCGCTCCCGGGCGGCGAAAACGAGCTTGAGATGATGGCTTCATTTTATACAAGAAATCCCGCTTTGTCAAGACCAATCGGGCAAAAACCCGCATTTTTTCCGCGCCCCGCCGCCCTGTCTTTCCCTGGTTTTGCGGGCATTCCGGGCACATCCGCCGGACGACGTCAAAACATCTATAAAATTTCGGGCGGATTTGAATTTTTCCTGTGCAAATGGGAGAATCTTTCTCTGCGCGGTTTTTTCGTTCTTGACACCGGCTTCACGGGGTGCTATAATAGGATGTCCGCGAAAATCCGGGTGCCTTTTTGCCGTGCGCCCATTTTCGCCCCATACCTCGCGTACATCGGGAGCTTCCCCGTGTGTATAAAACATTTATTACTGAAGAAAAGGAGGACAAAAATGCCTACGTTCAATCAGCTCGTGAAGCAGGGCAGACAGGACAAGACCTACAAATCCAAGGCTCCCGTCCTGCAGCAGGGCTTCAACACCCTGAAGAACCGCCCCACCGATCAGAGCAGCCCCCAGAAGCGCGGCGTCTGCACGAAGGTCACCACCATGGGACCGAAGAAGCCGAACTCCGCTCTGCGGAAGATCGCAAGAGTCAGACTGACGAACGGAATGGAAGCGACGACCTACATTCCCGGTATCGGTCACAACCTGCAGGAGCACTCCGTGGTTCTGATCCGCGGCGGCCGTGTCCGCGACCTCCCCGGTGTCCGTTACCACATCATCCGCGGTACGCTTGACGCACAGGGCGTCGCGAACCGTATGCAGGCCCGTTCCAAGTACGGCGCCAAGCGGCCGAAGAAGAAATAAGCCGCTCTCACTCGAAGCCATCGTTTGTGCAGTCCTCCCCCGGTAATAAATGTTTTACATGCTTTACAAGGATTGACTGACACGGGCGAAAGACAATCTTTCGAGTACCGATG
This sequence comes from Clostridia bacterium, assembly GCA_017412675.1. Taxonomy (GTDB): domain Bacteria; phylum Bacillota; class Clostridia; order Oscillospirales; family CAG-272; genus UMGS1696. The sequence goes on from JAFPWV010000044.1 coordinate 13,358, forward strand.
ATCTCATATTTTAATGAAGGAGGGAAGCACAGTGTCAAGAAGAGGTCAGATCGCAAAAAGAGACGTTCTGCCGGATCCGCTTTACAATTCCAAGCTCGTTACCAAGCTCGTGAACAATGTCATGCTGGACGGCAAGAAGGGCGTCGCGCAGAAGATCGTTTATGACGCATTCGCTGAAGTCGAAGCCAAGACCAACGAAAACCCGCTCGAAGTCTTCCAGGAAGCTCTGGAAAACGTCATGCCGGTCCTCGAAGTCAAGGCACGCCGCGTCGGCGGTTCCAACTACCAGGTTCCGATGGAAGTCAGACCGGAACGCCGTCAGACGCTCGGCCTCCGCTGGCTCGTGGCGTATGCCCGGACCCGCGGTGAACGCACCATGTCCGCCCGGCTCGCAGCCGAGATCATGGACGCCAAGAATTCCGCAGGCGGCGCGTTCAAGAGAAAAGAAGAAATGCACAGAATGGCGGATGCCAACAAGGCGTTCGCGCATTTCAGATACTGATCGGGAAATCAGCCCCGAAAAAAAAGGAGTTTTTGAGAATCCATGCCAAGGGAATATCCGCTTGAGCGCACACGGAATATTGGTATCATGGCGCACATCGACGCCGGCAAGACCACGACCACGGAGCGCATCCTGTTCTACACCGGAAAGACCCACAAGATCGGCGAGACCCACGAGGGCACCGCGGTCATGGACTTCATGGAGCAGGAACAGGAGAGAGGGATCACGATCACCTCTGCGGCAACGACCTGCTTCTGGAAGGATACGAGGATCAACATCATCGACACCCCCGGGCACGTCGACTTCACCGCAGAAGTGGAACGCTCTCTCCGCGTCCTCGACGGTTCCGTCACCGTGTTCTGCGCCAAGGGAGGCGTAGAACCGCAGTCCGAGACCGTCTGGCGTCAGGCCGACAAATACGGTGTGCCTCGTATGGCGTACATCAATAAGATGGACATCACGGGCGCGAACTTCTTCCGCGTCATCGACATGATGAAGGACCGCCTGAAGACCAATCCCGTCCCGATTCAGCTCCCCATCGGCGCTGAGGACAAGTTCCGGGGCATCGTGGACCTCATGACCATGGAAGCCGACGTCTACTACGACGATCTCGGCAAGGACATGCGGGTCGAGCCCATCCCCGCCGACATGACGGAAAAGGCGCAGCAGTACCGCGACCAGATGGTCGAAGCCATCGCCGAATGCGACGATGACCTGTTCGAGAAGTTCTGCAACGGCGACGACCTCACCGTTGAGGAGCTCAAGGCCGGTCTGCGCAAGGCGACAATCGAGAACAAGATCGTCCCCGTCGTCTGCGGCACCTCGTACAAGAACAAAGGCGTGCAGAAGCTGCTCGACGCCATCGTCGACTACATGCCCGCCCCGATCGACATCCCGTCCATCAAGGGCATCAACCCCCAGACGGACGAAGAAGAGGAGCGGCACGCCTCCGACGACGAGCCCTTCTCCGCGCTGGCCTTCAAGATCATGACCGACCCGTACGTCGGAAAGCTCTGCTTCTTCCGCGTGTACTCCGGCAAGATCGAAACCGGCCAGACCGCGTTCAACCCCACGAAGAAAGCGAGAGAACGCTTCGGACGCATCCTCCAGATGCACGCCAACGACCGCAAGGACATCGACGTGTGCTGGGCGGGCGACATCGCGGCGGTCGTCTCCGTCAAGAACACCACGACGGGCGACACGTTCTGCGACGAAGCGCATCCCATCGTCCTCGAGAACATGGACTTCCCCGAACCCGTCATCCGCGTCGCCATCGAGCCGAAAACCAAGGCCGGCGAAGAGAAGATGGGCATCGCGCTCTCGAAGCTCGCCGAGGAAGACCCCACGTTCCGCACCTACACCGACGAAGAGACCGGCCAGACCATCATCGCGGGCATGGGCGAGTTACACCTTGAAATCATCGTCGACAGACTCCTGCGCGAGTTCAAGGTCGAGGCAAACGTCGGCAAGCCGCAGGTCGCCTATAAAGAGACGATCCGCCGCGCCGCCGAATCCGACCTCAAGTACGCCCGTCAGTCCGGCGGCAAGGGCCAGTACGGTCACGTCAAGATCCGGATCGAACCGAACGAACCCGGCGCGGGCTTCGTCTTCGAGAACACCGTCGTCGGCGGCGCGATCCCGAAGGAATTCATCCCCGCCGTCGAAGCGGGCGTCAAGAGCGCGATGCAGTCCGGCGTTCTGGCGGGCTACAACGTCGTCGACGTGAAGGTCAACCTTTACGACGGCTCCTACCACGAGGTCGACTCCTCCGAAATGGCGTTCAAGATCGCCGGTTCCATGGCGTTCAAGGATGCGATGGCGAAGGCGGACCCCGTCCTCACCGAGCCGATCATGAAGGTCGTCGTCACCACGCCCGAGGAATACATGGGCGACGTCATCGGCGACATCAACCAGAGACGCGGTCAGGTCAACTCGATGGACACCGTCTCCGGCGCGTACCAGATCAACGCGTTCGTTCCCCTCTCCGAAATGTTCGGCTACTCGACGGCGCTCCGCTCCCGTACTCAGGGCCGCGGCAACTACGTCATGGAGCCCGATCACTTCGCCGAGGTTCCCAAATCCGTCCGCGAAAAGATGTCGGACAAATAAGCCAATCCACCACAACATCATTTCAACCGAAAAATCATATCAGGAGGATTCATCCAAATGGCAAAGCAGAAGTTTGAGCGTACCAAGCCCCACGTGAACATCGGTACCATCG
>JAFPWV010000045.1 GCA_017412675.1 Clostridia bacterium
CTTGTCCGCCAGCCGCGCAGGCGAAAAAAACAAGTGATTTCGCTGTACATCCCCGCAAACGTTAGTGCGCAGATGAAAGGAGCGGCGCAAGCTCCACTCCGTCAGCGCGCAAGCTGGATCATCGACCCAACCCGCTCTCCGCGGGCTTGCCAACGGTGAGCCCGCCTTTTGCCCGCGGGGGCTCCCCGCTGTCTCCGGGCACTGCCCGGTGAGCCCGCCATATGTCCCCGACGGCGCCTCCGCAAGAAATGTTACAATTATTTATTTTCTCCTGTGGATTTCCCGCCCCGTTTTGTGCTATAATATAGAGTAAGCTACCCGTAAAATGCACTTCCCTGTTTTCCCGGAAAGGAACCCCGATATGCCTACATACCGCGAAAATGCCGCCCGGCAGACCCTCCCCCTCATTCCCCTGCGCGGGATCGTCGCCTTCCCCGGCAACAATATCAATATCGAACTCGAACGCGATCTCTCGAAGAACGCCTGCGAAGCCGCGCTTTCCGGAGAGATGGTCGTCTTTCTTGTCACGCAGAAGGACACCCGTGTGGACGATCCGACCGCCGACGATCTCTATGTCACCGGCACGGTCGCCCGCATCCGCCAGTCCGTGAAGCACCCCAAGACGGGGACGCTGAGGATCGTGGCGGAGGGCTTCTGCCGCGCGACGCTTGTTGAAATGCGCAAAACCGACGGCTACTACACCGCCGACGTCATCACCAAAACCGTCACCGCCGACTTCTCCTCGCGCGATATCCGCACGGAAGCCATGCTCGCCAGCCTCATGGAAAGCCTCGGCGAAATGCTCCGCTACCGGCCCGCGTTCTCCCAGAATTTCGAGATCGCCGCGCGCTCCATCACCAATCCCGGCCTCCTTGCCGACTTCATCGCCGCGCAGCTCTTCGTCCGGTACGAGGACAAGCAGGCCGTGCTCGAGATCTTCGATCCCATGCGCCGCGCGGAAAAGACCCTGCTCCTCATGGAATCCGAGCTGGAGCTCATGCAGACCGAGCTGGAGATCCACCAGAAGGTCAAGCAGGCGATGGACGACAACCAGCGGGACTACTACCTGCGCGAACAGCTCCACGCCATCGAATACGAGCTCGGCATCGGCGAGGACGGTGACGAGCTGAAAAAGCGCATGGAGGACCGCAAGCTCCCGAAGGAAGTCCGTGAGAAGCTCGATCGGGAGATCGTCAAGCTCGGGCGCATGTCCCCCGGCTCTCCCGAGGCGAACGTCATCTACAACTATATCGACACCTGCCTGAACATTCCGTGGGAAAAGCGGACCCGTGACCGCGTGGACATCGACGCCGCCCGGCGCATCCTCGACGCGGACCACGACGGGCTGAAGAAGATCAAGGAGCGCATCCTCGAATTCCTCGCCGTCAAGCAGCTCAACCCCGATCTGAAGAACCAGATCCTCTGCTTCGTCGGCCCGCCCGGCGTCGGCAAGACCTCCCTCGGCGCGTCGATCGCCCGCTCGATGAAGCGCAAATACGTGCGCGTCTCCCTCGGCGGCATCCGGGACGAGAGCGACATCCGCGGCCACCGCAAGACCTACATCGGCTCCATGCCCGGCCGCATCATCGAAGCGCTCACGCAGTGCGGCACGCTCAACCCGGTCATGCTGCTCGACGAGGTCGACAAAATGTGCGCCGACGTCCACGGCGACCCGGCCTCCGCCCTCCTCGAAGTCCTCGACGGCGAACAGAACAGCGCGTTCCGCGATCACTTCATCGAGCTGCCCGTCGATCTCTCGGAAGTCCTCTTCATCTGCACCGCCAACACGCTCGACACCGTTCCCAGACCCCTGCTCGACCGCATGGAGGTCATCGAGCTCAACACCTACACGCCCTCCGAAAAGCTCGCGATCGCGAAGAACCACCTCCTTCCGAAGCAGCTCAAGCGCCACGGCCTCAGCCGCCGGACCCTGAAGATCACCGACGCCGCCATCGAAGAGCTGATCGACGGCTTCACCCGCGAATCGGGCGTCCGCAACCTCGAAAGAGAGATCGGCGCGCTCTGCCGCAAGGGCGCCAAGGTCCTCGTCGAGGAGGAGCGCAAGAACCTCGTCATCGACAAGCCGGACCTCGAAAAATACCTCGGCCCGCGCCGCTTCATCGACGACGAAACCGCGATGAACGACCTTGTCGGCGTCACCAACGGCCTTGCCTATACCGAGGTCGGCGGCGATCTCTTGAAGGTCGAAGTCCTCCCCGTCGAGGGCAGCGGCAAGATCGAGCTGACCGGCACGCTCGGCGACGTCATGAAGGAATCTGCGCACATCGCCGTGACATGGATCCGCGCGCATTGCGCCGAATACGGCATCGCGCCCGACTTCTACAAGACCAAGGACATCCACATCCACGTTCCCGAAGGAGCAGTCCCGAAGGACGGTCCGAGCGCGGGCGTCACCATGACCACCTCCCTCGTCTCCGCCCTCTCCGGCATCCCCGTCCGCTGCGACATCGCCATGACCGGGGAGATCACCCTGACCGGCCGGGTCCTCGCAATCGGCGGCCTCAGAGAGAAATCCACCGCCGCCTACACCCGCGGGATCCGCACCCTGCTCATCCCGAAGGACAACATGCGCGACATCCCCGAGCTCGATCCGAATGTCGTGAGGGAGATGACTTTCCTGCCCTGCGAAACGCTGACCGACGTCCTCTCCCGCGCGCTGCGGCATCCCGAATACGAGGAGCGCCTGCCCGTCGTGGAAGGAATCGAGACCGCCGACACGAAGACCGCCTCCATCCTCCCGCCGATGGGAGAGCCCGCGCGGTACAACCGGATCTGACGATATGAAACCGAATCTCAACAACGCCGCCCTCAAAATGTCCGCGGGACTGCCGAAACAGTTCCCCGCCGACCGTCTGCCGCAGGTCGCCTTTTCCGGCCGTTCCAACGTCGGGAAGAGCTCCCTCATCAATTCCCTCCTCGGGCGCAAGAGCCTCGCACGGGTCAGCGGCGAGCCCGGCAAGACCATCACCGTCAATTTCTACGAGATCGATAAAAAGCTCTATCTGGTGGACCTTCCGGGCTACGGCTACGCGAAGCGCTCCCCGGAGGACAAGAAACGCTGGTCCGCGCTGACCGACGGGTTTTCACGAAGAATCCGAACATCGATTCCCTGAAGCTCGTCTGCCAGCTCGTCGACAGCCGCACCGGCCCGACCGGAGACGATCTCGACATGCTCTACTACCTCCGCGAAACGGGTATGCCGCATCTCCTCGTCGCGACAAAGACCGACAAGCTCAACGCGACAGAAACGAAGGAATTCCTCGACGCCGTCGCCGCAGATGCGCTGACCAGGGATCTGCCGCTCGTCCTCTACTCCGCGAAGACCAACCGCGGCCGGGATGAGCTCTGGCGCAAGATCTACGAGACAACGGGGATCTGAGAACGAACATCCGCCCACACGATCCGGGAATCCTCCCGGGAGGAGCAACCATGATCCTGCATCCCACCTACGACGTCAACGCCTCGGGTCACCTCACCGCCGCCGGTCTCGATACCGTCGAGCTCGCGCGCGAATTCGGCACCCCGGCCTATCTGCTCGACACCGACGCGGTCCGCGCGATGTGCCGGCTTTACAAAAGCGCCTTCCATACGTTCTTCGGCCCCGATTCCACCCCCGCCTTCGCCGGAAAAGCGCTGTGCTACAAGGGTCTCTACCGTCTGATCGCCGAGGAAGGCCTCGCGGCGGACTGCGTGTCCCCGGGCGAGCTCGTCACCGCGCACGCTGCCGGATTCCCGATGGAGAAGGTCTTCTTCCACGGCAACAACAAGACGGACGCGGACCTTGCGCTCGCCGTCGATCTCGGCGTCGGACACATCGTCGTCGATTCGCCGGATGAACTCGGCGCGCTCGCGCAGATCGCCGCGGGAAAAGGCGCGAAGCCGCACATCCTGCTCCGCATCACCCCCGGCATCGACCCGCACACCCACAAAAAGATCATCACCGGCAACGTCGATTCCAAATTCGGTATGGCGATCGCCACCGGACAGGCGGACGACTTCGTGAAAGCCGCGCTCGCCAGCTCCTCTCTCGTCCTCGATGGGTTCCACTGCCACGTCGGCTCGCAGATCTTCGACATCGAGCCCTTCCGCGACGCCTGCGACATCATGCTCGCCTTTATCGCGCGGATGCGGCAGACCACGGGCTTTGAAGCGCCGATCCTCAACATCGGAGGCGGCTTCGGCGTCCGGTACACCGAACGGGATCCCATGATCGACTACCGCGCCAACATCCAGGCGCTCGGCGAGGAGATCGACCGGATGTGCGCGCTTCACGGCGTGAAGAAGCCCGCGATCCTCATGGAACCGGGCCGCTCGATCGTCGCCGCCGCGGGATGCACCCTCTACACCGTCGGCTCGGTGAAGACCATCCCGGGTTTCCGCAGTTACGTTTCGGTCGACGGCGGCATGCCGGACAACCCGCGCTACGCGCTCTACCAGTCCGAATACACCGTCGTCAACGCCTCGCGCGCCGCCGATCGGGCCGATTTTCCCTGCACCGTCGCGGGCCGCTGCTGCGAGAGCGGGGACCTGCTCGCCGAGGGCGTCTCCGTTGCGAAGCCGTCCCGGGGCGACATCCTCGCCGTCCTCGTCACCGGCGCGTACAACTACTCCATGGCGTCGAACTACAACCGCATCCCCCGGCCCCCGGTCATCGAGCTCTCCGGCGGGAAAGCGACCGTCGCCGTCCGCCGCGAGACCTATGACGACCTCATCCGCCTCGACGTATGATCACGCTGTGATCGGCTCGGCAAATCACTTCACTAACTTTACTTGATCATGTCATCCTCACTCATCCACACCATCACCGAGCTTCTCTTCGTCATCCCCTGCGTGCTCGTCGCCCTGAGCGTTCACGAGGTGTCGCACGGGTGGATGGCATACCGGCTCGGCGATCCCACGGCGAAGAACCTCGGGCGTCTCTCGCTCAACCCCCTGAAGCACCTCGATCCCGTCGGCACGCTGTGCATGATCTTCTTCCACTTCGGCTGGGCGCGTCCGGTGCCGATCAACACGCGGTACTTCAAGCACAACCGCCGCGACACCGCCCTCACCGCGCTCGCCGGACCGCTCTCGAACATCGCGCTCGCGTTCCTCGGGACGATCCTTTTGCACATCATCTATGCCGTCGGGTCCCGCGTGACGATCCGCTCGGAGTTTTCCTACAACGTCTTCGTCGCCGCCCTCACCCTCTTCAACTATTTCCGCTCCCTCAACCTGGCCCTCGCCGTCTTCAACCTCATCCCGGTGCCCCCGCTCGACGGATCCCGGATCTTTCTCGTCTGGCTCCCGCCGAAGTACTATTTCGGGGTGATGAAGTATGAGCGCTACATCCAGCTCGGACTGATGATCCTCCTCTGGACGGGCCTCGTCTCCCTGCCGCTTTCCCCCGTGGTGAGCGCGATCGGGAGCGGCATGGACTGGCTCGTCGAGCTCGTCCCCTTCTTCCGCCAATGACAGAGACCACGCCGATTCAATTCAAGCTCGAAAACTTCGAGGGGCCGCTCGATCTCCTCGTCGCGCTCGTCGAAAAGCACAAGCTCGACGTCGCGGACATCCCGATCGACCTCCTGTGCGAGCAGTACATGGAAACCATCAAGGACGCCGAGGAACGCGACATCGAGGTGGCGTGCGAATTCCTCTCGATGGCGTCGGAGCTGATGCTCATCAAGAGCCGCATGCTCCTGCCCCGCGATCCGGAAAAGGACGAGGATCCGCGCAGACCTCTCATCGACGCGATCGAGGAATATCAGCGCACGAAGCTCGCCGCCGCGGAGCTCGCCGACCTCTTCTCGGTCTACGGCACGCGCGCCGCGAAGGAGGAGGACGATCTCTCGCCCGATCCGACCTACGTCGCCGACCACGCCGTCGATCTGCTGCGCGCCGCCCTCACGAAGATCTACACCGAGGCGCGCCTCTCCGAAAAGACGGCGAAGGAGGACTTCTCCGCCATCGTGAACACCCCGCGCATCCCGGTCGAGACCCTGATGACCCGGCTGCTCGATACGCTGAAAACCAAGCGCGCCGTTCCCCTCGCCTCCTATCTCCGCGAATCGGAGAACCGTCCGGAGCTCATCGCCCGCTTCATCGGGATCCTCGAGCTTCTCAAGGCCCGCCTCGTATCCGTCGAAGAACCGGAAGGCGCGGCCGAGGACGGCGTGACCGACATGCTCTCCGAAGTCCGCGTCGTGCTCACGGCGACGGAGGAGGAGATCGCGGGCGCGAAGCTCGAGAGCGGCATGTACTGATCCCCCATCACCCCCGCGCGGCCCGGTTCTGCGCGGAAAGGACCGACCATGAAAGTGACCACCCCCCAGCAAGAGGAAACAGAGATCCGCGCCTACACCCCCGAGGAGCAGTTTTCGATCATCGAAGCCTGTCTCTTCGCCGCCGGACACCCCCTGACCTACGCCCGGCTCGCCGAGGTGCTCGGGATCACCCCCGCCGAATGCGCCGACGTCGTCGAGAAGATGGCCGTCGTCTACAACAACACGGACGTCTTCCCCCGCGGCATCCTGCTCGTGCGCTTCCCCGAATCCTGCCAGCTCGTGACGCGGGAACAATGGGGCGCCGAAGTGAAGGAAGCCCTCGGGATCCGGCGCGGCGGCAATCTCTCCGCCTCGCTTCTCGAAGTGCTCGCCGTCGTCGCGTATCACCAGCCCACCACCCGCGCGTTCATCGACACGGTGCGCGGCGTGGATTCGAGCTATGCCGTCGGCGCACTGACCGAAAAGAACCTGATCGAACCCTGCGGCAAGCTCGACGCCCCCGGACGTCCGACGCTCTACCGCACGACGACTGATTTTCTCCGGGTCTTCGGCTTATCGCGCCTTGAGGAGCTCCCCGCCGTCACGCTCAAGACCGACGCGGGAGAGGTCGTCGAGATCGTCCCGGAAACGGAGCAGGATCCGGCACCTTCCGAATAAGCCGCAACCCGCACACGCTTTCCACTTCATCATTCAGCAAAGGAGACGGCATGATCGCACTATACATCATCCTCGGCATCGTGCTCTTCTTCGCGCTGCTGTTTTCGATGAAGATCAAGGTTTACGTCCGGCTCACCGACGAGCTCCGGATCCGCGCGGGCTTCGGTCCCGTGCTCCTCACCCTCATCCCGAAGAAGAACAGGGTCGTCCGCGAAAAGGACTTCACCTACCGAAAACACGAAAAACGGCTGAAAAAAGAAGCCGAAGCCCGGCGGAAAAAAGCCGAGAAGGAAGCCGAAAAAGCCGCCGCGAAGGCTGAGAAAGCAAAGAAGAAAGCGGAGGCCGCCCGGCTTGCGGAGGCTGCCGAAAAAGCCGCTGAGGACACGGACGCCGATCACGACGCGAACAAGCTCGAAACGATCCTCTCGCTCGTGTCGTTCGCCCTCGAGGAGATCCCGCGCTTCGTCTCCCACTTCGAGACCGATTTCCGGATGCTCTCGGTCACAGTCTGCGGCAGGGACGCGGCGGACACAGCCGTCAAGACCGGAACGATCTCCGCCGCCGCCTCGCTCCTCCTCGAGCTGCTCCGCGCGAAGACCCGTCTGCACATCGCCCGCGGCGCCGTCATTGACGTACAGCCCGATTTCATCGGCGAGCGGACCCGCTTCGAGGTCGATTTCCGTTTCCGGCTCCGCCTCTTCTCCGTCGTCGGCGTCGGTCTGCACACGCTCGGCTGGCTCGTGCGGCAGAAGCTCTCGGAGACGCGCGCCTGAACAAGCAAGCAATCCATACGATCACAATTTCCCATCGGAGGTATTCCCATGGCTGACACCAACCGCATCGGAGAGATCGCGAAGACCTCCCTCGATTCCATCCGCTCCATGCTCGACGCCAATACCATCGTCGGCGATCCCATCGAAACAGCGAGCGGCACCACCATCATCCCGATCTCCAAGATTTCCGTCGGATATGCGTCCGGCGGCGTGGACTACGCGGCAAAGAAGGACGTCTCGAACAAACCGAACAATTTCGGCGGAGGCGGCGGCACCGGACTGACCGTCACGCCCGTGGCCTTCCTCGTCGTCGGGGCGGACGGCACCGTCAACATTCTCAACGTCAACGCGCCGGCGGCCTCGAGCGCGGCTCCCGCGGATTCCGTCGCGCAGGTCGTCGGATTCCTCGAACGCTCCCCCGATCTGCTCGAACGCATCAAGGGCGTCTTCTCCAAAAAAGGCGAGGAAAACAAGATCTGACGAAAACTCCCCCGTATCGCGGCGCATCTCTCTGCGCATGATAGAGTCAAAACCACTCTGTCAAGGAGAATGCGCATGAAACGTCTCTTGACCGCCTTTCTTTCTCTGATCTTCTGCATCCCCTTCGCGATCCCGGCAGACGCCGCCGAGGTATCCGCCGAAGCTGCGATCCTCATCGAAGCATCGACCGGTACCCCACTCTATGAAAAGGACGCGGACCGCCGTTTGCCAATGGCCTCGACCACCAAGATCATGACCGCGCTCGTCGTCTTCGAGCACACCTCGCCCGACGCGGTGATCGAAGTTCCGGCGGACGCCTGCGGGATTGAGGGATCGAGCGTTTATCTGCGTCCCGGCGAGCGGATCCGGTGTGAGGACCTGCTCTGGTCCGTCCTGCTCGAATCCGCGAACGACGCCGCTGCCGCGCTGGCGATCTCGGTCGGCGGGAGCGTCGAAGGCTTTGCCGCGATGATGAACGAAAAGGCGGCGTCCCTCGGGCTCTCCGACACGCACTTCACCAATCCGCACGGCCTCGACGACGAGGAGCACTACACGACCGCCCGCGATCTCGCAAAGCTGACCGTCGCCGCGATGGCACATCCGGCCTTTCGCACGATGGTTTCTACCCGGCGTCACACGATCGAGCGGGAAGGCGGCGCGCGGGTGCTCATCAACCACAACCGCCTGCTCCGCATGTCGGACGATGTCGTCGGCGTCAAGACCGGCTTCACGCGCAGAAGCGGCCGGTGCCTCGTCTCCGCCGCACAGAAGGACGGCGCCGCGCTCGTCTGCGTCACGCTGAACGCGCCCGACGACTGGAACGATCACCTGAAGCTCTACGAAGAGGGCTTCGCCAAAACGCACGCCGTGTCCCTCGCCGAACCCGGACAGTTTTCCTGCGCGATCCCCTGTCCTCACGCGGACGACGGAGAGGTGACCGTCTCGAACCGAAGCGGCATCACGCGGGTCTTCTTCGGGGACGTGCCGCAGATCGACACGACCGTCGAGGCGAAGCGGCTGCTTCTCGAGAACACCGAGATCGGCGACGTGCTCGGACGGGTCGTCTTCCGGGCAGACAGACGGGAGATCGCTTCCCTGCCCCTCACGGCAGAAGAGCGCGCGGCGGCTCCGGAGAAACCATCCTTTTTCAGCCATTTCATCCGAAACGGATCACAGACAGAATGGAACCCATCCGAATCCAGAAATACCTGACCGAATGCGGGGTCATGTCCCGGCGCGCGGCCGAGCGGGAGATCCTCGCGGGCAGCGTCACCGTCAACGGGCTCCCGGCCGCCATCGGCATGAAAGTCGTTCCGGGCGAGGACCGCGTCGCCGTCCGAGGCAGGCCGATCCCGTGGCGCGGGGGCACCGGTCCCCATACTTATATTCTTCTCAACAAACCCGTGGGATATGTCACCACCATGTCCGACGAAGCGGGCCGGAAGACCGTCGCCGATCTCATCGCGGACGTCGGGACCCGGGTCTATCCCGTCGGCCGGCTCGATCTGTATTCCGACGGGCTTCTTCTCTGCACGGACGACGGAGAGCTGACCAACCGCGTGATGCATCCGTCGCACGAGATCCCAAAGCGCTACCTCGCCACGCTGAACGCCCTGCTCACCGACGAGGACCTCGAGGCGCTCGCGGAGCCGTTCGAGCTCGAGGGCTACATGCTGCGGCCGTTCGGCGTCGAGTTCGTCCGGTACGCAAAGCCCGACGGGATTCCCTCGACCGTCGTGCAGTTCACGCTGTACGAGGGCCGCAACCGCGAGATCCGCAAGATCTGCGCGCACTACGGCGTGAAGCTCTCCCGCCTCACCCGCATCGCGATCGGGGAGCTCAGCCTGCGCGGCATTCCAAGCGGGAAATGGCGCCCCCTCACCGACGCCGAGCTCGCCTATCTGAGATCCATCTGATTCATTCCTCACTCATTGTCCGGAGGTTTCCATGTTCCAGGTCCAGCCCGTTCGCTCCCGCGCGCTTCAGGCAGAGATCGCCGAAGCCGTCGGCGCGCCGTATTACGACGATACCTTCGCCTTTTACGCCGCCGAGCTCACCGATGACGCGCAGTCCGTCACCGCGCTCCTCGGCCTGTGCCAGTTTACTTATGCCCCAAACGAAGCCGTGATCCGCTCCGTCGCCGCCGCGCCCGGCTGTGAGGAGGACGAGGCGATCACCGTCATGGTCCGTGCCGTCATGGCGTTTCTCAACCACGCGGAGATCCCCCTCGTCTTCATCGAGGAGGACGCCGCCGAGGCAGACCGGATCAAAAAATGGGGCTTCCGCCCCTTGAAAGCGGATCCCGCCGGACGGCCCGGCATCGATCTCGCCAGGTTCTATCGCTCGCCGTGCCACTACAACAAAGAGGAAACGGACGAAAATGACCACCCGAACGATTAACGTCGCCGCCGCGCTCGACTCCCTCAAAGGCTCCCTGACCTCCCGGGAAGCCGGAGAAGCGGTCCGCCGCGGCGTTTTGTCCCGCATCCCGGAGGCGGAGGTTTCTCTCTACCCGGTCGGGGACGGCGGGGAAGGAACGGCGGACGCCCTCTCGGCAGCACGACACGCCGAACGCCGCACGGTGACCGTTTCCGACACGCACGGAGACCCGGTGACGGCAGCGTTCGGGCTGTACACGCGGGACGGCATCCTCACCGCGGTCTCCGATATGGCGGCCTGCTGCGGTCTGCGGTTCGCAAAAGCCCACGGCCTCGATTACGCCCGCTCGACCACGAAGGGCGTCGGGGAGATGATCCGTCACGCGCTGACGCTCGGATGCGGCGAGATCGTCGTCGGGCTCGGCGGAAGCGGCACGGGGGACGGCGGGATCGGCGCGCTCACCGCACTCGGCGCACGTTTCGCGGATGAGCACGGGGATACGATCGCCGATCCGCGCACCGAGGACCTCGGACGGGTCGCCGCAGCGGATCTCTCGGGCATCGTGCTCCCGCCGTCGGTCCGCCTCACGCTGCTCTGCGACACGGGCGTCCCCCTCAACGGAACGAACGGCGCGGTCCGGCTGTATGCCCGGCAGAAGGGTGCGCCGGAAGAGGACCTCGAGGGCCTCGCCGAAGAGATGGCGCATTTCTCCGCCGTGTGCGACAATGCGGCGGGATCGGCGATTTCCGTGCTTCCGGGAGCGGGCGCGGCGGGCGGACTCGGCTACGGGCTGACGCTCGCGGGCGGGCAGATCACGCCGGGTGCGCCTTATGTGCTCCGCACGACCGGCTTTTCGGACGCCGCCCCACGCTTCGATCTCGTCTTCACGGGTGAGGGGCGCACGGACCGGCAGACGGCTACGGGCAAGCTCCCGATGGCAGTCGCCGAAGCGGTCCGGAGCGCCGGGAATCCCTGCCCCGTTGTCTGTCTCTGCGGGATCGACGACAGCGTCCCCGCGCTCTATGAGGCCGGCATGGACGCCGTTTTCGCGATCGCGGACCGCCCGATGACGGCGGAGGAATCGATCGGCCGCACGGCGGAGCTGCTCGAAAAGGCCGCCGGGAATGTCGCCGCCGTCGCAGCCGCGCGCAGGACAACGGAATAAACGAACAAACAGCAAAACGCGCCCCGGGAGAGCATCCGCGGAGCGCGCTTTTTGATTGGCTTTTCGCTTATTTAAGGTAGATTTCGAGGACCGGGATCTCCGCGCCGAGCGGCTTGTACACCGGGAGCGGGATATCGACCGTGCGGTTCTCGGCGTTGTAGTTGAACCGCATCTCGGAGGCATCGGAGAGGAGCTGGATGTAGTCGACGTGCTCCGCGACCTCGCCGGAGAGACGGATCTTGCCGAACGGCCACGAATACATGTGGAGGTACAGCCGCTGGGTCTCGGGATTGTAGGTGTAGCGGCAGTCGCGCGGGCACTCGAATTCCGCGGGCGCCTGCGTGCATCCGTAGATCGAGCGGGAGTGCCGTCTCATCCACTTGCCGATGCCGCGCAGTCTCTCGTATGCGCGCTCGTCGAACTCGCCTCTGCCGGTCGGGCCGACATTGAGCAGCAGGTTGCCGCCCATCGAGACGCCGTCGATCAGCATCTTCAAGAGCTGATCCACGCTCTTCCAGCTCTGTTCGTCGCGGTAGTAGCCCCACGAGCCGGAGAAGGTATGGCAGCCTTCCCAGACGACCGGGGTGCCGTTCACCTTGACCCAGCTGTCCGGCATGTACTGCTCGGGCGTCTTGACGTCCTGGTCGATCTGGAGACGGTCGTCGATGATGATCTTCGGGTTGATCGCGCGGATCTTCGCGAGCAGCTCTTCGCTGCGCCAGGTCTCCTTGCCCTTGCCGGCAAAGCGCGCGTTCGGGCCGACGGAGAAGTCGAACCAGATGATGTCGACGGGGTCGTAGCGCTTCAGAAGCTCTTCGGTCTGGTTGTGGAGATAGTCGACGTAGCGGGTGATGTCGCGGTCCTTGTCCATCGCGATGTAGTCCTCGTTGTCCCGCATCGGGTGGCAGGCGTCGACCGTGTAGTCCGGGTGATGCCAGTCGAGGAGCGAGTGATAGAAGCCGACGCGCAGGCCGTTGGAACGGAACGCGTCCACCATCGGGGTGAGAACGTCACGGCCGTACGGCGTGTTCGGCGCCTTGTAGTCGGTATAGGCGGAATCCCAGAGGCAGAAGCCCTCATGGTGCTTGGTCGTGACGACGAAATACTTCATTCCGGCATCGCGCGCCGCCTTCGCCCAGAGCTCCGGATCGTAGAGATCGGGATCGAAGTGCTTGAAATACTTCTTGTCGTAGATTTCCGTGGGGATCCGTTCGTAGTTCTTCAGCCATTCGTGGCGTGCGCCGAGGGCGTAGAGGCCCCAATGGATGAACATGCCGAACCGGTCATGGGTGAACCAGCTTGTGTCGCCCGGCGTCGGAGCCGGTTTGGTTACGGTCAGATCTTCCAGTCTCATAATTACCTCCGTGATCGTGGATTCGTTTCGGGCTGCATGGGTTCCCTATATCTTTACCATATTCTCGGGCGGATTGCAAGGCTTTTTTGTGAATTTTTGAAAATCTGCGCGGGATGGATTCCCGATATCAGCCTCCGGCGTTCTTCGCGCGATCCTTTCGCTGCTGACGGGCGACGCCGACCATGCGGAAGACCGAGGAGACGACGAGCATTCCGACGGCGAGCAGACCCGCAGCCGCGGCGGTCCTCACGCCCTGCTCCACGGACTGCATCCTGCTCCCCTGGAGGAGGTACTCGACGGTATAGTAGACGCCGGCTCCCGGCACGAGGGGCAGAAGCGCGATCACGAGATATGAGAAGGCCGGGAACTTGCGGACGCGCGCCATGATTTCCGCATAGAGCGAGATCACGGCAGCGGCGGCGAAATACGCGAACAGGGCCGACGAAGAGAGCTTCTCCGCCGTGAGATAGGCCGCCCAGCCGAGCCCGCCGCCCGCCATGCAGACGAACATGCCCGGGACGCGGATGTTGAAGAGGATGCAGTACCCACAGCAGGCGAGCGCGGCGAAGGACACTTGGATCCACCATGGATAGGGGACGTCCAGACTGATCCCGACGGACGCGACGTCCCAGAGCAGGTGGCTCAGCCGCAGCGCGGTCCCGGTCCCGAGAAGCAGCGCGGCGGCGGTCAGGACGACCTGGACGAATTTGTTGATCCCGGACAGCGTGTCGCCGTAGATGATGTCCCGCATGCTGTCGGTCATCATCATCCCCGGGACGAGGAGCATCAGCGCACCGATGGCCGCGGCGTCCGCGTACCGGATCACATGGAAGTGCGTCAGGGTCTGGCTGACGACGGCAATGAGGAAGGACGCCGTCATCGTCTGGAAAAACGCATTCACGCGCAGCCGGGTGAGCAGACGCAGAAACGCGCCCGTGAGCACGCCGCAGATCCCGGCGAGTAGGCCGTCGGAGATCGTCCCGCCGAAGAACACCGCGAAGGCCGAAGCGGCGAGAAAATACGCGAGATAGAGGACCGGGACGGGATAATGCAGATCGATCTTCTCGACCGCGGCGAGGCGCCGTTTCGCCTCCCGGATGGGCGGGACCTCGGCGCAGAGCGCGCGGGCGAGCGAATAGGTCCGCTCGAGTCCGTCGACGTCCGTGCCGTGCGGTGCGATCCGGCACATCCGGGTCACGGGCTCCGATCCCTCCGGCGAGACCGTGACGATCAGGCTGCTCGGGATGGCAAACACGTCGCCGGGCACCCGATATGCCTTCATCAGCCGCGTGATGGCCTCCTCGACCCGGCTGATTTCCGCCCCCTCCGAGAGAAGGCGGCAGCCGAGGGTCACCGCGAGATCGAGGAACGCGTCCGCCCCGTCTCTCGCTTCCGTTGCCGATATCCGTTCCGTTCCGCTCACCGCTTCTCAACCTCCGCGCGTCTTGTCCAGTAGTCTCCGACCGGCTCGTCCGCCAGATCCTTCGTCCACGGCAGCTCGTGCCGCTCGAAGTAGCCGATCACCTGCCCCGCGGCGTCCCGGACCGGATCGAAGAACTCCCGCTCCCCGGTCCTGCCGTTGTACGCCTCGAACATCTCGTCCTCTCCCTGATCGGCCCGGCGGAGGAACGCCTCGATCTTCGGGCGCGTGCGTTCGTTGTGGCAGCCGAAAATGCTGTTCCCGACCCGGACCCGGTCCCCGTAACGGCGTTTTGCCGCGCGGTTGAGCCAGCGGATCGTATGCGTCCGGTCGACGAAGACGATCTCGTACGGATAAGCGTCGAGGATGCCTGCGAAAATCTCTGCGGTCATGTCCATGATGGCCTCCTGAGGATCCTTATTTTTCGGGGATGCGTCCGTATCAGTTCCCGTTTTCTTCATAAAACTCGTTGACCGTGTTGATCATGCGGTTCGCGATCGACTTGCGCTTCTGGACGAGGGCGGAAATGTTCGGGGAAGCGCCCTGCACGATGTCCTTCATCGAATTCTTGAGCGCGCCGACCTGATAGATCCAGCCGAGGTCGTAGGCGCGGGTCGAGAAAATGATGTCGAGCATCTGCCCGGATTCTTCGTCGCGCGCCGCCTTGCGCTGAAGCGTGATCTCGTAGTAGGCGGGCATGACATACCGTTCGGAGAGGCAGGCCAGCGCATCGAGCACGACGCCCGTGAATTCCGCGTCGGTGATGACGATCGGCACGGAGAGGAGCACGCCGTCGTTCTCTGCGACGCAGCTGCGGTAGACGGGCTGTTCCTCGTTGAACTTGGGCATCGGGAGGACGCCGAAATCGGCCTCCATGTCGCGGAAAGCGGTGATCCGGTTGATCTCCTGCATATAGAACAGCGCGTGATTCCCGGCAAAGAGATCGTAGGAGCTGTATCCCTTGAAAATGTAATCTGCCGTGATCTCGGGATCGGCGGCGAAGGATATGAACTTGTCGACGATGTCCTGCACGTGCTCCGTGTCGAGCGTCAGGGCGAGCAGACCGTCCTCACCGACCTGTGCGCAGTATTCGAGCCCGGAGTTGACCGCGCCCGTGATCGCGTCGACCCAGAGGCAGAGCCCGAAGAGGTCATGGTCGTCCATCTTGCCGTTGCCGTCGAGGTCGGTCGAGACGCCGTTCATCATGCCCTTCAGAGCGTCGTAGGTCCATTTCCCGTCGAGAACATCCTGATAGGGCGATTCGAGGTGGTATTCCGCAGCGAGCTCCTTGTTGAAGAGGATCGCAAAGGTGGCGTTGTACGACGCGATGCAGATCGCGTTCACGGCGTGATAGAGCTGGCCGCGGATCGTCATATCCTCGATCGAGCGCGCGTCCCACCAGGGCTCCTCGAGCGAGACGCCGGGGAGGGTCCTGAGATCGGCGAAATAGCCCTCGAGGGTGATTTTCGCTGCGTCGGTACAGCAGAGCTGCGTGGTATTGTAGATCTCGTCGTTCGCCTTGACGGCGGCTTTGAGCTCGCCCATGACGATCCCGCCGTTCCCGAACTGCTCGATCGACGCGAGGGTGACGTTCAGGGTGTCTTCCACTTCGATGTTGCG
Organism: Clostridia bacterium; assembly: GCA_017412675.1. Taxonomy (GTDB): domain Bacteria; phylum Bacillota; class Clostridia; order Oscillospirales; family CAG-272; genus UMGS1696. Next base: position 16,136 of record JAFPWV010000045.1, read on the forward strand.
GTTGAAACGGCTCGAATTGATGATTTCCGGGTTCTCGGCGTCGGCATCGATGTTGTTCTGCCGCCATTCACTGTTGTCCATGCCGCTGACGAGGACGGTGAAGGTCCGGCCCTCGAAGTCGTGCGCGCCGAGGTATGCAAGAGGTTTCGTGGCCTCGGTCTCGGGAACCTCGGCTGCGTTTTCCCCGGCGTCGGACGCGGCATCGGACTGCGTGACGGCGGGGGTGTTCCCGGGATCGGCGGCGTCCTTTTCGTCCTTTTTCGCGCACGAGGCGGAGAGGAGGACGAGGATCGCCGAAAGGAGGAGGCTGAGGGCTCGCGCCGCTCTGTTCGGATGCTTCATGCGGGATCTCCTTTGTATTCTGAGCGCAATTCTGTCGGGATTTCGTACAATCGCCGTTATTATATCACACGGCGGGCTGTTCGTCAAGAGCGGACGGCGCGTGCGGCAAACGGCGCGGAAACCGAGAAAAACGCCGCATTTCCCGCATTCGCTCTTGACAGGATTTCCCGGATGGGATATAATAGTGTCGAAAAAAACGGATGCATTGCATCTGCCTGAGGAGGACGGAACGTGCATTTTCTGGAAATTGTCAACCGGGGCTATACCGGAGAGGCGGTCTCCAAGGATGATTGGGACATGGACCATGTGGTCATGCCGATCATGGATATCGTCGATGAATTCGAGCTTGAGAGAGAGGACGGCGCGCTCCTGCTCCATGACCGCGAGGAGGCGAAGCGCTTCTTTGACGCGGGCGTCGAGCTGCTCGTCCGCTCCGGCATCTATAACCAGTCCACCGGCCGCGTCATGATGTTCACGCGCGAGGAGATCCTCGAAGCTGCCGCGAAGATGCCGCAGGCCGTGACCGTCGGACGGGGGAAGGATGCCTATACGTTCGTTCCCCGCCATCCGGACGACCCCCGTCTGCCCGGCGTCGTCGCAGGGAATCCCGGCTGTCCCATGTCGGAGGAGCTCTTCTGCAAGACCGTGACCTCGTGGGCGAAGGAGCCCGTCGTCGACATGGTCACCTGCGGCTCCATCGTCGAAGTGGACGGCTACGACGTCGTCCGCGCGTCTCCCTCCGAGGTGATCGCTCTGCGGCGCGAGCTGCGCTATCTGAACGAAATCTGCGAAAAGGTCGGGCGTCCGGGCATCGGCAGGCTCGCGGCGGAGAGCTCCGTCTCCGAGATCGGCGATCTCGCGGCGATGGCTCCGGGCGGATTCCAGCCGGGCGACGCGCACCTCATCGCGCTCAACAACGAGCTCATCATGACGAACGACAACCTCATCCGCGTCGCCAACGCCATGGAAACGCCCGTTCTCAACGCGTCCCTCGCGTGCGTCATGGTCGGCGGTCTGGCCGGAGGCGCTCCGGGCGCTGCGGTCTGCATGATCGCTTCCCTGCTCGCGGATTCCCTGGTCGGCCGGGCGGATTACCACCTCTGCCATCCGATCCACATCAAGCACATCGCGACCTCGACACCCGAATGCATGTGGCTCTCAAGCGTGGTCTGCCAGGCATTCGACGCCGGATTGCCCGCCGTGATCATCTGCGACATCTATCCGAAGAGCGGCGCGGGCACGAAGGAGCTTCTCGAAGAGGTCGCCGCGAACGCGCTCGCCATCACCGTCTCCGGCGGCAACCTCGAAGGCGTCGGCTCCTGCGACGGACTCAAGCCCAACTGCTCCGGCCTCGAAGCCCGTCTCATGGGTGAGGTCGGGAAAGCGGCCGCCGCACAGGGCATGACCCGCGAAGAAGCCGAACCCATCATCGCCGCGCTCGTCGAAAAGTACGCGCACATCTTCGAGACCGGCAACGAGGGCCTCTCCTTCGACGAAGTCTACGGCGAAGACGGCGAACCGCGCGATTTCTGGCACGACATGTACCGGGAAGTGCGCGAGGAGCTGATCTCGCTCGGCGTGAAGCTGTGATCCCGCGCGGAGGGTCCGCGCAGAAATATATATTTCATAGGGGGAACCTGTTTTGGAAGCAAAAAAGAAATGTCTGATCCCCTTCTTCACGAAGGGGGACGTCGGCGGGTTGACGTATATGATCACCAACAATATCGTCAACTACATCATCATCATCGCAACCCTTGAAGGCTTCGGATGGCCGTCCGAGATCATCTTCGGACGCGTGATCCCCGGTCTGTCCATCGGCCTGATGTGCGGCGGCCTCTACTATGCCTGGATGGCACGGAAGCTGTCCGCCAAGCTCGAACGTCCCGACGTGACCGCGCTGCCCTCCGGCATCTCGACCCCGGCGATGTTCGTCATCCTCTTCGGCGTCATCAGCCCGATCCACTATGCGATCGGCGATCCTGAGACCGAATGGGGCGCGGCGATGGCTGCCTGCTTCATCGGCGGCTTCGTCGAATTCCTCGGCGGCTTCATCGGCCCGTGGGTCAAGAAGCATCTGCCCCGCGCGGCGCTCCTCGGCACCGTGGCCGGCATCGGTTTCATCTGGATGGCGACGCAGGGCGTGTTCGACGTCTTCGGCGATCCCATCGTCGGTCTCCCGATCCTCGCGGTCGCTATGCTCGGCCTCTTCGCGGGCTATCTCTTCCCGAAAAAGATCTCTCCCTTCATGGTGGCGATCGTCGGCGGCATCGTCTATGCGATCTGCCTCGGCCGCACCACGTTTGACTTCACGCAGGTGGGCTTCTATTTCCCGAACCCCGTGAACACCGTCCAGTCCCTCATCAACGGCTTCGCGTATGTCGCGCCGTATCTGACCGTGGTCATCCCGGTGGAGATCTACAACTTCATCGAGACCATGGACAACGTGGAATCCGCGAACACGGCGGGCGATCCCTACAACGTCCGGGAAGCCCAGTTTGCGGACGGTATCTGCACGATGATCTCCTCCCTCTTCGGCGGCGTGGTCCCGAACACCGTCTGGCTCGGCCATCCCGGCCTGAAGAAGACGAACGCCGGCGCGGCTTACAGCTGGATCAGCGGCGTGGTCCTCGGTCTGGCGGGCATCTTCGGCCTCTTCACGGTGCTTGACGACCTCGTTCCCCCGGCAGTCGTCGCCATCACCTTCCTGTGGTGCGCGGTCATCATGGTGGCGCAGGCCTTCAAGGAATGCAAGCCGAAGCACTACGCGGCCATCGCCATCGCCATGGTCCCCTCCATCGCCGACTATCTCTTCACGCAGGTGGAAGCGGCCCTTGCGACCGGTTCCATGGCGGAAGGCGGCTGGGGCATCTGGTCCGAGGCGCTGGATTCCGGCATCAAGGGCTTCCAGCCTGAGATCTCCGAGATGCTCATCGCCAACGGCGCGATGTGGAATGGCGTTCCCGCAGTCAAGGCGGGCGCGATCATCATCGGCATCCTGCTCGGCTCCATGTGCGTCTTCATGATCGAGAAGAAGCTGAGAAGCGCCTCCCTCATCGCCCTCGCCGGCGCGGTGCTCTCCTTCTTCGGCTTCATCCACCATGCGGCCCTCGGCATCTACCTGACCTCTCCCTTCATGATCGGCTGGCTCATCGTCGCGGTGATCCTCTTCATCCTGAGCTTCGGAGAAGGCAAGTGGTTCAAGGCTGAGGACGACTTCGAGTACGTATAATCTCTCCCCGCATCAGCGACCTGCTCCCTCCGGCTGCGGCATCGTTCCGCGCTCCCCCGGAGGGAGCTTTTTCGCGCCCGGATGCTTGCAAGCGCCGCGCCGTTGTGGTATAATGGAGAAAAATCAGAGAAACCCGGAGATTCTGTCATGGAAAAGGACTCTGCCCGCGTCATGCTGCGCCCGATCACGGACGCCGACCGCACCGACTGTCTGGCGCTCTTGCGCGACAACATCATCAACCGCACCTATCTGCTCCCCGATTTTGCCGACGACGAGGCCGCGATGCCTCTTTTTCGCCGCCTGCGCGATCTCTCCGCCGATCCCGCGCATTTTGTCCGCGCCGTGGATCTCGACGGCCGCATGATCGGCTTCGTCAACGACGTCATGATCGAAGGGGTGACGGCGGAGGTGGGCTACGTCATCCGGCCCGATCTGCACAACCGCGGCTACGGCACCGAGGCCCTCTGCCTGACCCTCGACGCCCTGTTTGCGCGCGGATTCGAGACCGTCCGCGCCGGATTCTTCGAGGAGAACGCCGCCAGCCGCCGCGTGATGGAGAAGAACGGCATGACGCCGACGGGCGAGGAGGAGACGATCGACTGGCGCGGCGCGTCGCATCGCTGCCTCTACTATGCAATCCGGCGGGAGGACGCGCGATGAATCCGATCCGTCCCGCGCGCGCGGAAGATGCCGTCCGGGCTGCCGAGATCCTCGTCTTCTGCTACCGCTTGAATTTCTATCCGATCTTTCGGGACGACGATTTCTACTTCCGGGAGCTCACCGTGCCGAACGTCGCAGAGAGGCTCGCGGACGCCGGCTTCCCGGAAAACGCCCTCGTGTACGACGACGGCGCGGTCAAGGGCTTCGTCACCCTCGCGGGGGAAGAGATTTGCAGACTGTTCGTCGAGCCCTGCCTCTGGAACGGGGGGATCGGCTCCCTGCTGCTTGAGGCCGCGGTCTCACAGGGCGGGCGGCGGCTCTGGGCGCTCGAGAAGAACGTTGGCGCGATCCGGTTCTATGAGCGGCACGGCTTCGTCCTCCCCGGCCGCAAAAAGCCAGAGGAGGACACGGACGAGATGCTCGCCGAAATGGTGCGCGGGGAATGATATCCCCGCAACACGCAAAAATCCGCCTCCCGGAAGAGACGGACTTTTTGTTTTACGGAGATCCGGTTCATTCCGCCGGTGTATGGACGATCCCGACGAAGACCGGGAGATCGGCTTCCGCCACGGCGAAGAGGAACGGGCGATCGAAGGTGAGCGCGATCGGTTCGGGCTCCCATTCTCCCGCGCCGTCCATCTCGAGGATCACATACGACGCCGCCGTGCATCCCTCCTCATCGATCGCAACCCGCGCGGCGTGCTCCGCCCTGGTGAGGAAGACCGGCGTCGATTCCGTCAGCGGGGAGAAATCCGCGGCTGCCTGGTCGAACACATCCCTCATGCCGAGCGCCTGCAAACCATCCATGAGGTTGGTATCCGAGGAGACGTCGAACTTCGGCAGGGCCAGCTCGATCCTGGCCTCGATCTGTCCGTCAAAGTTCCTCCAGCCCGTGATGAGCGTGAGGAATTCCGGATCTCCGGCAAGCTCTTCCGGCGTGACGCCCTCATCCGGGAGGAGGAAGAGCATCTGCGCGTTCATCGTGAAGGAACGGGCAAACGCCGTGAACCGTTCGCCGCGGAAGACGATCCCCGGCTGGCTGTCGTGCATGAAGTCCGCCGTCACGTCCCCGTCCTGTGCGTGAAAGACGCCCGGCGCGGTATTTTCTTTTTGGAATTCATCCGTCCAGCGGCCCCGGAAATACACGGTCGAGGCGAGGGTCATCACCCCATGCGGATCGAAAGCATGACCTGCGATGTGCTCCGCGAGGAAGTTCCCCGTCTGCCGGTTGATCCAGTCGACAAAGGCGCGGTCGTATTTTTCGTCCCCCATGCGGCCGCTGAAAGTCGAGGCGAAGTAATCGGCTGCGAGGCGTTCGGGAACGTCCGGCTTCAGATCGGCCGCGTCGTTCATCCAGAGGGAGTTCGCGAGCAGGCATTTCCCGCGCTCCGAATTCCGGAAGGCCTTCTTCCAGACCATCGTGACCGCCTCCCGCTGGGCTTCGAGGTTTCCCTCTCCGAGGAGGCTGAGGATCTGTTCCCTGCTCTCCCCGTCGGTGCACTCGGCGAGCATCCCGAGCGCGATGTAGAGGTTGACGGGCGAATACACGCGGTTCTTCCCCGCCTCGCCGCCGAGGAATACGGGAATGCTCTTTTCGAGAAATCCGGTAAGCCCCGCGGGCGTCTCCGTCACTCTTTCGACGGAAGCCGGATAGACAGCTTCGGCGACGGCATAAGCAGGCGTCGCGCTCTTCGCAAAGGCCCAGACGACCGCCGTCACCCCGAGGAGCACCGCCGCCGCGGACGCCGCGTACCGGGTCCATTTCGATCTTCTTTTCCGTGCGGGTTCTTCTCCCGCGCCGAGCGCAAGGTCTTCGCCGACCTCGCCGATGGCCTGATACAGTTTTTCGCTCTTTTCGCTCATAATCCGATTCCCTCCTTTTCCAGTGCCGCCTTCAGCTTCTTTCTGAGGCGGAACATCCGCTGCGCCAGCCGTGCCGCGTCCTCGCCGGAAGCCTCTGCCAGCCGGTTCAGCGCGTCGCCGTACCAGTACCGCCGCAAAAACAGTCTCCGGTCCTCTTCGCCGAGCAAACGGAGCCACCGATCCACGGCGCGGCTGATCTCTTCGGATTCCGCTGCGGTCTCCGGTTCCGCCGACGGATCCGGGACGCATTCGTCCAGCTCGCTGAGCAGCACATCGAGACGACCGTCCCGTTTCTGCGCGCGGTTCTGACGGAAGCGGTCGACGGCGATGTTGCGCACCACCCGCCCGAGCCATGCGCGGAGATTCTCCGGCCTTTGTTCGGGCATCGACATCCACGCCTCGTAGTACGTGTCGTTCACGCACTCCTCCGCGTCCTCCCGGGTGTCCGAGAGATTCCGCGCGAGCGAGAGGCAGAATGCGCCGTACTTGCGCGCGGTCTCGGGGATCGCGTCCTCGCTCCGCTGCCAGTACAATCCGACGATCTGTTTGTCCTCCATGCCTTCCTCCTTTCCCCGGATCGCTCCGGAAGTCCTTCATGGAATACAGTCGGATTATTTCGTGCGATATTGCCGTCGGGAGAGAAATTCTTCGGATTTTGTTATGATTTTTCGACCACTCTGATCCGCCGTCCCTCCTCGCGCAGGACGACCGCCTCGAGATGACGGCAGAGCGCCTGCCTCTCCGCACGGAAGGCGGGATCCCCGGCGAGGTTTCGGTGCTGGGCAGGATCGTTCCGGTTGTCGTAGCAAGCCGCCTCGTGATAGAGATCCGGGTCGCCGTCCGCGGGATCGAGCATTGCGCAGACGGTCCAGTCCGGCGTTCGGATCGCGCGGCCCCGTCCCGCTTCGCTGATCTGTACGAGGACCTCGTCCCGCACAGAGGAGGTCGGATCGGCGGCAAGCGGGAGGAGGGAGTGTCCCGGAAGGTCGGGCGGCACGTCGATCCCCGCCGCATCGAGGAGGGTCGGGGGCAGGTCGATGAGGCTCGTGATCCGGTCCACCGTCATCCCGCCGCGGAATCCGGGCCCCCGCACGATCAGGGGGACGTGCAGGCTCGCGTCGTGGCAGGACCGCTTGTATTCGCCGTTGCGCGTGCGGAAATGGCAGCCGTGATCCGAGGTGTAGACGACGAGGGTGTCGTCGAGCTGTCCGGTCTCCCGGAGCGCGTCGAGGATGCGGCCGACGTTCTCGTCAAGGCTCCGGCAGCAGGCGAGGTACGCGGGCATCTCTTCGCGCCAGTCGCCTCCCGTCCCCAAGAGATCGGCGGGAACTTCATAATCCGTGTACCGCTCCGCCCATCCCTCCGGCGCCTCGCAGCGGCCGCGGTCGTTCTGGTGATGCGGCTCGAGCCACGAGACAAACAGGAAGAACGGCTTCTCCTTCGGTCTCCGGATGTAGTCGATCGCCCGATCCGCGAGAAAGTCCGCGCGGTAGCCGTCGAAGTCCACGCGCCGCCCGTCCCCGTCATATACATAGCCGCCGTAGCCGTGAGAGGTGAATTCGAGCACGTCCGCCGCCATCCAGTAATCCCGGTAACCGCCGCGGCGTTCGGGCGGGACCGGCTTCGTCATTCAGTCGAACGTGTCGGGCAGGGGCGGATCGGCACAGGATCTCTGCGACGCAAGGTGCCATTTGCCGACGTACGCGGTCTCGTATCCAGCACCGCGCATCCGGTCGGCCACGGTCACGGCATCGGACGGCAGGGCGCGGTCGTTCACCGTGCAGCCGATCGCATCGGGATAAAGCCCCGTCTGGAGGCAGGCGCGCGCGGGCCCGCAGACAGGCTGACAGGTCATTGCAAGATCGAAGCGCACGCCGTCCGCCGCCATCGCATCGAGGTTGGGCGTCAAACCGAGCGGCGCGCCGGGGATAGCTCCGTAACAGCTCACGGTGTCGAACCGCTGCTGATCGGAGAAGAGAAAGACGATGTTCGGCCTCTTCGGCATACTGCCTCCTTTATTTTCCATCGCTGCGTGCTTCGGTCTTTCTGAGCACCGCCCGATACGGCATGAGCATCCCTTCGGTCATCTTTCCGCCGAGCTTTCGGCGCAGCTTCGGGTTCGCGTTCATCGCGCCGACGGCATACATCGCGAGCATCCAGGCGCGGTGCTTCTGCGGGAAATCGTACTGTCCGTGCGCCTTGAAGAAGCGGTGATCCTCGCGCATCAGGCCCTGCATCTGCCAGATGAGGTCGCGGAAGATCTTCATCCCGCCGACGCCCCAGAAGTTCGCCGGGCGCGTGTGTCCGGTCTTCACGGCATAAGCGAGCCGCAGGGCCACCCGGTCGAGCTCCCCGTCGGGATCGACCTCGTCGCACGCCGCGCCGCACCAGAAGTTGCCGCCGGTCTCCGCGCGGGATTCGAGGACATTTCGGAGATTCTCCTCCGCCGGAAGATTGCCGCACACGATCGCGGCCATCGGCTTGCCCATCGTGACGGTGCGGTGCCCGTTGCAGAACTGGCGGTCGTCGTACATCTTGAAGAGCGAGCCCATCCCGTGATCCCGCACAGTGAACGCCGTGACGATGGCGTCCGCGGTCTGGATGCGCTCCCGGAGCAGGTCGGAGAAGCCGTCCCGGTAGACGCACACGCCGTCCGACGCGCACCGGAAGCAGCCGAGGCATCCGCCGCGCAGTCCGATTTCGCCGAGGTTTACGACGTCCGTTGCGAGCGGCAGTCTGGCCCGGAACCGCGCGATCATGCGGGCAAGCTGTCCGTCATCCCCGCCGAGATCCGCGACGATCACGACCCGGCCCGGCTTCTCCTTCGCACAGACCGCCGCCTTCACGGGACGGTGCGCGGGCGCGGGGAAAGCCGAGACCGGCTCGGAGAGACCGTTTTTGATGTTGAAGAGGAGATAGTCGAAGAATTTCTCGGCCTCCGCGCGCCCCTTTTCGGAGAGCAGATCCTCCATGTCCGCGGAAAGACCCTCGACGAAGCGCATCCCCATGTCCTGCGCATTTTCGCGGATGAAGCGGTGGGCGGTGATGTCGTAGAAATGCTTCGAGGTGGTGATCTGGGTGGCGTATATGCCCGAGAAATCGCATCCCGTCCCCTTCACGAGCTCGAGGAAGCGCACGAGCTGGGACGGGACGAGGAAGGTATAGACGGGATAGGAGAAGATCACGCAGTCCGCCGCCCGGATCTCTGCCGCCGCCTCATCGGGATGCTTCTCCCAGTACGGCAGGCGGTGACCGGCGTCGAGGACGGTGAATCGGTGCGCGGGAAAGCGCTTTTCGAGATACAGAGAGGTCTGGAGCGTGATGCTGTTCTCCCCCTTCGGAGAACCGTTGACGATCAGAAAATTCATGATTTGCCTCCGGCGCGGGATGTCCGCGTGATTGTTGTCCGACGCCATTATACCAGATTCAGGCGCGATTTGCAAGACAGCAAAAAAACAACCGATCGCATTGAACCGCTCCATTTTGTACGGACAGCACAAAAAAGCAACTGAAACGCAATCAAGCGCAGAACTGATTCCGGAACTCCACCGGAGTCAGTTTTGTCTTTGACTGGAGCCTGACATGGTTGTAGAAGTGAATGTATTCGTC
>JAFPWV010000046.1 GCA_017412675.1 Clostridia bacterium
GAAGCTGACCGTCGCGCTCGGCGAGGACGTCGCGGGAGAGGCGGTCTACTTCGACATCGCCAAGATGCCCCACCTCCTCGTCGCGGGCGCCACCGGCTCCGGTAAATCCGTCTGCATCAACTCGGTCATCACCTCGCTCCTCTACAAGGCCTCGCCCGAGGACGTGAAGCTGATCCTGATCGACCCGAAGAAGGTCGAGCTCAACATCTACAACGGCATCCCGCACCTGCTCGTCCCCGTGGTCACCGAGCCGAAGAAGGCCGCCGGATCCCTGTCGTGGGCAGTCGGCGAGATGGAACGCCGCTACGGGCTGATCGAGGACATCGGCGCGCGCAACATCACGGAGTACAATAAGCGCGTCCTGCTGCATCCCGACTATGAATACATGCCGTCGATCGTCATCGTCATCGACGAGCTCGCGGACCTCATGATGACCGCGCCGGACGACGTCGAGGATTCGATCTGCCGCATCGCGCAGAAGGCGAGAGCCGCGGGCATGCACCTCATCATCGGCACGCAGCGTCCCTCCGTGGACGTCATCACCGGCCTCATCAAGGCGAACATCCCCTCGCGCATCGCGTTCCGCACCTCGTCCCAGATCGACTCCCGCACCATCATCGACGTGGGCTCCGCCGCCAACCTCATCGGCATGGGCGACATGCTCTTCGCTCCCGTCGGCGCGCAGAAACCGATCCGCGTGCAGGGCGCCTACGTCAGCGAGGACGACGTCGAGGAGGTCGTGAACTACATCAAGAACATGAACGGCGCGGAGACCGTCTACTCCGACGAGATCGCCAACCAGATCGAGCGAGAGGCGCAGAAGTGCGGCGTGCTCGGCAGCAAGAAGGGCGCGGCGAAGGAAGGCGACGCCGAGGACGGAGAGGGCGAGGACCCGATGCTCGGGCAGGCCGTGGAGCTTGCGATCGACTCCGGCAAGATCTCCACCTCGCTCATCCAGCGGCGGCTCTCCCTCGGCTACGGCCGGGCGGCGAAGCTCATCGACCGCATGGAACAGCTCGGCTACGTCTCGGCGCCGGACGGTCAGAAGCCCCGCGACGTGCTGATCTCGCGCCGGGAGTATCAGGAAATGAAAATGAAGGACGACGCGCCGTTTGACGTGTGAGAATTATGGGAAAATTCATTGTGCTCGAAGGTCTCGACGGCTCCGGAAAGGGGACGCAGACCGAACTGCTCCGGGAGACGCTCGAAGCCGAGGGACGCCGCGTGAGGGTGATCGAATTCCCGGATTACGCCTCCGACGGCTCGATGCTCGTCAGGATGTACCTCGACGGCCGCCTCGGCGCGGATCCCGCGGACACGAACGCCTATGCCGCCTCGATGTTTTTCGCCGCGGACCGGTACGTCAGCTACGTCACCTCGTGGCGCGAGGACTGGCGCGACCCGGACACCGTCGTGCTCGCGAACCGCTACACCACGGCGAACGCCTATCACCAGCTCTCGAAGCTCCCCGAGGAGGCGTGGGACGCCTTTCTCGCGTGGCTCTGGGATTTTGAATTCCAAAAGCTCGGGCTCCCCGCGCCGGACGCCGTTCTCCTGCTCGACATGCCGGAGCGGGTGTCCTCCGCCCTCGTGAAGCGGCGCGCCGCCGAAACGGGCCGGACGCTCGACATCCACGAGACCCACGAGGACTATCTCCATGCCTGCCGCCGCGCCGCCTCCTATGCGGCCGAAACCTGCGGGTGGCGGGTGATCCCCTGCGCGCCGGAGGACGGGGAGGAGCCCTATGCCCGGGAGGAGATCACCATGCGCGTGCGGGAAGCCGTGCGGGACCTTCTCTGAGGAATCCTGCCGCAGCGGGGCGCAAATCCCGGAACTTTCAGGAAATTCAAGAAAAAAACGCAACAATGTTTATGAATCGTTCATCGCTTCCGACCGGTGAATATGATATAATATAAACTGAATCATCATCAGGAGAGGAGCGCGGGAGCGGATGCCCCCGGTGTGTATCACATGATCATTGAATTCCTGGCAAACGGCTTCGAGGAGATCGAGGCCCTGACGCCGGTGGACGTTCTGCGCCGCGCGGGGCTGGATGTCAGAACGGCGGCAGTCGGCGGACACGGCCTCGTCGTGACGGGTTCCCACGGGATCCCGGTGACGGCGGACCTGACGGCGGAGGAGGCGGCGGCCCTCGACGGGATCGACATGGTGATCCTGCCCGGCGGGATGCCCGGGGCGAAGAACCTCGACGCGGATCCGACGGTGGACGCCGTGCTCGGGCGCGTGTACGCGGAGGGAGGATATCTCGCCGCGATCTGCGCCGCTCCCATGGTCCTCGGACGCCGCGGTTATTTGAATGGAAAAAGAGCGACCTGCTTCCCGGGCTTTGAAGGCGAGCTCGCCGGTGCGGCATACACCGCCGGACGGGTGGAGGAGGACGGCAGGATCGTGACGTCATGCGGCATGGGCGCGGCGACGGAATTCGCCCTCGCGCTCGTGCAGACCCTGAAAGGAGGGAAGGCGGCGGAAGAGCTCCGCTGTGCGATACTGGCGAAATGATCAAAAAACAGAAAGACGATATCCGCGAAGAATACAAGGAGCGGCGGCGCAACATGCCCCCGGAGGACAAATTCCGGCGCGATGAGGCGATCTGCAGGGCGGCCGAGGGGCTCGTGAGCTTCCGGTACGCCGAATACGTGCTCCTCTATGCGGCAACGGCGGACGAGATCGACGTCTCCGCCATCGCAAAAGCGGCGTTCGCAAAGGGAAAGAAGGTCCTCTTCCCGCGCTGCGACCGCAAATCCCACACGATGACCTACCACACCGTCTCCTCCCTCGAAGAGCTGACGGACGACGGCATGGGCGGACTCGAACCCCCGGCGGACAATCCCGTCTACGACGCGGAGCATGAGACGGCGGGCGCGGTCTGCTTCGTCCCCGGCCTCGTCTATGACCGCGCGGGCTACCGCCTCGGCTACGGGAAGGGCTTCTACGACCGCTATCTCTCCGGTTTCTCCGGCTGCACGATCGGCGTGGTGTATTCCGATTACATCCTCCCCGAGGTGCCGCGGGGCCGCTTTGACGTCACCGTCGACATCCTCCTCACGGAAAAGGGCGTCCGCGTTACGAAAGACGCGGGAAAGACACGGCCCGGAAAGGTTTGATTTTGCATTCCGGTTTTAAGGCCGCCTTCTGGACGCCGGTCCTCGTGCTGGCGGTTTTCGGACTGATCCTGGCGGCGAACCTCATCCCGACGGACATGCTCGGGCTCCGCGAGAACCCGTACCTCGCCGTCGTCGTGATCGAACTCATGATCTACGCGGTGCCGTCGCTCTTCTACTGCCGCATCCGGGGCAGGGAATTCACGCCGAAGCTGCGGCTCAGGCTCTTTCCGCCCTCACAGCTTTTATACCTTTTGCAGGCGTTTCTCTTCCTCTCTTCGGTGACGGTGATCCTCTCGGTGCTCCTCTACCGGATCGCGCCGGAGGCGTTCACGTCCTCGTCGGTGACGGAATACGCGGCCTTCGCGTTCGGCGACCGGTTCTTCGACGGCCTGTATCTGGTCGTCGCCTTTGCCGTTCTGCCCGCCCTGACGGAGGAATTCCTCTTCCGCGGCGTGGTGATCGGTGAATACGAGAAATACGGCGCACCGCTCGCGGCGTTTGTCAGCGCGGCGATGTTTGCCATGTCGCATTTCTCCCTCGCCCGTTTCCCGGTGTACTTCGTCGCGGGGCTCGTCCTCGCCTCGGTCCTGTACGCCACCCGCTCCCTCCTCGCGGCGATCCTCGTGCATGCCTGCTACGACGCCGCCGTGGTGCTCGGAGAGCGGACCGTCCTGTATATCGCGGACAAGCAGAACATCAGTATGCTTCTGCTCGTCATCCTGCTCTGCGCCGTCGCCCTCTTTTCGGGGATGCTCATGTGCTTCGAGGCGCAGCATATTTACCGGGGATACGCCGAAGCCAATGTTCCAACCGGTTATGAGGCAAAGGACAAGAGAAGTCCGTTCGCCCGCATCGCCGAGGCGTTTTTCACCCCGACCTTCCTCGTTCTCGTTCTGGTGTTCGTCGTCGCGGCGGTCGCAGGGCATTGAGCGGGGGATTTCCCCATGAAAGGTAGGTGACGGTTACGGAAAACAACCGTCAGGAAGAATTCGGCGCGACGAGGACCTTCACTGTCCGGGAACACGCGGCGGACCGGCTGAAGAGCCAGATCAACCGCAACAACGGACAGGTCCTGAACCGCCGCCGCACCGTCGGAGGTCAGGGCAAAGGCGGGACCTCCGTATCCGCCGTTTCCCGGAATGCCGCACCCGAACGTTCGGCAGGCGGGATCCGTCCGGCGTCCCCGGATGCCGTCTCGGAGATCAGACCCGTGCGCGCGGCGGAGAAAACCGTGCCCGAGCGCTCCGTGATCCGCGAGATCCCGTCGGAGGTGACGCGCCCGATCCCCGAAAGAACCCTGTCCGACGCCTCCGCCGCAAGGATCTCGAGGCTCGCAGACGCCGCAGCCAAGGCGGAAGAGCGGGAAGCGCAGGACAACGCCATCCTCGACGCGAAGAAAAAGCCGTCCTCCGTGCAGAACAAGGCCGCGCTCGCGAGTATGCAGATGATGAAGACGCGCACGAGCGACCTCGGCATCGAGGGAGTCCGCCGCACGCCCGAGAAGCCCGCGAAGAAGGAAGAAAAGGCGCCGAAGGAAAAGGTCGTCAGCGACGCGGGCGGCAACACCGTCGTCAGCGTGGTCAAGGCCATCGTCTACATCATCTTCGTCGTCATCATCTCCGTCGTCGCCGCCATCGCGATCATCCTCGTCTCGAACGACGTCTTCGCGTTCGTCAAGTCCGACGAGGTCGTCGAGATCACCCTGCCCGAGTACACGACGCTCGACGAGCTCGCGACGATCCTCTACCGGAACGACGTCATCAAATACCCGAAGGTCTTCAAATACTACGCCGTCTACAAAAAGGACGACCAGAAATACATCGCGGGGGACTACACCGTCTCGCCGATGATGAACTACAAGACCCTGCTCGCCGAGTTCAAGGAGAAGGAAGTCACCGGAACGGTGCGCGTCACCATCCCCGAGGGCTTCTCGACCGACGACATCATCTCGCTCTTCGTCGATCAATACGGGATCGGCACGCGGGAGGGCTTCGTCGACGCCATCCAGAACCACGACTTCGATTACTGGTTCCTGCGCGAGCTCGAGGAGCACGGCGTGAAGGAGGGAAGGATCTATCGCCTCGACGGCTATCTCTTCCCGGACACCTATGAATTCTACCTCAATTCGAGCGAGGTGACGGTGCTCAACAAGATGCTCCGCCGCTTCGCGCAGATCTTCACGAGAGAATACCGGAACCTGTGCGCCGAGCTCGGCTTCACGGTCGACGAGATCGTGACGCTCGCCTCCATGATCGAGAAGGAAGCCGCCGAGCCGTCGGAATTTCTGCAGGTTTCCTCGGTCTTCCACAACCGTTTGAAGATCCCGGACGTCTTCCCGCGCATGGAATCCGACGCGACGGTCGTTTACGCCATCGCGCACGACACCGGGGAGCGCACGGTCGACCTCTACTACGACACGCCGTACAACACGTACCAGCACGACGGACTCCCGCCGGGACCCATTGCGAATCCCTCGGCATCCGCCCTGCTCGCGGCGCTGACGGTGCAGGAGACGCCGTACTACTACTTCGTATCCGGCATGGGGACGACGTTCTTCTCGGAGACGAAGGAAGAGCACGATCAGCATATCGCCGAGATCCGGGAAGCCGCGCAGGCATCCGGCGGCGAGCTGACGAACATCCCGCAGATCTACGTCGAGCCCGAACCGAAGCCGGTCGAGAATCCGGAGGGCGGCGAAGGAACGGACGAGCCCGATCCGTGGTCCGAAGAATGGACGGGCGATTCGAGCGGCGAGACCGGAGATGGCACCGGAACGGGTACGGGGACCGGGACGACCGGCACCAGCCCCAACTGGTGGGAGAACATCGACTGGAGCAACCCGATCTTCTGGGGCGTCGACTGGGATCACCCGGACACCTGGTCACCCGAGGTCCGCGCGGCGCTCGGAAATCCGTAATTTTCCGGATCCGCACGGCAAATGCCAATAAGAGGCAAATCACGAACAGCGGTTTGCCTCTTTTCTTGCGATCGGTTCCCGGGGCGTGAGGATCGCTGCCTCCGCGCCGAGGAACAAGAGAAGCATCCGGAAATACAGCCGGAGCATCAAGAGCGTGACGGCGGCGAAGGCTCCCCAGAGCGGCGACGTGACGAAATCCGCGCCGAACGCCAGCGGGTCGAGCGCCTCGAACGCCATCCACCCGACGGAGGCCGTGAGCGCGCCCTTCCACGATCCCCTCCCCCCGCCCGCCGCCCGGTAGACGAGGAGGATCGCGGCGCTGAGCGACAGAAACGAGACGAGGTGTTCCGCCCACCCCGGCGTCCGCCCGAAGCAGAACGGGATCGCGCCGGAGGAGACGAACAGAAAGGTGGCGGAGGCGAGCAGCGCGGCGACCGTCGCGGCAACGGGCTTGAGCCGCCGGGCGATCGGAGAACCCGCGTCGCCGCCGAAGATCAGACGGAGTCCGCGCCGGACGGCGGAGATCCCGCGCGATGCGGACCAGAGCGTCGCCGCCGCACTGACGGAGAGGAGCGGTACCCCCGGCGTGTCGGACAGCTCCCGGACCAGCGCACCGAGAAGCGCGTCGTATTCTCCGGGCAGCGGCAGACGATCGAGGAGGACATCCGCCGAATCGGCGAGGAGCGCGCCCGTCAGGCTCAGAAGCAGCGAGCAGAACGGCACGGCGGACGTGATCAAAAAGAACGACGCCTCGTCGGCTCTCAGCGTCACCTGATCCCGTGCGGCGGCATGGGCGAGACGCTTCGCCAGCCCGACGGCGGGGGCGAGGGAACAGACGCGGGACACGGCGGCCTCCTTTCGGTCCGGCGGACACGGGCATTCACGAAAATCAGTATAATCCGTTTTCCCGAAAATATGCCGGGAACGGACGATCAGCGAAAGAGAAAGGACATCTCATGGAAACGAATGACAACCGGGGCGGTACGCCGGGCGTCGGGGAAAAGCTCGTCGCGGCGGCCATGCTGAATGCGGACGGACCGGCGGCGGAGGGCATTTCGGCGGATTTTGTAAAGATCCGCGCCCGCATCGACCGGGTGGTGCAGTCCCCGATCTCGGACGGCGAACCGACGAAGGGCCCGATCCACACGGCGGATTATCCGGTGAAGCTGCCAGCAGAAGCGGGTTCTCCGCGCGCCGATCAGCCGAAGGAGAGCATCGATCCCCTCCTCAGGCAGGCGGCGAAGATCGAAGCGCCCTATGTGGTGGTCCCGAGAGTGGTAGGTGACGCGGAATGAAGGATATCACGGAACTGACGGCGGCACAGCTCTCTGCGTGCCTGCACCGGCGGGAGCTTTCCGCGTCGGACGCGGCTTCAGCCTATCTCGGCCGGATGACGCTCCGGGAGCGAGAGATCAACGCCTATATCACCCCGACGGCGCGCCGCGCGCTCGAAGCTGCCGCAGAGGCGGACCGTCGGCTCGCCGGAGAGGATGCGCCCGCGCTCTGCGGGATCCCCTACGCGGCAAAGGACAACCTCGCCGTGGCGGGCGTGCGGATGACCTGCGCCTCCGAAATGCTCGCGGACTTCGTGCCGGACTACACGGCGGCGGCGGTCGAGCGGGCGGATCGGGCCGGGGGCGTGCTCCTCGGAAAGACGAACATGGACGAATTTGCGATGGGCTCCTCGACCGAACGTTCGATCGCGGGGGCGACGCGGAATCCGCTCGATGTGACGTGCTCCGCGGGCGGCTCGTCGGGCGGATCGGCTGCGGCGGTCGCGGCGCACGAAGCGGTCTGGGCCATCGGATCGGATACGGGCGGCAGCACGCGTCAGCCGGCGTCCTTCTGCGGGCTCGTCTCGCTCAAGGCGACTTACGGCCTCGTCTCGCGGCGCGGGATGACGGAGCTTGCCTCCTCGCTCGACTGCGTCTGCCCGATCACCCGGACGGTGACGGACTGCGCGCTCGCGATGAACCTCCTCGCGGGACAGGACACGGGCGACATGACGAGCTTTTCCTCTGATGAGGATTATACGATCGGGCTCGACGCGGGCGTCTCCGGCATGAGGATCGGCGTCGTGCAGCCCGAGGTGCTCGCGGAATGCGAACCCGCGGTGAAGAGGGCGATGGACCGGGCCGTGCGCCTGCTCGAAGCCCTCGGGGCGCGGATCGAGACGGTCGAATTGCCCCTCGAGATGGCGCTCGAGATCTACATGGTCGTGGCCGCGGCGGAGGCGTCGTCCAACCTCGCGCGCTTCGACGGTCTGCGCTACGGATCGGCGAAGGAAGGCGCGACGGCATCGGATCAGATGCGCGCGGCGAGAAGCGCCGGATTCGGCGACGAGGTGAAGCGGCGGATCCTCACGGGGGCCTACGCGCTCTCCTCGACGTACGGCGGCGGATATTACCGCAAGATCAAAGCCGCGCAGGCGACGGTCTGCCGGGAAACGGACGCGGTCCTCGGCCCGCTCGACGCGGTGCTCCTGCCCACGGCCTCCGGCGCCGCGTTCCGGCTCGGGAGCTATGCCGACAACCCGACGGCCTTGTACCGCAGCGACTGCTTCACGACGATCGCCAACCTGACGGGCCTGCCCGCGCTCCAGCTCCCCGGAGGCGGCGACGGTCATCTCCCCGTCGGGATATCGTTCATGGGGAAAAAGCGTTCGGAGAAGACCCTGTTCCGGGCGGCCTACGCGCTCGAATCGGAGCTTTCCGCATTTCTCGGAAGGGAGGTGGGCCGCGATGCCGTCGGTTATGCAAAGCCTTTTTGAACGCTATGAGGCGGTGATCGGGCTCGAGGTGCACGTGGAGCTGAAAACGGGGCGGAAGATCTTCTGCTCCTGCCGCGCGCGCTTCGGGGACACCCCCAATTCCTGCGTCTGTCCGGTCTGCCTCGGGATGCCGGGCGCGCTTCCGGTGCTCTCGGACGAGGCGGTCGCGCTGGCGGTGAAGGCGGGGCTCGCGCTCGGATGCCGCATCAACCGCCGCTCCTGGTTCGACCGGAAGAACTACTACTATCCCGATCTGCCGAAGGGGTATCAGATCACCCAACTCGAGCGTCCGATCTGCGAGGGCGGCGCGGTCCCGATCGAAACGTCCGACGGGAAGAGAAGCATCCCGCTCATCCGTATCCACATCGAGGAGGACGCCGCGAAGCTCATCCACCGGGGCGGCGAGACCCTCATCGACTACAACCGCGCGGGCGTCCCGCTCATCGAGATCGTCAGCGAGCCCGCCATGCGCACCCCGGAAGAGGCGAAGGCCTATCTCAACGCCCTCCGGCGCATCCTCAGCTACATGGGCGTCTCGGACTGCCGCATGAACGAGGGCTCCCTCCGCTGCGACGTGAACATCTCCGTCCGGCGGCGCGGGGATCCGGATCTCGGCATCAAGTGCGAGATCAAGAACGTCAATTCCGTGAACTACGTCGGCCGCGCGCTCGAGGAGGAGATCCTCCGCCAGTCGGCCCTGCTCGACGCGGGGGTAGAGATCCGGCCGGAGACCCGCCGCTTCAACGAGGACACGGGGAAGACCGAGAAGATGCGGGACAAGGAAGGCGCGGTCGATTACCGCTACTTCACCGAGCCGAACCTGCCGCCCATCGTGCTGACGGACGCGTGGATGGACGCCGTCGCGCGCTCGATGCCCCCGATGCCGGACGAGGCTGCCGCCGCGCTGGTGCGGGATTTCGGGGTGAAGCCGGAGAACGCCGCGATGCTCACGTCTTCCGTGTGGCTGGCGGACTACTTTACCCGCTGCGCTTCGGCGACACCGTACCGCGCCGTCTGCGAGAGCCTCTTCGTCGGGGAGATCCTCGAGCGCCTCGACCGGGACGGCCCGCAGGAATACCTCACGCCGCACGCCCTTGCCGCGATCTCCGCGCTCCTCGGAGAGGGGAAGATCGTGAGCGGATCGGCGAAGCGGCTCGTGCATCTCGCGGCGGAGAGCGGGGAGGATCCCGTCCGGCTCGCGGAGCGCGAATCCATGCTCAAGATCTCCGACGAAGCCGCGCTCACGCCCTATATCGACGCCGCCCTCGCTGCCTCGGAAAAGGCCGCTGCCGATTACCGGCGCGGAAAGGTCACGGCGATCCGTCAGATCCTCGGCACGGTGATGCGGGAGAGCGGCGGACGCGCGGACCCCATCGTCGCCGGACGGATGCTCGAAGAACGGCTCAAAAACTGACCTCGAAAGTTTTCTCGGAAATCATCAAAAGCTGTCGCAGAACGCGGCGGCTTTTTTCATGTCTGTGGATAAAATGCATTCCGGCAGATCGGCGGGCATCCGGCGGCGCGTCCCGGAAAATCCCCGGAAAATAAACGAAAAAAACTTGATAAACCCTGCATTTTCCCCTTGATTTTCTCGATCAAATAGGGTATAATAACGGTAACGTGGTGAATAAGGGTGCCAAATGGTGCCGAAGGGAGGAAAAACAGATGCTGCTCGGTCGCGTGACGCATTCTCTCGATGCGAAAAATCGGATCATCATCCCGTCCCGCTTTGCGGAAGAACTGCACGGCAAGCTCACGCTTTTCCCCTCGATCACCGAATACTGCATCCAGCTCTACGACGAAGTGGAGTGGCTGAAATTCTACGAGAAGATCACCGCCCTCCCGGACTCCCAGGTCCACGAGCTGAAACGCTACCTCTTCTCCAACTCGGCGAGCGTCATCCCGGACTCCCAGAACCGCGTGCAGATCCCGCAGGAAATGCTCGAATACGCGGGGATCGCAAAGAACGTCATCACGGTCGGCGTCGGTGACTACTGCGAGATCTGGGGCGCGGAAACCTACGAACGCGACCGGGTGGCCGAGAAGCCCGCCGGCCTCTTCGAGACGATGAAGAAGCTCGGGCTCTGAGTCTCCCGCGTATCACGCAGAGGTGCGGCGAATGGAATTTTCACATGTATCGGTCATGGCGAAGGAGGTCATGGACGCGCTCAGCCCGGAGCGGGGCGGCGTCTACGTCGACTGCACTGCGGGCGGCGGAGGCCATTCCATCGAGATCGCAAAGCGTCTCCCCGCGTCTTCCCGCCTCGTGTCCTTTGATCAGGATGACGAGGCGATTGCCGCCTGTAAGGAGCGGCTTGCCCCGTTCGCTGACCGCGTGACGGTGGTGAAAACGAACTTCTGCAACCTCGCGGCGGCCCTCGATTCCCTCGGCATCGAGCATATCGACGGGGCGATGTGGGACCTCGGCGTCTCCTCCCATCAGCTCGACGACGGGGAGCGCGGCTTCTCCTACATGAAGGAAGCGCCGCTCGACATGCGCATGGACCGGACGGCGCAGAAGACCGCGTACGACGTGGTGAACGGCTACGACGAAGCCGAGCTCGTCCGGATCCTGAGGGACTGGGGCGAGGAACGGTTCGCCGCCCGGATCGCGTCGCGGATCTGCACGAGGCGCGCGGCAAGGCCCATCGAGACGACGACGGAGCTGGCCGAAATTGTCGCCGAGGCGATCCCCGCGGCCGCAAGACGGGCCGAAGCCCAGAACCCCGCGCGGCGGAGCTTTCAGGCGATCCGCATCGAGGTCAACGGCGAGCTCGACGCCATCGCGCCCTCGATCGAAGCGGCGGTCGAGCGGATGAATCCGGGCGGACGGCTCGCGGTGATCACCTTCCATTCCCTCGAAGACCGCATCGTCAAGGACACATTCCGGACCCTTGCGACGGGATGCACCTGTCCGCCGGAATTTCCGGTCTGCGTCTGCGGAGGAAAGCCGAAGATCCGGCTCCTCTCGAAAAAACCGATCCTGCCTGGCAGGGAAGAGCTCGAAGATAACCCCCGCTCCCACAGCGCGAAGCTGCGGACGGCGGAGAGAGTATAGAACAAACAAAAATCTGCGGAAAGGAGGACGCCGCGATGGACGAATACGCACTTGCCGACAAGCTGAAAAAAGAATTCCGCGGAAGAGGCGCATCCGTGTCCGGCATCCGCGCGACCTCCACCTCCGAATTGATGCACCGCGCGCAGATGGGCCGCGATCCCGGGGAAAACGTCTCCGAAGAGGCCTTCCGCGAGCTGCACGCCAATCCCTCCCGCGAAAAGGCGTACCGGTCCGAGTACCCGCCGGAGAGACCCGCTTCCGAGAGAACGGCGCCCTCCCGTCCCGCCTCCTCGGGGCAGGGGACCCGCCGCGGCGACGTCAACGAGCAGATCGCGGGCCGCGGACACATCCCGTACAGCCCTCCCGCCGCCAGACCCAGAAGCGCAAAGGAAGCGAGAAAGGCCGCGAAACGGCGTGAAAAAGAACGCCGGAAGCGTGAAAAGCAGCGCGAGGAAGCGGCATCCTCCTCGGGCGAGATCGTGGTCACGCGCGGGAACTTCCCGGTGGCTTTCCTGGCGCTCTGCCTCGTTGCGATCGTCGTGATCTTCTCCCTCGTGGAGAGCTTTGCGAAGGTCTACCAGACGCAGAACCGCATCTCCGGCATGGAGGCGCAGCTCGAAGAGCTCCGGGAAACCGCGGACGGCCTCCGGCTCAAGCTCGACGAGAAGAACGACATCCGCACCATCCGGGACATCGCGGTCGGCGAGCTCGGGATGACGGAGGAAGAATCCCTGCAGCGGCGTTTCGTCTCGATCTCCGACGGCGAGCGCATCGAGCTGCTTGAGAGCGGCGACAGCGCGGGAAGTCCGGGCGGCGTCCTCTTCTCCTCGGCGTTCTCCTCCCTCCGGGACTTCTTCGAGCGGTTCCGCTGAACATTGGCATACACGGGCTGCACCGGCTCTACGGCAGCCCGTTCCTTTTCCGGAATACCCGGGAGCGGTACGGCATAGAATCCGTGCGACACCGTCCGCCCGCTCCCCCGAGAGGACTTCAACATGAACCGAGAAATCAACCGCATCGACCGGATTTCGTCCAGACGCGTGCGACTGACCTTCGCCGTGTTTCTGGCGGCGGCCCTCGTGATCGTGGCGCGGCTCGCGAAGCTGCAGATCGCGGATCACGAGTACTATGAATCCCGCGTGCTCAACCAGCTCACCCGGGACACGGCGATCACCCCGGAGCGCGGCTCCATCATGGACCGCAACGGGAACATCCTCGCCACCAACAAGACGGTGTACAACGTCATCCTCTCCCCGCACGACATCCAGGCCACGATGGACGCCGATCTGAAAAAGAATTCGGACGCCGACGCCGAAAACGACGTGCGCTATACGTGGGAGGATTCGGACTACCAGATCTTCTACAACGGCGACCAGCTCGACGAGATGATCGCGGTCGTCCTATCCGGCTATCTGCCCGGCACGGACCGCGGAGAGATCCTCGAGCGCGCGCACCGGCTCAACCGATATTACGAGCTCATCGAACGCAACGTCGAGGAGGACATCGCCGACAAGATCGAGTCCTTCATCGCCAAATACAATCTCCGCGACGAGGTGTACTTCGAGGCCTCCTCCAAGCGGTACTATCCCCGCGACGATCTCGCCGCCCATGTGATCGGCTTCACCAACGCGGACGGCGTGGGCGTCTACGGCCTCGAAAAATACTACAACAACGTCCTCGAAGGGACCTCCGGGCGCTACATCCTCGCGCAGGACGCCCAGAACAACGACATGCCCTTCGAGTACGAGCGGTTCATCGAGGCGACCAACGGCTACAACATCGTCACGACGCTCGACATGTACATCCAGTACGAGCTCGAGAACCAGCTCGAAAAGACCTACATCGAATCCGGCGCGGCGGACCGCGTGTGCGGCATGGTCTTCGACGTGAACACCTGCGGCATCCTCGCGATGGCCGTCTATCCGACCTTCGACCTCAACGCGCCGAGCAAGCTCGATCCCTACTCCGCGGCCCAGCTCGAATCGACCGGCTTTGAAAAGGGCTCGGACGAATACATGGCGGCCTACAACCAGCTCCTGCTCGCGATGTGGAACAACAAGTGCATCTCCGAGACCTACGAGCCCGGCTCCACGTTCAAGGTCGTGACCACCTCCATCGCGTTTGACGAAAACGTCGTCCACGAGAACGACTACTTCACCTGCGCGGGCGAGTACTGGGTCGAGGGCTGGCCCTACCCGATCAAATGCGCGCTGACGTCCGGCCACGGCACCGTCCCGTTCTACTACGGGCTCCAGCAGTCCTGCAACCCGACGCTGATGCAGGTCGCGGAGCGCATCGGGCGGGAGAAGTTCTACGAGGGCTTCCAGACCTTCGGCTACACCGCCAAAACCGGCATCGACCTGCCCGGCGAGACGCGGAACATCTACCACGCCTACCGCGACTTCACGAACGTTTCCCTCGCCGTGTATTCCTTCGGCCAGACCTTCCGTACCACCCCGGTCCAGCAGCTCCGCGCGATCACCGCGGTGGCGAACGGCGGGTATCTGATGACCCCGCACCTTTTGAAGGAGATCGTGGACGACGACGGCAACGTCATCCAGTCCTACGAGCCGACGGTCGTGCGGCAGATCGTCTCGACGAACACCTGCGACCGCATCACCAAGATCCTCGAAGAGGGCGTGGCGACGGACGGCGCGGCCAAGAACGCCTACGTCAAGGGTTACCGCGTCGCAGCGAAGACCGGTACGTCCGAGAAGAAGGACGAATTCGACGAGAACGGCAACACGCCGTACCGCGTCGGCTCCACGGTGGCTTACGCGCCGGCGGACGACCCGCAGATCTCGGCCATCATCATCGTCGACAAGCCCCTCGAGGCCGGTCCGTACGGCGGCGTCGTCGCGGCCCCCTACGTCTCGAACCTCTTGTCCTACGTCCTCCCGTACCTCGGCGTCGAGCCGCAGTACACGACCGAAGAGCTGGCGGCGCTCGACGTCACCCTCTCGAACTACGTAGGCGCGACGCTCGAGAACACAATCGCCGACCTCTCGTGGCGCGGCTTCCAGTATGAGATCGTCGGCACCGGCGACACCATCACGGCGCAGGTCCCGGAGGCGGGCGCGCGGATTTCCAGCGATACGGGCGTTTTGATCCTGTACACCGGCGGCGAGGTCCCGCAGGAGACGGTGACCGTTCCCGACCTCCTCGGCATGAACGCGTACAACGCCAACAACGCCGCGGTGTCGGCAGGCCTCAACGTGACCTTCTCCGGATCCACGAACGGCACGACGGCGACCGTCATCCGGCAATATCCGGCGGCGGGCACTCCGGTGACGCGCGGCACGGTGGTCGTGATCGAACTCCGCCACCTCGACGGCACCGACTAAAACGAAAACAACGGATTTCCAAACAGACGTCCCAAGAAACGGCGAAACGGACGGAGGGAGGAGATCCGATGCAGACAGACAGACTTTTTGACGGGATCCCCGTGAAGGGGCAGATCCCGGCGGGAGAGATCGACGAGATCTATTCCGATTCGCGCCGCGTGAGGGCGGGTTCGCTCTTCGTGTGCCTCCGGGGCGGGCGATTCGACGGACACGGCTTCGCGGCGGATGCGATCCGGCAAGGCGCCGTCGCCGTGCTCGCGGAGAGGATGCCCGAGGGCGTCGATCCCGGGCGGGTGATCCTCACGGACGATACCCGGCGGGCGGAATCGCTCCTCTGGCACAACCTCACGGGACGCGCGGCGGACGGGATGCACAAGATCGCCGTCACCGGCACCGCGGGAAAGACCTCGGTCGCGTTCCTCACGGCGGCGATCCTCAGGGCATCCGGCTATCGCGTGGGGCTCATCACCACGGTCCGCGCGGAAGCCGACGGGTGTGAGATCGGGCTCGGGGACAACGGCGGCTCGTCCGTGTGCGACATCCCCGGCGCGATGACGACGCCCGATCCGGAGTATTTCTTCGGGGCAGTCCGCCGGATGCGGGACATGGGCTGCGATACGCTCGTCTACGAGGCCTCGTCCCAGTCCCTGATTCTGAAAAAGACCTCGGCGATCATCCCGGACGCGGCGGTCTTCACCAACCTCACGCCAGAGCACCTCGACGCCCACGGGACGATGGAGGCGTATTTCGAGGCGAAGGCATCCCTCCTCAGCGGCGTGAAGCGGGCGGTCGTCAACCTCGACGACGGGTGGATGGCAAAGCTGCCCGCGCGATTCCCGGAGGCGAGGATCCTCGGCTGTACGGCGGAGGGCGATCCCAAGGCCGAGATCACGGCGACACAGATCGAGGAGCGGGGGACCGACGGGATCGCGTATCTCTGGCAGTCCCCGCGCGCGGCATTCCGGGTGCGCTGCCCGCTCGTCGGGCGCTATTCCGTGATGAATACGATGGAGGCGGCTGCGGTCTCGTCCTTCTTCGGCGCGGATCCCGACGAGATGAAGGGTGCCTTGGCCGATTTCCGCGGGATCCCTGGCAGGCTCGAGCGGGTCCCGGTCCCCGAACCGGACGCTCCGGCGGTGTTCGTCGATTACGCGCACACGCCCGACGCGCTCGCGCAGGTGACGGAAACGCTCGCCGCGATGGGGCCGCTCACGGTGGTCTTCGGATGCGGGGGAGAGCGCGACCGGTCGAAGCGGCCGAAAATGGCGGAGGCGGCGCAGCGATATGCCCGCTACGTCGTCGTCACGGAGGACAACGTGCGCGGCGAGGACCCGGACGCGATCTTCGGGGACATCCTCGCGGGCATGGATCCCGAAAAGCCCTACGCACTGATCCCGGACCGCCGCGAGGCCATCCGGCACGCGCTCGGCGTCACGGGGAAGGGCGGGATCGTGCTCCTCGCCGGAAAAGGACACGAGAAATACGAGATCCGCGCGGACGGCAGGCATCCCTTCGACGAGGCAGCCGTCGTCACGGACTATTTCCGGGAGCGCGGGGAATCCTAACGAAAACAATCCAAAAATCGAGATAGAGCGGGACGCGGAAAGCGCGGGGGAGAGAGTCATGAGTGTGGAACTGAAGCTGAAAACATGGACGGCGGCGGAGATCGCGGAGGCGGCGGGCGGCAGGCTCGAGCTGTACGGCGGCGCCTCGGAGGACGAGGTTGTCCGCGCGGTCGCCATCGATTCCCGGGAGGCGGGACGCGGGATCCTTTTCGCAGCCATCAAGGGGCAGAAGGCGGACGGCAATACCTTCATCCCGCAGGCGCTCTCCGCAGGCTCCTCCTGCTTCCTCTGCCAGTTCGTTCCGGACGAGGCGAAGGAGAGCGGCATCCCGTTCGCAGCGATCCTCGTCGAGGACACCGTCGCGGCACTCGGCTCCCTCGCAGCGTATCACCGGACGTTCACCCGTGCGAAGATCGTCGCGGTGACCGGCTCGGTCGGAAAGACCACGACGAAGGAATTCATCTATGCCGTGGCGTCCGCCGCCTTCCGCACGCACAAGACGCAGGGGAACTACAACAGCGTGATCGGGATGCCGCTGACGATCTTCGGGATCGCGCCCGAGGATGAGGTGGTCGTACTCGAGATGGGCATGAGCGCGCTCGGCGAGATCGAGGTGATGTCGAAGATCGCAAAGCCCGACATCGCCGTCGTCACCAACATCGGCACCTCGCACCTCGCGTCCCTCGGCTCGCGGGAGAACATCTGCCGCGCGAAGATGGAGATCCGGCTCGGTCAGCCCGAGGACGGCATCCTCTTGCTCAACGCGGATGAACCGCTGCTCGTCGCGGAGGCGGAACGGCTCCCCAAGAAGCCGAAGCTCATGAGCGTCTACAATCACACGGGCGACTTCCGCGCGGTGAACATCCGCCAGAAGGTCGACGGCATCGTCTACGACCTGATCTACGCGAACAAGGCCGTGACGAACGTGGAGATCCCCGCGCTCGGACGCCACAACGTCTACAACTCCCTCGCGGCGTATGCGGTCGGGACTTTCCTCGGCATGACGGACGACCAGATCCGCCGCGGGCTGAAGCTCTTCGTCGGCGCGGACCGTCGGCAGAAGATCTACGACGTCGGCGGGATCACGGTCATCGACGACTGCTACAACGCCTCGCCGGAATCCATGCGGGCCGCGATCGACGTGCTCGTCTCCATGGCGGCGAAGAAGAACGCCAAACCGGCGGCGCTCCTCGGCGACATGCTGGAGCTCGGGGAATACTCCCGCCTGATGCACGACCAGGTCGGCCAGTACGCTGCGCAGATGCAGATCCAGAAGCTCTTCTGCTTCGGCATGATGGCGGACATCGTGGCGGAGGCGGCGATCAAGAAGGGGATCCGGGCGGAGAACGTCTTCGTCTCCCTCGACACCCGCGACGCGCAGGGCATGGCCGACATGATCCTCGGCGCGCTCTCTCCCGGCGACATCCTGCTCGTGAAGGCGAGCCGTGCCATCGCCGCGGAACGCGTCATCGAGTGCATGAAAAAGAGAAAAGCCCGCAAAAAGCGCGGATAACCAAGAGAGAAACAGAAAAGGACGTTCCAAATGACAACCAGCATTCTGTTCGCCGCCGTTCTGCTCGGCACCTTCCTCGTGACGGTCCTCGTCTCCCGAAAGCTGATCCCCTTCCTCAAGAGCAAGAAGATGGGCCAGAAGATCCTCGAGATCGGCCCGCGCTGGCACAAGAGCAAGGAGGGGACCCCGACGATGGGCGGCATCGCGTTCATCGCGGCGATCCTTCTCTCCGGCATCGCGGCATCGGTGTGGATCGGCGTGCGCGACGGCATCCGGGCGGCCCTGCCCCTTGTCTTCACCCTCGCGCTCGGGGTCGCCGGCGGCCTGATCGGATGCGTGGACGACCTCGCAAAGCTCCGCAAGAAGCAGAACGAAGGCCTGACGGCCGCGCAGAAATTCCTCCTCCAGGTCCTCGCGGCGGGCCTCTACCTGCTCGGCATGACCCTCGTGCTCGGCGCGGACACGGAAGTCTATTTCCCCTTCATCGATAAAAGCGTCGACTTCGGGATCTTCTACTACGTCGTCGCCCTGCTCCTCATCACCGGCGTGATGAACAGCGTCAACCTCACGGACGGGCTTGACGGCCTCTGCTCCGGGGTCACCCTCACGGTCGGCGTCTTCTTCACCCTCGCAGGCCTCCTCACGGGCCTCGCCGAGCCGGACCCGACGCTCGTCACCCTCGGCGCGCTCCTCATCGGCGGCTGCGCGGGCTTCCTCGTCTACAACTTTTATCCGGCGCGCGTCTTCATGGGCGACACGGGCTCCCTCTTCCTCGGCGGACTCGTGGTCGGCGGCGCGTTCATGATGAAAAATCCCCTGCTCGTGATCGTCTTCGGGATCTGGTACATCATCGAGACCGCCTCGGTCATTCTGCAGGTCGGATTCTTCAAGCTCACCCACGGAAAGCGGCTCTTCAAGATGAGCCCGATCCACCATCACTTTGAAAAATGCGGCTGGTCCGAGATCAAGATCGGCATCATGGCTATGATCCTCACCGCCGTCGGCTCCGCGCTCTCCCTCCTCTGGGGACTGAGATGACGCGGCAAACAGACAAAACGCAGAATCGGAAAAGAACGCACGGGAAAGGAGGCGCGGCCGCATGAACAACGATCCGACGAGGGGCACTTCGCATGCCCGCCGGGATCCCGACGCCCTCACCCGCCCGTCCGCGAGACCGACGGATCCGAACCGCGCCCCGCGTCAGAACGTCCGTCCGGCACAGAACGGCGGGAGCGTCAGCAGCCGGAATCCGCGGCAGACCCGTCCGTCCGGAAGCCCGGCAAACGGCACCCCTCCGACGCCCGTCCGCAGGACCCACGCCGTCCGCCAGCCGGAACAGGCGAATCCGCCCGCCCGGAACACCCGGACCGACACCTCCGGCGCGCGCACCTCTCGGGGAAACAGCCGCTCCGTGGTGCCTGCGGGACCGTCCGATCTCGTCGCGGCATACGAGGAGAGACGCCTCGTCCGGCAGGCTGCGCGGGAGGAAAAGCGGCTCCGGAAGCGGGAGGAGCGGACCGAGGCCAAGCTCGAAAAATGGGAAAAGCAGGACCAGGAGGAGAGCCGCTGGCAGGAGGATATCGTCCGCGTGCGCAGCGGGATCGACCGGCCGCTGCTCGTGCTCGCCCTCGTCCTTCTCGTGCTCGGCTCGATCACCGTCCTCAGCGCGAGCTACCCCCTGGCCGTCCGGCGCGGCATGGACAACGCGGCGTTCTTCGCCAACAAACAGATCCGCTCGGCCCTGATGGGCATCGGCGCGATGATCGGCGGCTTCCTGATCCCCTATGAAAAGAAGGGCTGGCGCCGCTTCTTCCCGATCGCCTCCTTCGCCGTCGCCGCCGTGCTGCTCGTCGCGGTGTTCTTCATGGGCATTTCCGCAGGCGAAGCCCAGCGATGGATCGCGATCCCCGGCATCGGCTTCACCATCCAGCCCTCGGAGATCATGAAGCCCGCGCTCGTCATGATGCTTGCCCTCTATGCCGACGTCTTCCGCAAGAAGCGCGAGGAATCGCTGACGGCGGGCGGCATGTATGTCTACAACGTCCTCGTCCCGACCATGATCCTCGGGCTGGCGTGCGGGCTCGTCATCATCGGCAAGCACCTCTCCGGCACCATGATCATCGGCGCGATCGGCTTCTTCATGATCCTCACGATGCTCGACCGCAAATGCCCGCGCTGGTGGGCTCCGGTCACGATCATCCTTCTGCTCGCCGCGGCCGCCGTGCTCTTCATCCTGCTCGTCCCGTACGCGCGGACCCGCTTCCTCGGCATCATCAACCCCGGCGCGGACGTGAAAAAGGATTCCTGGCAGTCG
The DNA here is from genome assembly GCA_017412675.1 of Clostridia bacterium. Classification (GTDB taxonomy): domain Bacteria; phylum Bacillota; class Clostridia; order Oscillospirales; family CAG-272; genus UMGS1696. The sequence goes on from JAFPWV010000046.1 coordinate 20,607, forward strand.
ATCCAGAGCCTGTACGCCGTCGGATCGGGCGGCATCTTCGGCGTCGGCGTCGCGCAGAGCCGTCAGAAATACGCCTACCTCGCCGCCGCGCACACCGATTTCATCTTCGCGATCTGGTGCGAGGAATTCGGATTCCTCGGCGCCATCGCGCTGATCGCCCTCTTCCTCGCGTTCCTGTGGCGCGGCTACCGGATCGCGGCGAGGGCGCGGGACAAATTCACGATGCTCACCGCGTACGGCATCACCACGCATCTGGCGATCCAGATGATCGGCCACATGGTCGTCGACACCACCTACATCAACACCGGCATCTCCCTCCCGTTCTTCTCCTACGGCGGCTCCTCGCTGCTCGTGCAGATGTTCGAGGTGGGAATGCTTCTCCGCATCTCCCAGCACTTCTACCGCAGCCGGGAGGATCTGGAACGGGACGCGCTCCGCAAACGCGCGGGACTCGACTGATTTGAGGAGCTTGACGATGAGAGTACTTATGACAGGCGGCGGCACGGGGGGACACGTCAATCCCGCCCTCGCCATTGCGAACACCATCCAGAAAAACGATCCGGACGCCGTCATCGCGTACGTCGGAACGAAGAAGGGGATCGAAAACAAGCTCGTCCCGAAGGCCGGGTACCCCCTCTACTTCGTGGAGGTCCAGGGCCTGCGCCGCTCCTTCTCCCCGGCGAACCTCAAGGCGGCCTACCTCGCGGCGACCTCTCCCCGGAAGGCGAGAAAGATCATCGAGGAGTTTGAGCCCGATCTCGTCGTCGGGACCGGCGGGTATGTCTCGTGGCCCGTCGTGAAGGCCGCGGCGGACATGGGGATCCCGACGGCGCTCCACGAATCGAACGCCATCGCGGGCGTCGCCGTGAAGATGCTCCAGAAATGCGTCGACCGCATCTACCTCAACTTCGAGAAGACGGGCGAGACCCTGACCTGCGATCCCTCGAAGCTCATGAAGGTCGGCAACCCCGTGATGAACGGCTTCGCGTCGATCACCAGGGAAGAGGCCCGCGAAAAGCTCGGGATCGACCCGAAATACAAGTACATCCTCCTCTCCTACGCCGGATCGATGGGCGCGGAGAAGGTCAACGACGCCGTGCTCTGCGTGATGCGGGAATTCACGGTGAAGCACCCCGAGGTCTACCACATCCACGCGACGGGCTCCATCGAATGGGAGCTCTGCGGCTCGCAGTTCCGGGAGATGGGGCTTGATCGGTGCGGGAACATCGAGCTCGTCGAATACATCTACGACATGCCGACGAAGATGGCCGCGGCGGACCTCACGATCAACCGTGCCGGCGCGATGACGGTCTCGGAGCTGGCGATCTGCGGCAAATCCGCGATCTTCATCCCGTCCCCGAACGTCGCGGAGAATCACCAGTACAAGAACGCGAAGGTCCTCTACGACGCGGACGCCGCCGGGCTCTTCGAGGAGAAGGACCTCACGGACGGCGCGAAGCCGCTCATCGCGGAGGTCGAGAAGCTCCTCTCGCCCGCGGGAGAAGCGCTCGCCGAAACGAGAAGGACCAACATCCGGCAGTTTGCCGTGCCGGACTCCAACAAGCTCATCTACAACGACCTCGTGAAGCTGGTCGAAGAGAAGAAGAGAGCGAAGTAAAACAGCAAAACCGTACAGGAGGGCGACGCCATGAGTGGAGAGAGCCGGGACGAGATCCTCTATATCTACGACCGTGTCTGCACGCGGGAAGCGAAGCATCGGGAGGTGCTCCGCGAATACGGGCTGCTCGACGCCTCGACCGACAATCCCTCCCGGGAAAAGGTCTATGAAAGCCCGTACGAGACCCCCGCGAAGCGCCGCACCCGGGAGAGCGCCGGATCGGCATCGTCCGCGCCGCGTCAGGGGGAGAGCGCGCAAGCCGCCGAGTCCGCACACCGCGAGAGAGCGAAGTCTGCGCCGAAGGCTGGGGCGGGCAGCGCGTATCAGTACCGCCCGATGTCCCCCGACGGCGGAGAAGCGGCCCGCGACAATCGGTTCCGCGCCGGGATCGACTGGTTTCTGAACTTCTTCGAGTCGCCGGAATCCCGCGCCGAGGGCGAAATGCGCTCCGCGAAGCGCCGGGCAGCCGCGGCAAAGCGCTGGAAGGAATACCGCCACATCATCCTCACCGCGCTCATCCTCCTCGTCCTCGCCGTCATCATCGGGGCGGTCTGCTACCGCGTCTTCTTTGTCGTGCAGGACGTCGACGTGACGGGCTCCGTGAATTACGACGAAGCTGAGGTCGTGGACGCGGCGGGCATTTCCCTCGGGGACAAGCTCTATTCGTTCCGCGCGTCGGACGCCGAAGGGGAGATCACCTTCCTCTGCCCGTACATCAAGACCGCCGCCGTGCACCGCCATGCGCCGACCTCCGTCACGATCACGCTGGAGGATGACGCCCCGGCCTACGTCACGAACATCTGGGGCGATACGGTCCTGCTCTCCGCGGGCCTGCGCGTCCTCGAGCTCAACCCCGACGAGGTGCCCGACGGCCTCATCACCCTCGTCCTGCCGCCGGTGGACAAGTCCGTCGCCGGGCGCGTGCTCGTCTTCACGGGTTCCCGTGCGGAGCGCTACATCCGCCGCGTCCTCGCCGACACCATGGCATCGAAGCTCGCAGAGGGCGGCATGATCGACCGGATCGATCTGACCGACGAATACGAGATCACGATGGAGGCCTGCGGGCTATACTCGCTGACCTGCGGCGGGGAGAGCGACATGGGACTGAAGCTGAAGATGGCCTACGCCGCGATCACGTCGGGACAGCTCGAAGAGGACGTCCGCGCGTCGATCAACCTCAAGGAAGTCGGCGAGGCGACCGTCATCAACGACTACCGCGACGGCGGGAAATGACCGGCTTCCGCGCGAAACTGCATATAAACGGACGAAAACAGAATTTTTTTCACGTTTTTTTGTAAAAAACTATTGCAAAATTTGCCTGAGTGGTGTAAGATATAGAGTAGTGTACTATCTGTATTTTCAAGAAATAATCAGGAGGGCAGGTAAATGCCGGCATTTGAATTTGAAGACAACAGTTACGAGAGCGGTGTCAATATAAAGGTCATCGGTGTCGGAGGCGGCGGATGCAATGCGGTCAACCGCATGATCGACAATATCAAGGGCGTCGAATTCATCGCCATCAATACCGACCTTCAGGCGCTTCATAAGTGCAACGCTTCCGTGAAGATCCCGATCGGCGAGAAGATCACCAAGGGTCACGGCGCAGGCTCCAATCCCGAAGTCGGCGCGAAGGCTGCGGAAGAGAGCGAAGAGGCCATCACGGCAGCACTCGACGGCGCGGACATGGCGTTCGTCACCACCGGCATGGGCGGCGGCACCGGCACGGGCGCGGCTCCCGTTGTGGCGCGCATTGCGAAGAGCCTCGGCATCCTGACCGTCGGCATCGTCACCAAGCCCTTCTCCTTTGAAGGCAAGAGACGGATGATCCAGGCGGAAGAGGGCATCGAAAAGCTCAAGGAATTTGTGGACTCCCTCATCATCATCCCGAATGAGAAGCTGAAGGACGTCGGCGAAAAGATCACCCTCATGAACGCGTTCCAGGTCGCGGACGATGTGTTGAACCACGGCGTGCGCTCCATCAGCGAGCTCATCAACACCCCGCAGTACATCAACCTCGACTTCGCGGACGTCACCTCCGTCATGCTCGACGCGGGCTACGCGCACATGGGCATCGGCGAAGCGTCCGGCAAGGACAAGGCGAACGAAGCGGCCCGCGCTGCGATCACCAGCCCGCTGCTCGAGACCACCATCACCGGCGCGAAGGGCGTTCTCGTCGCCATCACGGCATCCCCGGACATCGCCCTCGAAGACATCACCATCGCGTCCGAGCTCATCACGTCCGAAGCGGACGAAGACGCGGTCGTTATCTGGGGCGCGGCGTTCGACGAGACTCTCGAGGACACCATGAAGGTCACGATCATTGCGACCGGCTTCCAGAACAAGAGCGAGATGGACAAGACCTTCGTGAAGAAGGACACGCTCCGTCCCATCGCATCCGGCAAGACCGTCGGCGGCAAGACCGAGATCAACGTCGTCGGCAAGGGCGTGCAGAAACCGTCGCCCCGTCCGGCGCAGAAGCCCGAGACCAAGGAAGAAGAGGGCGATTCGCCGATCTCCGACGAGGACTTCAACGAGATTCTGAAGATGCTCAACGTCGGCAAGAGCCAGAACAACGGCGCGAACAAGTATTGATTCGAGAGATCCATCATCGGGAGGGACGAAAAGAGGTCCCTCCCGTTTTTTCGGAGGACGACATGATCCGGCAGATCCGATTCCCGAGCTTTCCCGAACCCCTGTCCGCGGTCTGCTGCGGCTGCGGACGCTTCGGCGGGGACTATGACGACGGGCGCTCGTTCGCCCTGCTCGACTGCTACTACGCGATGGGGGGACGCTTCCTCGACACCGCGAACTGCTACGGACGCTGGACCGCATCGGGGATGAACGAATCCGAGCGGTGCATCGGCGCGTGGCTGAGGAGCCGGCAGGTGACTGACATGGTCGTGACCTCGAAGTGCTGCCACTACGCCTTCGACGCGCATGACGTCAGCCGGGTGAACCGCGCGTGCGCCGAAGCGGACCTCGAGGATTCCCGCCGGACGCTGGGGCTGGACGTGATCCCGATCTATCTCGCGCACCGCGACGACGAGACGCTCGACATCCGCGTGATCGTCGATTTTCTCGCGGACATGGTGCGGCGGGGCCGCGTCATGCGTTTCGGACTGTCAAACTACCGGGCGGACCGCGTGCGCAGGGCGATCGATTACCTCGGCGAGGGCTGGCGGGACTGGATGGTCGCCGCGTCGAACGAATGGAGCCTGCACGAGGAATGCCTGGCGATGGACGGCGGGGGAGAGCTGCCGAAGGGTGACGGCATCGTCGCGACGGGGCGGACGCTCTGGAACCTGCACCGGGAGACGGGCCTGCCCCTCTTCGCGTTCTCCGCGGCGTCCGGCGGCTTCTACGCCAAGCTCGCGGAGGGGAAGCGGGAGGCGGGCGCGCATGACCGCATCGCGGCACAGAAGCTCTCCCGGATCGCGGACGGGCACGGCGTTTCGGTGACGGCGGCATCGGTCGCGTATCTGCTCCGCTCCGGTGTTCCCGCGATCCCGATCGTCGCCGTGTCGGGCGAGAGCCAGATGGCGGAGTTCGAGGCGATTTCCGCGTGGGAGGACGATCTCTCCGCGCTCAGCCCGTTCCGGAAAGGATGAGGGCAAACGAAGGGGCTGTCGCAAATAGGGCAAAAGTTTTCGCCCGCCTTTTTCAAAATGGCGTCCCGGGATGCGAAGCATCCCGAGTGTCGAGGGCAGCGCCC